>JAGAGL010000097.1:0-3198 GCA_017627595.1 Oribacterium sp. | reverse complement strand
TTAAGTTTTAGTTTCTCCTGATATATTGATAGCTCTTCCAGCAATTCTCTATACTTAGCCTCTTCTTTATCAATATCTTTTGTGGCATTTTGTATAGAAACCTGTAACTCGTTTTTTATCGCAATAATATCTTCCGCTAGGTTATAACGCCTACTCCTCTGAATAGTAGTATCCTTGATAACGGACCCACACTCTGGACATGTATGTACATTTAGTTTACGTATATCTTTTTCATTCGAATCAGATAACGATCCCATTTCCTTAAGAAGAGATTCGTATTCACACAGATTGTTTCTCAATTCGATCAGCCTTGATTTACACTTGGCCAGTTTCGCAAGCACTCTTGCATATTCATTTTGGGTCAATCATTTTTTCTATGTGATAGTTCAGCCACTGACCCGGCGGCATAGTACATTGACAGTTGCATAAAAAAGGATCTTCCTATAAGGTTGAGTTGCATCTTTGGCCGGATGTAATAACCCAATCAACAGGAGGATCCTTTATCATGGATTATATACGAACCGAAGCCGATGGACAACTGACACTTACACAGTCAACGGAGTATCTGTTTTTGCCGTCCTGCTTATACGGCTTTCATAACACCGAAACAACCGTTGAGACCGCTAAATCCAAGCGGATTATTTACTGCCACAGAGGTATTCTGGATCTTCCTGAGGAAGAGCGGGTTTGTACCTGCGGACAGAGGATGCACATAAACTCACATCCCGATATTTATATCCGTCATCTCAGCATTGGCGGCAACCTAAGTGGATTGTTGTTTCCTCATAACCAGCTCCGTTGTCCTAAATGTGGAGCCACCAAGAGTCAGTTTATCTCCTTTAAGGCTGAAGGGCATCTCATTACGGATGCGCTTCATCAGTATACCTGTGATCTGCTTGCAAGGGGAACTTATACAAACAAGCAGGTGGCTGAGATCACCGGGCTAGGTGAAAACACGGTCAAGGAGATTGATAAAAAGCGTCTCCAGAGTATCTATACAACCGATAACGGCAATAAGCTTATAAAGCCTGAAAAACAGGCTAAATATCTCGGTATAGATGAGTTCAAGCTTCATAATGGCCGACGCTATGCCACTCACATCATAGACCTTGAATCCGGTCATGTCCTTTGGATTCAAAACGGCAAATCGAAGCAGGTAGTCTATGACTTTATTGATCATGTCGGTATGGAGTGGATGTCTGGCGTGGAAGCCGTTGCCTGTGACATGAACTCCGATTTCCAGGAAGCATTTGAAGAAAAATGCTATTGGATTCAGCCGGTATTCGATTACTTTCATATCGTCAAGAACTTCAATGACAAAGTAGTCAGCGAAGTCCGTAAGGACGAACAGAGGCGGCTCTACGAAGAAGGTAACATAGAGGCAGCCAAGGCTCTTAAGAAGACTCGTTACATCCTGATGTCAAATCGGTCCACGCTTCAGAAGAAGGATGAGGATGCTGCATCCGAGCGAGTCATTCATAAGGGCAGTCCTCTTTTCAAAACAGAGGACATCAAACGCAAGAGCGGTTATGAAGCAAAATACGATGCTCTGTTGCAGGAGAATAAACTCCTCTTTACCCTTGATCTGGTCAAGGAAAAGCTGTCATCTGCCTATACCATGACCGATGAAGCCCAAATGGCCGATTCGATCATAGATATCATAGATATCTGCAAGGCAACAAACAATAAGCATCTGCTTTGGTTTGGAAAGCTATTAGATACCCACTTTGAGGGCATCATAGCTCATGCAACTTATAAAATATCATCCGGTAAGATCGAGGGCATCAATCAGAAGATCAAGACCCTCCGTCGTCACGGATATGGCTATCCTGATGATGAATACTTCTTCTTGAAGATCATGGATATGAGCCGGAAGGAGTATGTCAGGAATCAGCCATCACATAAAATTTGTGATTGAACCAAAATAATTACCAGACCGATAAGAACAACAAGTATGAGTATCATCTCAACGGTTCCTATCGCGTCCTCTTCAACAAAAAACCTTTTTATCATTTTCCTCACCTCCTTTCATACGCCAAATGACAGAAATGCTGGAACGATGACTATGACCATAACTATCATCAGCATCATCCCCATAGGCAGGAGCAGTTTTGTTCCTGCTTCCTCCCCAAGCTTTCTTGCCATGCTTTTGCGGTCCTCAAAGGCCTGTCTCATCTCTTCCTCCATGATCTCAAGAAGACCGTTACTGCCCTTTTTGAGATTCTGGCTTAAAAGAGCCCCCAGTTTGTTGTACCTGGAAACCTCGCACCTGGATCCGAAATCAGCATAAGCCGCTGCCTCCGGTGTTCCGCTCCGCATTTTATAAACAGCTATGAGCATTTCCTCATAGGCAAAATACCTTTTTTTGTTCCGCCGCTTTTCATAGTCCACGGCAATTTTTTCAAAGGCTGCACGTATTGTCATGCCTGCTCCAAGTAAAAGCGTAAGCTTACTTACAATTTCCGGATAATTTATAAGCATTTCCCGTTCTCTGGCTGCTATCTGCTTCAAAACCTCCCTGTCCCTGCCCTGATAAATGACTATACCTGCAAGTACCGAGAATATTAGAAGATACAGACCCGTATTGACGCTAAGCTGTTTATAGGTCAGCTCCATACTTCCTATATCTCCCGGAAGAAGCTGATTTTCATCGCTAGCACTGGCTTTGTCAAATTCGTCTATCTTCAGTGCAACTGCCTCATATAAGGCCTCTTCGCTGCTTCTAAGCCTCGGATAGACGTAGGCTGAGAACTCATACTCATCACTTATATCCAGATATTTTATGGTCGCCCTAAGCGTGATAAGCTGTCCGTCGGGATTTAGAAAATCGGGAGCTATCTTTCCCTCTTTGTCCATAACGGTATAATCATCGGTCTCCCAGTCTATGCTCACAGGGTAACCGTCAATCTTTGTTATAAGCTTTAAATCCCTGTCTACATGGTCAAGAGATCCGTTTTCCCCCAGAATAAGCTTATCCAGTACAGCCTCTATCTCGCCAAATTGCTTTTGTATTTCCTCTTCCGTATAGCGAATTTCCCCTACGGTAAGGTTCATATCCTCCTTAAGCGGCTCTCCGTCGGCATAAATCCTCATATCTACCAGCCGCTCTCCCTCTCCGTAGCCGGGTCGCTTTAACTCCCTGCTCTCCAGTATCCCATCTGCCCCAAGATTTGAAAGTGCATAAAACAGCCCCAAAAG
>JAGAGL010000096.1:0-20611 GCA_017627595.1 Oribacterium sp. | reverse complement strand
CGGATCCGGGAATCGAACCCGGGATTCAGCCGTGAGAGGGCTGCGTCTTAACCGCTTGACCAATCCGCCATATTATCAAGCCGCTTTTTATGCGACTTGAATAATTTATCAGAGTGTAACAAGAATGTCAACAACCTTTTGATATTACATTTGATTATTGATCGTGCAAATTGTATAACTTGATCGGAACCGCCGACTATCATGTATAAAGAAACACCGGCAGTGGGATTCAAGATGTGTTTCAGGATCAGAGATTCGCCAAATCCTCGTAGAATGTCGGGTAGGAAATATTGATACAATCTCCGTCGATGAGAGTTACCTCGGTATCCTGTGTCCCGGCAAGGGCAAGTACCGCAAAGGTCATGGCAATCCTGTGATCCTTATGAGTATCTATCTCGCCGGAGCATATCTTTAGTCCTCTGCCCTGTCCTTCGATGATCATTCCGTCTTCTGTTTCGGTGGCTTTAACACCAACCTTTTTGAGCCCTTCAACCATAACAGCAATACGGTTTGATTCCTTTACTTTAAGCTCGGCAGCATTTTTGATCACTGTATTTCCTGAAGCACCGGCCGCTACAGCGGCTATAACCGGAAGCTCATCGATAAGCCTCGGGATGAAAGATCCCCCTATCTCAGCTCCGTGGAGTCCTTCTGTGTATCTCACATGAACATCTGCAACATCTTCAGAGCCTGAAATGCGCTTGTTTTCAAGAGTTATATCTGCACCCATACTGAGATAGGCATCGATAATGCCGTCTCTTGTAGGGTTAATGCCTACATTTCTGATGATCACATCAGAACCCGGAACCAGAAGTGCAGCTGAAATAAAGTAAGCTGCAGAAGAAATGTCTCCGGGAATCTCCAGAACCTCTCCGGGAGCCACCAGTTTATCGCAATGCTCAATGCTTATCTCTGCTCTTCCGTCGGGAAGCTCACGGGTAGAAACCCTGGCACCAAGGGCTTTCAGCATTCTTTCACTATGGTCCCTTGATAATGTGGGCTCTATAACGGTGGTTTTCCCATCTGCGTAAAGTCCGGCGAAAAGTATGGAAGACTTTACCTGAGCACTGGCTACAGGGGATTCATAGGTTATGCCGTGAAGTGCCTTTCCGTGAATGCTTAAAGGCGCGCAGTCATTACCCTTTACAGAAGTAATATCAGCTCCCATTTCCATAAGAGGCTTCATGATACGTTTCATGGGACGCTTCTGAATACTCTCGTCGCCGGTCAGTTCAGAATCAAAGCTCTGAGCTGAAAGTATACCGGAGATAAGTCTCGTTGTGGTACCGGAGTTTCCGCAGTCAAGAACCCCGCTGTAGGCATTAAGTCCATGGAGACCCTTTCCGTGTATGGTAACTTCCTTTTCGTCATCACTAAGCTCTATCTCTATTCCGAGATTTCTGAAGCATCCGATGGTGGAGAGACAGTCAGCTCCGTTCAGGAAGCCTTTGACACGTGTCACTCCTTCGGAAAGTGATCCCAGCATCACGGCTCTGTGGGAAATGCTCTTGTCTCCGGGGACAGTAAGCTCTCCCCGAAGAGGTCTTTCGATGCCTTTTACAGTTTTATTCATCAGTCGATAAATCCCTTCATGCGAATATAGTCTTTCATAAGGACTTCCATCTCATCATAGCTGATACGGGAAGCATTGATCATAAGGTCGTAGCTTTCCGGATTCATCCAGTCCTGACCCGTATAGTACTTATGGTACTTCTTTCGTTCGTTATTGATTCGTTTGATCCTCTTGATGGCTTCTTCTCTTTCAATCTTATTGTAGTCCATCGCCCTCTTGATACGGGTCTCTTCGTCTGCATAAACGAAGAAGTCTACGTGATCCTCCATTTTGGCCTCGGTCAGTACGAAATTACTGCAGCGGCCGGCGATGATGCAGGTCTCGTTTTTCGCAATCTCACGTATTACTTCAGCCTGGAATCTGAAAAGATTTTCCGGGGATACGATGTTTTCGTCAAGCTTCGGGCTTGAGATATCCGGAGTCAGGTGTGAAACGATCTTATAGAGGATGTTGTTTCCTGCTTTTTCATCTGCAAGACGGAAGTACTGCTCTCCTATGGCTGTACGCTCCGATGTGAGTTTCAATATGTCATTATCATAAAAGTGAATGCCTAATTCTTCTGCGAGGCGCTTACCAACTACACGTCCGCCTGAACCATACTGTCTGTCAATGGTGATGACAAAATGCTTTTTTATCATAATTGCCTCCTGAAAAGTTTTTTCTACTTAGAGTATATATAATGGTACAGAAAATGCAAGGGATGCGCGGCGGCCCACGGGATTGAAAAGACATCGGGGACTAAATGTTCGTCCCAGAAGCACTGACGTGCGTCTGTGCCGTACATTTAGTCCCCGATGTCTTTTCAACCCGCAAGCCTAGCCGCACATCCCTTGCATTTTCTTCCGTTTTCTACATATTTACAGATAATGAAAAAACCATTCAGGAGTTCTTTCAACCCGCAAGCCTAGCTGCACATCCCTTGCATTTTTTCTGTTTTCTATATGTTTACATTTAATATAAAAAACTATTCAGAAGTTCTTTCAAACCGTAAGTATGTTTCTTACGTTTTCTATATGTTTACTGTTTGTTAATATAAAAGACTATTCAGGGTTTATACGCCTTCTTTGGTGGAAAGGAGGATTCGGTCGTTGTTGAGGCCTTTTCCGGCGCGTTCTTCGAATTTGTTCAGGAGGTCCTGGATGGTCATGTGGGAGCGCTCTTCGCCCTTGACGTCGAAGACGATGTTTCCGCTGTTCATCATCAGGGTTCGGTTGCCAAGCTCCAGAGCCTGGTTCATGTTGTGGGTTACCATGAGGCAGGTAATGTGGTTCTCTGCTACTATTTTTTTGGTAAGCTCCAGAACCTTGGCTGCGGTTGAAGGGTCCAGAGCCGCGGTGTGTTCGTCAAGAAGAAGGATTTTTGGAGTTACCATGGTAGCCATAAGAAGTGTCAGAGCCTGGCGCTGTCCTCCGGAAAGAAGTCCCACAGGGTGATCCATACGATCCTCAAGTCCCATATCAAGAAGTGAAAGCTGCTGTCTGAACTTCTCTCTTTCTGCCTTTGATACATGGCTGAAAAGACCACGCTTATGCTCATTGGCCCTTAGATATGCAACGGAAAGGTTCTCTTCTATGGTCATGTGAGGTGCTGTACCCATGAGAGGATCCTGGAAAAGGCGTCCGATGTAGCGGCTTCTCACATGCTCCTGCTCGAAGGTAATGTCCTTTCCGTCAAGCTCTATGAAACCCGAATCGGTGTAAAAGGAGCCGGCGATGGCATTGAATAATGTAGACTTTCCGGCACCGTTTGAACCGATAATGGTTGCAAAATCCCCATCCTCAAGAGTGAGGCATAGGTCTGTCAGAGCTCTTTTTTCATTTACTGTTCCTGTGTTAAAGGTCTTAAAGACATGTTCGATCTTAAGCATCTGCCCTGCCTCCTCTCATAGCTTTTCTTTCCTGCATTGCAGTGAGCTGCTTATGTTTAAATGCAATAAGCTGTTTTGCCCGTGGTGCCGCGATGGCGATGGCAACGATAACTGCCGATACCAGCTTAAACGCTTCGGTAGGAACATTGAGACGAAGGGCGATGGAAATAATGAAACGATACAGGCAGGAACCGATGACCATGCCAAGTATCCTTACTATCATCTTTCCTTTTCCACACAGGGTTTCACCGATGACAAGAGACGCAAGAGCTATGGTTACCATACCTGTACCAAGGTTAATGTCACAGGTCTTGTTGTACTGACCGATAAGGCAGCCTGCAAGACCTGTAAGTGAGTTTGAGAAGCAAAGTCCGACGGTAATGGTAAATATAGGGTTTATGGAGGAAGCTCTCACCATGGCAGGGCTGTCACCGGTTGCACGGATGGAAAGGCCGAGAGTTGTTCCCAGGAACCATTTGATAAGTGCGCAGACAAGCACAACTATTACAGCCAGAAGGATAAGTGCAGACCAGTCCTTCCAGAAGTCAGAATCACTGAGACCCTTGAAAAGAGAAAAAATGGTGTCTGTTCCGAAGATGGAAACATTGGAACTGAAACCCATAACGGCAAGGTTTACCGTGTAAAGTCCTGTGTTTACAATGATTCCGGCGAGAATGCTTTCAACTCCGAATTTGGTCTGGAGAAGTGCCGTCACATATCCGGAGCATATGCCCGCAAGCATTGCGGCCGGGATTGCCAGGAAGGGGTGTCCTGCTATGGTGATGATCGCGCCTACCGCGCAGCCAAGGGTATAGCAGCCATCAGTTGAAAGGTCACAGATATTAAGGATCGAGTAACTGATGAACAGTGAAAGTGCGACAAGTGAATAGATAAGTCCCACCTCAAGTGCGGTGCGGACTATGCCTGCTGTTAAAAATCCGGTCAATGGAATTTCCTCCTGAAAATGGTGTTACAAAACAAAGTGCTTCCCGGTCGGTTTCCCCGGGAAGCTTGAGAGTGTATTGCTGTTATGATTATAAGTTAAAAATTCAGTTTTGAGAATAACTGAAAAGCTTAGGAATGAGTCCGCTGAAAGTCAAAGGAAGCGGCACAGGGCTGAAGCATTGCTTTGAGAACTTCTTCTATTCCATCGGGGACGGTTCTCGGCGGTGAGGATAGTCCCCGGTGGATATAATACGAAAGATTACTTTGAGAATTCCTTCTCTGTCTTTGTTTCAACGATCTGTGTGCAAAGCGGCTCAATGGCTTTCTTTACATCATCAAGGTTGAGACCGAGAACCTCGCAGGTATCTGTGTTTATGGTTGCGATACCGTTATCGAAGGTCTGAACTGAAGTTGTTGCAACATCACTTCCGTTTACAAGGATGTCGGCTACCATATCGGCTGTTGCAACTCCAAGGTATGAGTAGTCAACGCCGTAGCCCATGAAAGCACCGTTAAGAGCGAAGCTGTCGGCACCTGCGTAGTGAGCGATCTTTGCATCCCTGAACTTCTCGTAGATACCAAGCTCAGCCTGCTGGATGGTATTGTCGGTCGGTGTAAATACCGCATCAACGCCTTCTGCCACAAGAGCATCTGCCGCCGCCTGAATCTCGTCAGTCTTTGTTCCTGTTTTTTCAATGTACTTGATGCCCTTATCGTCAAGATACTTCTTGGCATCCTCTATAGGCTGCTTTGAAGCATCCTCTGAATTTGAGTAAAGAAGACCTACATAATCTGTTTCCGGGTTTACTGCAAACATGAGATCCATGATGGCATTTGTATTAAGTGCATCTGAGGTGCCGGTAATGTTTGAGCCGGGAGTTTCCATGGAGCTTACCAGCTTTGCTGTTACCGGATCTGAAACTGCTGAAAATACAACCGGGATACCCTTATCCTCCACAGCTGCCTGAACAACCTGTGCAGCAGGAGTTGCGATTGGGATGATAACGTCAACTTCATCAGATATAAGCTCACTTGCGATCTGATTGAGAACCGTTGCATCTCCCTGACCGTTGAAGGTGTAGTCTGCATAGTTGAAGGTTACACCCATATCTCCGGAAAGCTTATCAAGCTCAGAAGCAACATTGTCCTTGATCTGGTTAAGTGACGGATGATCCATGAAAAGAACTATACCTACTTTGAAATCTTTCTTATCAGCTGAGTCTGCATCAGCATTTTCTTTTGAGGTCTCTGATCCAGCTGCATCAGTGGCTGCTGATTCAGAAGCTGCTGCTCCTGTTGTAGCCTCGGGTGCTGTGTTTGAACTGCAGCCCATAAGAGATGCTGCCATAAGAACTGCCATAGATGCTGCGATTAACTGTTTTTTCATTTGATTTTTCCTCCATAATGTAAAAAGATGTTTACTGGAGCGCCATAGTGATACAGATTTACCGTCCAACCGGGGTTCATACAATGTACTAGTACATCGAATAATAATTAACTGACACGTTATGTGCAGTTTTATCGTTGTAATACTAAGCCGTCATGACCGTTGAATGTGCCAGAAACTTAAAATACGTTGTACTAGGATTAAATGACTGCCGACCTTCGGAAAAAAAGAAAAGCCCCATGTCAGGATCACTCCCGACATGAGGCGAATTTATAAATCCGTGGTACCACTCATATTACCTTTATAAAAAGGTCACTCTTCACATACCAGCATATGTGCTGCCTGATAACGGTGCAGAACCCGTTGCCGCATACTCGACTTCAGATATTCAAGTCTTTCTGAGCACCCTCCAGAGTCCATTCACTTATCCGCCCGTACCGCAATCCCACCACCTGCGGCTCTCTGTGACGATAAAGATAAACTACTTCTCTCTGTCATCGGTTTGTTTTATTAATTTACACGTACTTTAACACGTTGAACTTTTGATGTCAAACATTTTTTTTTGATTACTAACTCCGTCTATAGACCATTTTTGATTACTAACTCCGTCCCCATGGCCCATCAAGGAATATAGGTCAAGATGAAACAGGTTTTTCCATGACTCATAAGCTGTTTTTTTGAATATAGGTCATGGCGAAACAGGTTCTCCCATGACTCATAACCAGTTTTTTTGAATATAAGTCATGGTGAATCATGTTAATCCATGACCTATATTTCTTTTTTTGAGATATAGGTCATAGTAAAAAACGCTCTTCCTTGACCCTGAATTTAAAAATTGAGTTTTGAAGTCAATCGATTATTATTATTGAATTGATTCAAAAACGCTAATTCTGATATGTGGTCAATCCTAATACACTGATTATTATGGAGCGTTGAGACTTTAAGTCAATTTCTGTGCCATTTCATCACTTGACGGTAAACAGTCACCTATTCATTTCGCTGTGGAAACCGGTTGAATAATGATCTTCAATAACAGCATTGATCTCCTTCAGATTGCTCTGAGGCAGGTCACCTGGGATGGTGTTCTTCATTGCGGAGGTAGCATTACCATACTTCACAGCTTCTCTCACATCCCCGCCTGAACTGATAAGCCCATACAAAGCGCCTGAAATGTAGGAATCTCCGGAACCGATACGGTCTACAACGTCGATGTTCTCGTATGGCGGCTCCTCAAAGTAGGCATCCTTTTCGGCATCGTAAGCAAGGGATCCGAAGGAATGGGATTTCGGACTGTGAACGGTTCTCTGAGTGGCAAATACCGCCTTTATGGGATAGTCCTTTGTGAAGCTCTTTATCATTTCGCGGCAGCTGCCATCTTTAAGGAAGGTAAGCTTTGCGGTGGACTCAGAGCAGAAGAAAATGTCTACATAAGGAAGTATCTCAAGGATAGTCTCTCTCGCCTCATCTCCTGTCCAGAGGTTTCCGCGGAAATTCACATCGAAGGAAATAAGAGCCCCTTTTTCCTTGAATTTCTTTATGGCTTCAATGGTGGTTTTTCTGATCTCCGGAGAAAGTGCAAGTGTGATCCCGGAAGTATGGAAGCACTTGGTCTTCTCATATACATCAGGAGAGATTTCTTCAGATGATAATGAGAAAAAGCTTGAATTACGGCGGTCATAGATAACCTGCGGCTTTCTCGGATAGGCACCATACTCATAATAATAAACAGCCACTCTCGCATCCGGTGCATCATCATATATGAAGAAATCGTCGGAAACACCATAGCTTCGGATGGTTCCCTTCATAAACTGACCGAGATCATGGGAAGGTATTTTTGAAATGATACCTGTATGGAGTCCCAGAAGGGCTGCTCCTACGGCAACATTAAGCTCAGCGCCGCCTACGTTTTTTTCAAAAACATCACTTCTCGCGATCCTCTCATTTCCAGGAGGAGAAAGCCTCAGCATAAGCTGTCCCATGGTTACAAGATCAAAAGAACGGTTTGGAAAGTTCATGTTCTGCTCCTTTTGTGACTTAAAACACTTGTGTCAAAATTTTCTTAATGCATTGATTTTATATCAAGACTTGGTTATAATCAAGAAAAAATGTAAGCGTTTACAGAGTGAGGAGTTCGCATAAGGCAAACTCCGAACGATATGGCAAGAGCAGAGCTCTTGCCCCGAAGGGATCTTCATTTATGAATATTTACGATATATCAAAAGCAGCAGGCGTATCCATAGCCTCTGTGTCCCGTGTCATTAACGGAGCGGATAATGTTTCTGAAAAAACAAGAAAAAAAGTCATGGATGTTATAGATGAATACGGCTATACCCCCAATGCCTACGCAAGAGGCTTGGGACGGGGCTCCATGAAAACCATTGGCATCATGTGTTCGGACTCTTCCGATATCTATCTTGCCAATGCCATCTACTACCTTGAAACAGAACTCAGAAAAAACGGTTATAACTGCATACTGTGCTGCACAGGCTATGATTACGAAAATAAAAAAGCAAGCTTTGAGCTTCTGAAATCCAGGCAGGTGGATGCTTTTATACTTGCGGGTTCAAAATATGTAGAGAAGGATCCGAAGGACAATCAGTACATAATCGAGGGAGCAAAGGAACACCCGGTGATGATGCTGAACGGATACATTGATGCTGATAATGTTTACTCTGTTGTATGTGATGACAAGGGCGGAATAAAGGATGCTTTTATAAAGCTATACGAGTCAGGTGCCAGAAAAACCATCTATGTTTATTCCAGTGACAGCTATTCGGGTTCAAAAAAGATCGAAGGCATAAAGGAAGGTGCCCGTGAATGCGGTATCCCTGAAAACAGCCTTCGTATCGTAAAGGGTGAAAAGACCTTTAACGGTATAGCAGAGCTTCTGGAAAAGGAATATGAGAAGAAGCCCTTTGATTCCGTCATAACCTCATCTGATACTTCAGGTATCGGAGCCCTGAAATTTGCTGTACGAAGAGGTCTCAGGATTCCGGAGGATATTCAGATCGTAAGCTTCAACAATTCAAAGCTTGCCAGTGCGGCAAACCCTGAACTTACAAGTGTGGATGCAAGGCTGGAGGAATCCTGCTCCAGGGTATGCAAGCTTCTTATGAAGCTGCTGAATCCGCCTCTTGATGAGGAGGGTAACCCTAAACCGGTTTCCATATCTAAGAAAACAAAGGTTAAGTCAAAGCTGGTCACAAGAGAAACAACAAGATTTTGACACGTTTGCAGGGTGGGCTGTGCATCGGCAATATTACTCCTTTTATATTAGCAGCTACAAGATTCTGACATATATGCAGAGTTAGCCGTGCTTTGGCAGCATTACACTCGTAAAAAGAAAAAACCAGATTTTAACGTCGGATGGACCGATGTTTAAATAATGAACAATTAAATTAATGCTTATGGAGGAAAATGAAAATGAAACCATTTATGGACAAGGATTTCCTGCTTTCAACAGATGTAGCAAAGCAGCTTTATCACGACTATGCCGAGAATGCACCTATTCTTGACTACCACTGCCACATTAACCCGCAGGAGATCGCTGAGGATCGCCAGTTTGACAATATTTTCCAGGTTTGGCTTGGTGGCGACCACTACAAGTGGAGACAGATGAGAACAAACGGTGTTCCAGAGGAGTACATCACAGGAGACAAGTCAGATCGTGAGAAGTTCCAGAAGTGGGCAGAGACCATGCCTAAGCTTATCGGAAATCCTCTTTATCACTGGTCTCACCTTGAGCTTCGTAAGTATTTCGGATATGAGGGCTACCTCAACGGAGATACAGCCGAGGAGGTTTGGAACCTTTGTAATGAGAAGCTTCACCAGAAGTCAATGTCTGTAAGAAACATCATTAAGGCTTCCAATGTTACTCTCATCTGCACAACAGATGATCCTATTGATACACTTGAGTGGCATCAGAAGATTAAGGATGATCCTACATTCGACGTTCAGGTGCTTCCTGCATGGAGACCTGACAAGGTTACAAATATCGAGAAGCCTGAGTTCCCTTCATACATGAAGAAGCTTTCAGAAAGATCCGGCATCGAGGTAAAGGATTTCGCATCCCTTAAGGAGGCTCTTAAGAACCGTCTTGATTTCTTCCAGTCCATGGGCTGCATAGTTACAGATCACGCACTTCGTTATGTGATGTACGCTCCTGCCACTGACGCAGAGGTTGATGAGATCCTCAAGAAGGGACTCAAGGGCGAGACATTAACACAGGAGGAATGTGCGAAGTACAGAACAGCTGAGCTTCAGTTCCTTGCCAAGGAGTACAACAGGAGAGATCTCGTATTCCAGATTCACTTCGGCTGTGTACGTGATAACAATGCTGATATGTATAACAAGCTTGGCGCTGATACAGGCTTTGATTCAGTTGATAACTACGCTCCCGCTGACCAGCTTGCTGCATTCTTCAATGCACTTTCAGCTACAGATGAGATCCCTAAGACCATCCTTTACTCACTGAATCCTTGCGATAATACAACCATCAACACTATCTGTGGCTGCTTCTGCAAGGCTCCGACTAAGAATCGTATCACTCAGGGTGCTGCATGGTGGTTCAATGATCACAAGCAGGGCATGACAGATCAGCTTATCAACTACGCTAACCTGTCAACACTTGGAAACTTCAACGGAATGCTCACAGATTCACGTTCCTTCCTCTCCTACACACGTCATGACTACTTCCGCCGCATCCTTTGCGAGCTCGTAGGTGGCTGGGTAGAGAACGGTGAGTATCCTTACGATAAGAAGGCACTTGAGGAGATCATCAAGGGCATATCTTACAACAATGCTGCAAGATATTTCGGATTCAAGCTTGAGCAGTACTGATAAGTAAAAAGAGCCGGTGCGAAGCACCGGCTCTTTTTACATTACATAAATCATTTAGGGATCTGGTTCCACCATACAGGATACTCGATACCTGTATAGCCTGCCTGCTCAAGAAGTTTTACCATCTCGATATATTCAGCATCAGACATAATCTGATAAATATTACATGTAGGGCAATTCCAGCTCTTATCACCGTACTCACCGCCGGGATTAGCAACTTCCATTGGCTTTCCGCAATATGGACATGTAGCTTCATTAGCTCCGCCTACACCGCCGGTAACCTTGGCCATCTCTTCATCAGAAATTGCGGTATTTTTTGCCTTGATCTTCTCTATTTCTCCGCGATGCTTCTTGATAAACTCGGTAAACTTGTTGTCTTCCATAAAGTACTCCTTTCATGAACTGTACATCTATGATTATTTTGTTTTTTTTACTTCGATACCCTGACGGTGCTTATCTGACATAAGGAATGAATAGTCAGCAGCGTCACTTTGGGACAGGGCTTCCGCAGGTTCTTCCTCAGGTGTTGTGGTGATACTGTTGATGATGGTCTTTGTAAGCTCCTCAGCTTCATCACCATCCTGCCAGAAGGAAAGCTCTCCGAAATCATTGCCTGCTACGAAAATATAGTTTGCAACAACAAACTCTCCTTCCTCACCTTCATAGCTTTCCTTTGAGTAATATAGTCCAAGCTCCGTATCATTTATGGTTACTTCGGTAATGCCGTCAGCATTGTACTGCTTTGCTTCTGTTTCTGTATATGCGTAAAGGTCTCTTCCTTCATGCGGATACTGATAAACATCAAAATCCATCAGGAATTCGTCGCTCTTGTAGTAGGCTATCATGTCATCCTTCCGCTCATGATCCTTTACATCACCCTGATAGTAGCTATTCGGAACCTTTATGAAATACCCGGTGGTTCCGATCTCAATGTAGCCGGCATCCTTAAAGGATTCCTGAAGGTCAGATGCTTTATCAGCCTTTTCGGCTGAGGATGTCTCTTCTACGGAAGCCTCTGTGGTTTCGGCTAATGTTTCTGCCTTGGGTGCTTCAGTGGTCTCTTGAGCTGTGGTTTCCGCAACTGTCCCTTCCGGTTTTGATCCGGCGGTGTTGTTCTTCGCTTCTCCGCAGCCGGACATAAGTGCTGCAGAGCAGGCTGCTGTCATAAGTACATATAATGCTTTATTGTTCATTCCGTATCTCCCAAATCTATCATTCTTTCTTTTTGAAGAACTCCATAAGTGCGAGGCCTATGGCTCCACCTACTGCTATCACCGTTACAAGGGAAATCACAAAAGTTATGATTCCGATTACAATAACTGCTATTCCTATCCATCTGAATATCGTAAGGAAGGTTCCGTCTGAGCTGGAGATATCTTCTGAATACAGTTCCACAGGATCGTTGGGATCCACATATATAGTGTATTGGTTTCCCACCTTGAAGGTATCCTTAAAGGTACTGCTATAGGTGCTTGCATTGGATGAATAGGTCTTTCCGTTATAGTCATATTCAAATACCGGAGTTACTGAGGATGAGTTGGAGCTGTCACCTTCTGAGCTTTCAGATCTTGCATAACCTGTTACGGTTGCCTCTACCCGGGCTGTACACCGTTCCTTTAAAGCTGCATTTTGTTTTGTTATAAGGGATGAAGCAAAGATAAATGCTATTCCGACGATCACCATGATGATGGATCCAAACAGCCCTCCCAAGGGACCGCCGCTACTATGGGTTCTGCTAACTCTCATGACATATCCTCCCTGATATATTTTAGCCGGTGATGATCTTAATCTATCATCATTAATACTTACTCACAATAATTCGTGTCTATTCGGTTGGTTTTGATGTCTATTCGGTAATGGGAACGATCATGACTATGCCGTTTTTCGAGAATTGAATTTTATGAGTTCAAGCTGGCTGTTTATCCTTGCGATCTCTTTCTTCCAGAGATAGTATTCCGTAAGCCATATGGCAAGATATGCTACTGAAAAAGCTAAAAGTATCAGGAGGAGTATTTCATGGGGAAACCATCCCAGGATTTCGCTTGTGATAAACATTGCGGCAAAAGTAACTATGTAATGGGTCAAGGTAGATCTTCCGAGGCTCCAGGATTCAAAGTCATATACTATGGCGCCTCCGTTAGCTATAACACCATATAAGCCGGACCCAAACAGCTGCATCAAAAGATATCCTTTATTAAGCGGTTCGTTTTCGCTTGTAAAGACTACATAGGTGATGGCACCGATCGATATTCCGATGGAGAATCCTACCAAGGCACGTATGATAAACTTGGTTTTGATGTTCATGACATACCTCCTCTGTATACGCATGTTTTCACACTTTCATACACCTGACACATAGATGCAGATCGGCACAGCTCTTAAATAAACATATTTTAGTCATCCATGACTGATATGAAGCCTCTTCCTAATCAGCTGCCTTTGAAAGAACAGCTTTGATTTCCTTTACTCTTCTTCTTGAAACGTAGGTTTTTTCTCCGTTTTCAAGCTCTACGCCTATGGTTCCGGTGGAGGAAAAATCAAAATTTTTCACTCTTTTAATATTCAGGATCTCTGACTGAGAAATACGTATAAAGCTTTCCTGATCCAGCACTTCCTCAAGGTCTCTGAGATTTTTCCTGACCTCGTATAAACTTTCAGAGGTCTGGATCATGATCTTCCTGTTTACGATATATACCCTGAAGATCTGTCTCTGGGGCAGCATAACAACGCTGCCCTTAAAATATGCCTGTATCATGGGTTGCTTTTTATCGGCATATGTCTGGATAGCGTTTATTACACCTTCAACATCATCATTCTTCTCACGGTTCTTTATGATGACGGTGAGTTTTTCGATTGCTTCGTCTATGATCAGTTTGATAACGGGTAAGTCGGACATTGCTCAGTTCCTTCAATTGCTGTCAGTATCAGTATTGTCATTATTCTTAGTATTGCTGCTTTCACCTTTATAAAACATTGACACAATGGTCATGGCTATTCCGCCTGCAAAAACTGCAAGCCAGGCTTGCTGGTAGGTCCCGGCAATGGTTCCCCATGCAATCATTACAAAAACGGATATCATAGCGATTGCTGCAATGATTTTTGATTTTTTCTTGTCTTTCATAAGTTTCACCTCATCAATAAAAGTTGGTTTTTCATGGGAAATCTTCGAAATACAGAGTCTTATACATAAGGATTCCATAGGATACAGGGTTTAATCAGCGTTTTACCGAAACCTGCAGTATCCAGCCTCCTGTAACAGCATATAGTCCGACTTGAGTGTTTGCAGGAAGTATATCGTCTGCCTGACTGCTGGCAACCAGTTCAGCCCCATCACTGAAGCGTACCTGATAAAGTCTGCCGCCAAGGTGCATGACAACTTTCCCAATGGCATCAAATGCAGCCTGCTTCTGTTGATTTAAAGAAAGTCCTCCATTTGCGCCCATCAGCATTTCATCCGAAAGCTGAATGTTTTTCTTATCTTTCATGGTATTCCCTCTTTGATTCACAAGACATCAGATAAAATCAACTATATCCCACTTTCCCATGCCGACAAGTTCGATCATGACCCTTGTTCCCGGCTCAAGCAGAGGTCCTGCCGTTGGATAATAAGAAGCAATAGCTTCGGGACCGGAATCACGCTTTACTCTGTATTTGTTCTTCTCCCATTGGTCAAAAAATCCAATTACTGTTCCAGGTTCCTTCCGTCCTCTTTCCAGACCCTCACCACCGGTTGCTTTCTCCATCATCTCATCATTAAGTTTCATATTCTCGTTCTCTGACATTTTGATTTCCTCCTCATCTATAAATGCATGTTTTTGGCTGTTTATCTCTGACATACAGATGCAGATCTAATTGGCTATTAGAATTTTGCCGGCTGTTCTATAGAATCATTCGAAGATTCCGTTTCTTCATGATTCGACTTTACCATGTATAGGTTGACCCTACAATATTTCATGTCTATTCGGCTGTTTTTCATGTCTATTCGGTCATTGCAGTGTCTGAAGTTTAAGGGGGTACTTCCAATACAGGTTTTACTTATCCAGTCTCTGTCGGGAAACAAGGTCCGCAAAATAACCATTCAGGGCTATAAGCTCATCATAGGTTCCGTCTTCAACTATATGACCTCCGTCGAATACCAGAATTCTGTCGCATTGCTTTATGGTGGAGAGTCTGTGTGCTATGACGATTCTGGTACAATTCATTCCGTCGAGAGCCTGAGACACTTTCTTTTGGGTAATGTTATCGAGAGCTGAGGTTGCCTCGTCAAAAATAAGTATCTTCGGCTTCGGTGCCACGGCTCTCGCTATCATGAGTCTCTGCCTCTGCCCTCCTGAAATGCCTCCGCTTCCTTCAGAAATAAGTGTGTTCATGCCCATAGGCATACGGCGTATGTCCTCATCTATACCTGCAATCTTTGCTGCTTCCCAGGCCTCGTCAAGAGTAAGCTGAGGAGCCGAGATCACGATATTGGAGTATATATCGCCGGAAAACAGCTTTCCGTTCTGAGTAACAACCCCGATATGTTTTCTGAGGGACTTAAGATCCACCGTAGAGAGATCCTTTCCGTCATAGAATATGTTTCCTTTAGTCGGCTTTTCAAAACCTATAAGAAGTCTCACCAAGGTCGACTTTCCGCATCCGGTCTTTCCCACGATGGCAACATACTGTCCCGGGTTAATCTTCAGGGAAAGGTTGTCAATGATTATCGGTGAGTTTTCAGTGTACTTAAATGTGAGGTTCACGATTTCTATCATTCCGGATAGTCTTGCCAGGTTTTCCTTATTTCCGGAAATCTCAGGTTCCGCCTTAAGTATAGGCTCGGCCATCTCCAGGGTAGGCTTAATGTTTGCGGCCGTTATTGCCACGCTGAAAAGTGCCATAAAAGCTCCGAAAACCATTGCATAGGCTGTATTAAAAGCGTAGTACTCAGCCGGTGATACATGGCTTACTATTGCCTTATTGTAAATCACGATCGTGCCGATAAGGGTTATGGCTATGCTTATAACACCGTTGATTTTTATGAATAGTGGCGGATTATACAGAAGCTCGGCATTTTTTGAATAAAGGTCTCCCCATCTCGCAAAAACCCGCTTCTCAGCGCCGGTAAGCTTAACCTTTTGGATTCCCGAAACAACAGCATAGCTCATACCATTTTCCTGAGAGCTAAGCAGCATCTGTTTTTTGGTTATCCGCATCTGAACAAGTGATGAGATAACCGAAAATCCCACTGTGATGATAATGATGGAAAGGGCCGGTATAACAAGTCCCGGTGCAAAGGCAAAAATCTCAAATATGTAGACCAAGGAGAATACCGAAGTTAAGCCCGTGTTCAGCACCACAGAAACCAGCGTGGAACATAATGAGTTAACATGATTTGCTCTTGCTGCAAGATCACCGGAACTAAACTTCTTAAAGAAGTCTGCCGGTAATGACAACACTCTCATCATGGTAGCTGCTTCAACACAGATACTCATTTTGGTATCTATCCTTGTGGATATGAGATTTCTTGCTGCTCTGAAAATAAGGGTACTCCAGGACACACATAAAAGAAACATTGCTGTTGTCACAAGAAGTGATATCTTTCCATTATCTATGACATTACGGAAGAGAAAAAGGTTGATCCTTGGAGTAAGAAGCCCAACAAGGATCAACGACAGAGTGGTCAGGAACATCATCACATAATCTGAAATATCGATGACACTCAGGATATATTTTGAAAGCTCCACTAAGGAAAGCTTCTTAAGCGGGAAGGGTCTATAAAAGGCGTAAGCCCTTTGGGAAAACATAGCTTCGGTTTTCTTTGTGACAATCCGGTATTTATCAGAGGTATCATCATAATATTTATAGCTGCTGAGGCCAAAAGGGATAAGTACGACAGGAATATTATCCTTCTTCTTAAATCCCAGCATCAGCCCGTAGGCATCCTTGCTCCACCCGGGGGTAAGATTCACCGCCCTGTGCATAACCCCATGAGGATGCAGAGCATAATCAAGCTTATCCTCTATGGAAAACAGATTTTCGGGCAGCTCTTTCTTAGGGATATGAAGGTGCTGAAGGATATCGTTTATCGCACTGTCTTCTACGTCAGATTCCTCCTCCGAGGATGCTCTGTAATTTATTCCCGTAACAGCTCCTGCGATGTTTCGGAAGGCGCGATCAAAAGCCTGAGCATCCTTTTGTTTTCTCTGTTTTATCTGATCATCAAACCAACCCATATATCCTTACTCGCTTTGTACTAATTCTCTGTAATAGTCGCTGTTTTGGAAAAGCTCATCGTGGGTTCCCCTGTCCACTACTTCTCCGTTTTTCAGGACGATTATTTCGTCACAATCTCTTATGGTGGATAGCCTGTGGGCAATAACAATCGAGGTAATGCCTCTGTCCTTTATGGCCTTCACAACATCATACTCTGTTTTTGCATCAAGGGCTGAGGTGGCCTCATCAAGGATTATGATGGTGGGATCCTGGGCAAGAACCCGGGCAATCTCCATGCGCTGCCTTTGACCTCCCGAGAAGTCTTTACCCCCTTCACTCATTTTATAATCATAGCCGTTTTCTCTTGCGATTATATCCTTATGGATTTGAGCGTCCCTGGCAGCCATGATCACTTCGAAATCCTTGATGGTACTGTCCCACATTCTGATATTTGCGGAAATCGTATCTTCAAACATGATGATGTCCTGATCCACTACCGCAAGGGAACCCTTGAACACATCTTTATCGATTTTTTTAAGGGGAGTTCCGTCATACAGGATCTCGCCTTCCCAGGGATCATACAGACCGGAAAGTATCTTTGCCAATGTTGACTTTCCGCAGCCGCTCTCACCAACGAAGGCAATCCTCATTCCCGGTGATAGCTTTAATGAAAAGTCTTTGATCAGCGGCTCCGCAAGCCTTGAATATCCGAAGGTAACATTACGCAGCTCTATATCACCGCTGAGCTTATTGTATACTTCGGCTTTTACGGTTGATTTTGAAGCACCGTTTTTATCCTCGGGGTATTCCATAACATCTTCTATTCGTTCCATCTCAGTCCTTAGCTCCTGTAAGGTCTGCCCTGTGGAGATAAAGGTTTCCGCAGGAGCCGAGAAGGAACTGAGAAATCCCTGAAAGGCGGTGACCATACCAAGAGTAAATTTACCCTGTATCACCAGAAGGACGCCCATTGAAAGTACCAGGGTATTGGTCACGGCTGATACCACTCCGGGAAGGATTCCCAGATATTGATTAAGTTTTGCAAATCGAACCTTCTGGGTGTTAACGCTTGCCTGGTAGCCGGCCCACTTTTGGAAGTATCCGTTTTCTGCACCGCTGGATTTAATGGTTTCGATCATCTCGATGCCTGCTGTAGTGGAGCTTGCAAGCTTTCCGGCATCTCTCAGCTGTATTCTTGAGATGTTCACCCTGTACCCGGATATGATACGGGCTATCAGCATATTTATAACAATGGATGATATACCGATCATCGTGAGCAGCACGCTGTTCTTAAGCATTACCACAAGGTAGAAAACCATCATGAATGCATTAAGGAAAAGCGGTGCAAAGGTGTTTATCAATGAATTCGAGATGGATGCATTACCCATCCTTCTCTGTAGAATATCTCCCGCATACCTCTGGGAGAAGAAATCCATAGGCAGGTTAAGAACCTTCCACATATAGGAGGTAGTGCCCTGAACTGCCATTTTACCGTTTATACGAAGGGAATAAACTGTTCGTATGAGCTGTGACACTATCTGTATGATTGCAAACACTGACATAACAAGGATAAATGGAATGTGCCACCCAGGATCCTTTCCTGTCAGAAGCCGATCCATGAAGATCCTTGAAAAAACCGGGTTTATAACTTCGATCAGGGAATATATGATGTTTGTAAGTACAACGAAGGCGATGGCAATGCCGCAGCCTGTCAGCCTGCTTCTTGCAAAATCAAGGGTGGATCGTTGTTTTCCGCCGGGTTCAAATGTTTCTGATGGGGAAAAGAGTATGCATAAGCCGGTGAAATTCTCATCGAACTCTTCCATGGAAACAAGTATGGTTCCTTTTGCGGGGTCATTTAAAGATACCTTTCCATTTTTGAATCCGTTTACCACTACAAAGTGATTGAAACCCCAATGGGCAATGCAGGGGAAGGTTCCGTTGTCCCGAAGGTAATCAGGCTCATATCTGTAGCCGGTGGCATTAAGCCCGTAATTCCTTGCAGCCTTCATAACGTTTAAGGCATTGGAACCGTCTCTTGACACTCCGCAGTCACGACGTACCTGAGGAAGTGGTATCCACTTGTCATAGTAAGCCAGGATCATGGCAAGGCAGGCAGCTCCGCATTCAAGCATTTCAAGCTGCATGATAAAAGGTACCTTTGCCACCTTTCCCTGTGTAGGTTGTTTAAGTTTAGTATGTTTCATTGCTTACCGAATAAAAATGAAAGTGGTGAGATCTTTTCGGTTACAAGCTGCACTTCGTAAATGCCTTCAGCGATCTCCCCGTCAACAGTAACCTCATATACCCACTCGCCTATCTGCATGTTTCCGGTAAAAAGCGCGTAGGAATCAAAATCGGGAGTGAGAGCTATGGGCTTTGCATCACTAAGGGATACTTTATATTCCCTTCCGTTTGATCTTATAAACATATCTCCGGAGAAACGGTTTTCGAATTCCTTTTTTACGAGACATACGGCATGGTTGTCTTCTGAAATCATTACTCCGGGAACATAGGAGTCAATATGCCCTACCGTGCCGAAGATGCAGGCTCCGGTAAGCAGGATGAGTATGGCCAGAAGGATGAACCAGACACCGGGGTTTGCCAGTTTAATGTAGTCATTAAGCTGATCCGGTGAGGATATACGTTCTATGGATTTATCTCGGAATATGGTTTTGTTTTCCATCAGGCAGTACCTCGTATTGAGAGATTTAATCTTAGGATAAAATACGGAAATATTAATATTTAACGTGACCTTGAATTGATTATTATGAAGGAATCAGCATACTTTCAACACAATCCTCCGGTAAACCGCTAGCTGACACCGCCAGATACCTTAGCCATCATATCATCATTAAGTTCCATGTTCTTATTCTCTGACATTTTCTTATCCTCCTGTTTTAGTCGGAATTTTTTAGGAGTCTTTCTAATTCCTTTTGTTCACGTTTTTTATTGATTGATTAACTGTACCATTAATGCATTATTGGCACAATGATTCTCGTCTATTCGGTAAATTTTAATGTCTATTCGGCAAAAAAACTCTGATTCTATGAGTTTGAGTTCATTTATTAGTCTTAATTTCCATATGAATCCATTTCTTATTTAATGCTTTCTTCAAAGTATCTATAAAAGGTTAAGTGATTTTTGTGTTTTTTTACATCAAAAAGAGGATGTGGAAATGATCTCTCATTTTCACATCCTCTTTAACTTTCAAAAACAATCGAGTATCGTAATAAGCCGGGTTATGTATCAAGTGGTCATCTATCTAGGGCGTATGTCGCCATACGTCTCAATCAACCTACCCGGAAACTGACGAGCAGCCATATGTTTCCTGTTTGGTCTTTCTTCAGATGGGGTTTATAATGCCACAGCTGTTACCAGTTGTGCGGTAGTCTCTTACACTGCCCTTTCACCCTTACCGGCAAAAGCCGGCGGTCTACTCTCTGTTACACTTTCCTGTGCGTCACCGCAACCTGCCGTTAGCAGGCATCCTGCTCTATGAAGCCCGGACTTTCCTCTCCCAGCCGGTTTCCCTTATACTGGCAGCGACCACATCCGATACTCGAGACTAGAGTGTACTATTAAATGGTTTACATTGCAAGGAAAAAATGCAAGGGATGCGTGGCGGCCCACGAGATTGAAGTAACAGTTCAGCCGGGGGACGAGTAACATAGCAGGAACGATTATTGCCTTTTGATTGACTTAATTTCTATATGGCATCATCTGAGTCATGTGATGATCTGTGTGTGAATGACTTAAGTTCTGGTTTCCGTTATCTGAGTCATACATAGGACTGAGCCTGAAT
>JAGAGL010000095.1:0-17881 GCA_017627595.1 Oribacterium sp. | reverse complement strand
TTTTTCTATTTCTATATTTCACTTGTCCGCATCTCCGAATTCCAGCGGTACCCTCACCGTGATAAGCGTTCCGCCTTCCTCTCTCCTTGATGCCTTGACTCCGTACTCCTTACCATAGTACATGCGCATGATGGTATTGACATTATTGAGTCCCAGATGTCCCTTGAGGGTCTCCTCATCGTCAGTCTCCAGGGCTTTAATGTATTCTTCGGATATGCCTCTGCCGTTATCTTCTATATCAATCCGCAGATTCCTGCTGTTTCCGGTTTTCTCACCCGCTAATTCCGAACCGGGTAATCCTATGTGCCCATAATCTGCATCCGGATTTCCACCGGCCATATCCTCTGTAAAAGCCTTGTTTCCGTCAGTCTCTTCTACCTCAGCCCTGACCTGTATCCTTCCGTCCTTCTGACCCTCCATACCGTGAATTATGGAATTCTCCACAAGAGGCTGAAGTATAAGCTTCGGGACTATGGCATTAAGCAGCTCATCCCCGACCTCCAGCTTCAATGTGAAACAGTCATCGAACCGTATCCTCTGTATGTCGCAGTATCTCCTTATCATCTCCAGCTCCTTCTCCAGAGGAGAAAACTGCTTCCCGGAGATACTGTACCTGAGAATCCCTGCAAGAGATGAGGCTAATGTTGCCACCTCCGAAACCTGGTTTGCCTTTGCGGCCCACTTTATGGTATCCAGGGTGTTGTACAGAAAGTGCGGATTGAGCTGCGCCTGCATCATGGCGATCCTGGTTTCGGTCACCTTTCGTTCCGATCTGACCTGCTCTTCCATGGTTTCCTTAAGCTGGGTTGTCATTTTATTGAAGCCCACCGCCAGCTGCTGGAACTCATCCTCCCGGTCAAGCTCTATCTTTGTATCGAAGTCGCCTTTTCTGAACCTTTTCATGGCCCGGTAAAGCTCATTAATAGGTCTCGAAAAGAACTCACTGAATTTCGATGCCGCAATAAAGCATACGATCATACCAAACAGCACCAGCAAAAGAAGCACCCGGTAGCCTGCCTTCACAGCACTCTCCTCCAGCACCGGAGGTGTTATATAGAGACACAGAAGCTCCATTCCGGGAAGCTCACTGAGGTAGACATTATCCCTGATATCAGAGTTATACGCTTCTGACGAGAGGAGGTTTTCCCTGACCTTTGAAAGAACCAGACCGTCCTCGGCCGTGCCTATCAGACAGAAGGGTCTCAGGAATCTATTTGCCAGGATGAACCCGTCACGGGAATTGATTCCCTCCTTGATCTGTTCCCTTACCTGCTCCTGTGAAAGTCTTATGACTATAAAGCAGGGCTCCGGGGCATCAAGTATCTTTTTCACCATAAGTAGTGCGGATCCCGCATCCTCTGTCGATGAGTTTAATGCATACGCCACCACATCTTTTCCTGCCTCAGCCTCTTTCAGTATCCAATAGTAATCTGAGGTCAAAAGGCTGCCATTGCCTGTTCCGGTGCTGTAACGGCATTTTCTTCCCCTGTAGAGCTCTATAACCGCAAAATTTCTGATATCTTCGGTTTCGCGATACAGCTCTGAGTATACATCTATTATGTTGCCGCTTCCCGTTTTAAGTGCTTCTCTTATCACCTGACTACGGCTAAGCTTCTCCAGAGCATTCTTTGAAAGCTCCAGCATCTCGCTTATCCTGCCGGATACATATTTCTCCTGTTCCAGATCCCTGGTTTCATAGTCTATCCTGACTCTGGTCTGAAAAGTATGTATGGTAAGGATACCTCCGGGAATAACAAGAAGGATCAGCGCAGAAAGAAATGCGGCAAAAATCTGCCGCTTAAAAGACTGTTTTATAAATCCAAGTCCCATTAATCCCTTCTCCTCAGTGATAAATATTTTTTATGCTCTGATTCATCAGGTTATTCCGTTCACTGAATACCGATCATATATCAAATCTGTATCTTTTCACATCTATTTGTCAGATGCCCTGACAGCTCTCCATGCCTCCATGGCCGCCGCTTCCTCAGAAGCCGATTTCTTTATGTCAAAATCAAGAAGCTTCACTTCCTCATAATCCTGAGACAGCTCCACATCCGTTCTCACAGACCTTCTGTGGAAATGCTCCATGGCATACCTCTGGGTATCATAAGCCACGATGAAATCCATGAATTTCCCGGCATTAAAGCTATGAGGCGCATTCTTCACTATGGCACAGGCATCCGGAAGAGCAATTGTGCCTTCTTCGGGATATATCATCGCTATATCATAGCCCTTCGCCATATATTTTTTTGCGGTTTCCTCCAATGTTATCCCCACCATGCATCTGCCGGATTCCACATCGGGAATCACCAGACCGGATGAATCGAGAACATTACCGTCCAGCTGCTCATATAATTCCGGAATAAGCTCCTCAGGTGCTTCGTTGAAAAGCTGTGACATAAGAGACACTATAGTGTAGCTGGTTCCGGAAACCTCCATATCCGCAAATGCTATCTGCCCTTTCCAGCGTTCATCAAAAAGCTCCTTCCAGTTCCTGGGGGCATCTCTCTTTGCCACAAGCTTGGGATTGTAAATGAATACGATGGGCAGTTCCGTAAAGGGTGTCCATAAATCCTCCGGAGAAAGATATTCGCCGAAAAGCTGCTCACTTTCCGTAACCCGGTAGGGATAAAACAAGTCTTTTTTCGCCTCGTAGTACTCCGCTCCTCCACCGAACATGATATCACAGTCACTGCCCTCACCGGACTCGATCCTGTCAAACATCTCCGAAGTTCCTCCGGAAACTATATTTACCCAGATACCGGTGGCATTTTCAAATTCCGTGATCACAGGCATGTAAACCTCTTCCTTGTGAGAAGTGTAAACCGTAAGCTGCCTTTCCTCCGACACACTGTATTTCTGTGAAAGAGTCCTTATCTCTTCCTCTCTCTGACTGTTCCCGCAGCCCGACAGAAAAAACACTGTCATAAAAAGGGCGGATATCAGCACCTGTTTTATCATCTTGTTTTGTGGCCTTTTCATCACATGTCTCTTTAAAAAACGGTTTCTGCGGCAATGCACCGCAGAAACCTGAATTAAACGGATTGTCAGCATTATATCCCATTATATCCATATCTCAGCCCAGGAGCCGTTTTATAAATTTCACTCTTTCCTCAACAGCTGCTCTCTGTATACTGCTTCCCTTTGCCATATCAAAAGCATGTACCGTGCCGCGGGTTTTGTTCAATGTCACGTCATTGCCCTCAGCCTTGAGCCTTTTTGCAAAATCCACACCCTCGTCATGCAGAGGATCAAATTCAGCAGTCTCCACATACATAGGGCAAAGACCCGAAAGGGACTCTGCTTCCGAAGGAGAGTAGTAGTACTTAAGTCCCTCCTCCCTGTCTGATTGAACTATCTTTCTGTAGGCATTGATAGCCTCGCTGTTGATGATGGGAACATCTGAAAACTCATTCATGGACTCAGTCTTAAATCTCATGTCAAGGGAAGGGTAAAGGAGAAGGCTCCCCTTCGGCATGATAAGTCCCCTGTCCCTTGCAAGCAGGGTGATAGCCGCTGCAAGGTTCCCTCCTGCCGAATCCCCAATGACAAATATCTTCGCAGGGTCTATACCGTATTTGCCGGAATTGTTCTGGAGCTCTGTATAAACCTCAAATATTTCTTTTATCTGAACCGGAGGCTGACGATAGGGTGACAGATCATACATGGGCAGCATCACTTTGCAGCCCGTATTTCTTGCAAGGTTTTCCGCAAGCTGGTAATGGTAAGGAAGGGCAGGGAAAAGGAAGGCACCTCCATGCAGGAACAGTATTACGGGAGCATCCTTTTTATCCTTGACAGCAAAAGGTATATATGCAAGCGTCTCAAGCTGCCCTTTCGACGCAGTGGGGGCAGGGATATTCAATCGGTCAAGACGCATGCCCAACGGAGCTGTAACTTTCTTTGGAAGTCCTCCGTACATAAGCTCCACAAGCTTGACCTGGAACCTGGTCTTAGCTACGGGAATCTTGGAAAGCGATGCAAATTCAGGGCTTATTCCATAACTCTCTTTCTTTTCGCTGTCCTTACTGTCAAAATCAAGAACAACTGAAAAAAGGATACATTCCCTTAAGATGATCACCCTTACATCTTTGGTCAGGGCTGACAAAAGAGAAGCCGATAATGCCACCCAGTCTTCTTCATCTCCATCGATATACCTGTTAAAGGAAGCCAGATTATAACTGTCAAGAGTCCATAAAAATGCATCCTTTACATCATCACAGTCCAATTCATGAAGTATTGCTTTATCTGCCCGGCGAACACCTATATCTTCCGCTACCTTTTCATTCATTTCCAGTGTTTCAAAGCTTGTTCCCAAGAGTACCTTTAACTTCTGTGATACTCCGGATAAATTCTCAAAGGAAATATCTCTGATGGTTCCGGGAGAAAGCTCCATGGTAAAGGTGCACGAATGCTCATTTCCATCGATATTGAGACCTCCGTCATCTACATTTCCGGCTATTTTTGTTATTTCCAGCATTTCTTCCGCTACAAGGTCCATATGCATTTTCTCACGTTTGCCAAGCCCCTTTTCCGTTGCATACTTTTCAGTGAAATCCCTTATATCCGCGAATGCTTCAGTTTCGTTTCCTTCTTTGATCACGATCATGGTTTCTGCCTCCGTTTGTGAACCTTAATTCTTTATTTATGTTCCATTTTAACAAAAAACAATCACTTTTGATAGCCACTGATGTGCATTATTTCTTACATCGTGATTTTCAGCTTGGACAAAAACCGGTCAGAAAATGCAGATCGATGCGGGGGAAAACACCCCCTACTCGATGCCGCGTTGGCCTTCAAATGAATATAAATATTCGCTTGAAGGCCGTATCGCGCACAAAAAACCCGCGGTGGGTTAACCGCGGGTCTTCGTGAGTAACGTTACTTACAAAGTAATTTTTCAAGAACGACTTGAAAACAGAAATCCTGATCAAAGATTTCTGTGCGCCTTTCGCGCAGATTAGTTCATAGAATCTACAGCCTTGTAAAGCTTAGCAATCTTTCTTGAAGCGTTGTTTGACTTGTAGATGCCCTTGCTGTGAGCCATAGCAATCTTCTTCTGAGCCATCTTAAGAGCGTCCTGAGCCTTAGCCTTATCACCGGCCTCAACTGCTGCGTATACTCTCTTGATGTATGTCTTAACTTCTGAACGGATAGCCTTGTTACGCTCATATCTTGTAGCTGCAACAAGAATTCTCTTCTTTGCTGACTTAATATTTGCCATTTGGAAATATCTCCTTTCACCTGATATCGATATCTTACATGTGCGTTTTTCAAGTACCGGACACGGACAGTTTGAAAACACGCTCAACTATCATATATAAAACCCCCATTTGTGTCAAGAGCTAAAAAAATGAATTTTTCGCAGGGGAGTCCAGCTCCATAACAGTTCAGCCGGTGAGCCAGGGGGACGTGGTTGGTGGTCCATTTTAGGAAAATGGACCACTAACCCCGTCCCCCCGATCCACCGGCTGAACTGTTACCCAGCCCCATTTCAATGCAAAAGGTGAACGTATCCCACTATCAGTATTCTGTCATGAAAAGTATGAAAAAGGGGACCGGGCTTGATGCCCGGTCCTGAACAACCTAATGATACTCCACTCAATATTGGAGATCCCTATTACGGAACGAAATCACTCTTCGATTCCTGCCATTTCCTTGATGGACTTGATAGCGAAGGTAAGTGTACGTCCGCAAGCGATACCGGCCATGAGACATGGATAGTTGTTTGCGAAGAATGAACCCGACATATCGCCGCCGATGTAGAGACCCGGAATTACATTGTTCTCATCATCAAGAGCCTGTGTCTTTTCATTTATCGAGATACCCTGCTCTGTTGTAAGGAGTGATGCACCGAGCCAACAGCCGTAGAACGGAGCTGTTCTGAGCTCTGAGAGACGAACCTTCATCTTACCGAAGTCCTCATCCTCCTGCTTGTCATAGAGCTCATTGTAACGCTCAACTGTAGCAAGGAAGTTCTCCTTATCCTCGCCCTCAAAACCAAGCTTGTCAGCAAGCTCCTCGATTGTGTCAGCCTTAAAGATGAGGCCTTCGCCCTCTTCACCGTACTGCTCAAGCTGCTTGTCTACATATCCGGGTATATTTCTTGACTGTGCTGAGCATCCGATGGTATGGAATCTCTTGATATCCTCCATGTAGTTGGCATCCATGATCTGGGCATATACATGACCCGGCTGATGAGCTGCAGCATAAACGATATCATTGTACGGGCTTGACTCATTAGCGAAACGCTGACCATGACGGTTAACCTTAAGGAATGGCTGTGTGCCGGGGTTATACTGTCTTACAGTTCCCGGGAATGCCTTTCCGCCGAAGGAAGACTCGCTCTCAACATAGCCGGAATCAACGCCGGGAGCTACGAGGCCACGGTCAAAGAGCATAGGAGCTGACTCAGCATCAAGGTGAGCACCTGCCCAAACTGCCGCACGGATTCCGTAACCCTTGTCAGCAGGGCTGAAGGAACATGCTGTTGTAACAGAAGTTCCAAGGGGATCAAGCTGCTCCATCATATACGGGTTGCCGGGATATCCGCCGCAGGCAAGGAGCACGCCGTTTTTTGCATTGTAACGGATAAGATCGCCTGAATCTACGTTCTGTGCGATAACACCTGTTACTCTTCCTGTATCATCCTTCTCAAGCTTAACCAGCGAAGTCTTGAAATCCACATCGTAGCCGGCCTTCTGGATGACCTCGAGGAAGACCTCATTTCTCTGCATTCCGTACTCAGACTCGGAAGCTCTGTAGTTGTGCTCCTGCTCAGGGAATACGAAGGTTGTGTTTTCATCGCTGTCCGGCCAACGGGCTTCCTCACCTGAGGTGAATTCACACTTCCAGTTATAGGGCTCATTCTCAAGGATGCCTGCTACGAAATCATGCATGGCAGCTGACTCATCCATCCATACCTTAACTACTCTCTGGTCGCACTTTCCTGATGCATAACGGCTGATCTCGGAAAGGAGTTTCTTCTTGTCTACATGTGAACCGGCTGCGATGGCTGCGGAACTGTTGATGGCACCGTACCAGTGACGTGTGTCCTGAACTACTGCATTCTGCTCGATAACGCGGAAGTTAAGTCCCTTGGAGGCTGCATAAGCTGCTGCCATCATTCCTGCATTACCCGCACCTACTATAAGGATATCTGTATCGATAGTTTCCTTTACGTCAGCATCATCAACGATGGGCTCCTCACCAAGCCAGTCCTCATCAGAACCTGTAGGGATGAGATCTCCTGTGGCTGCAACTGCCTCGCCCTTTGCCTGTGCGATACAGTTAGCGGCTGCCTTCTTTACAGCATCGGATGTGATTGTTGCACCTGAAACAGCATCAAACTCTGCCGCCTGTGCATCCATAAGAGCCTTCTCAAGATCAGGAACAGCTGCACCACCGATTGAAGGTGTCTCGCCGTCTGCATTGATCTTTACTTCTGTGATGGATGACTCATCGAAAGTCATTGTAACTGTAACCTTGGAGCTGATTCCATCCGCACCTGCTGTATAAGTACCCGGTGTGTAAATAGCGCCACCTGCAGGAGCGGCAGCGGCTGTTGTAGCAGCCTCAGTTGCAGCAGCTGTTGTAGCGGCAGCTGTAGTTGCTTCCGGTGTTCCCGCACCACTTGTGCAGGCTGTAAGGGAACCGAGACCTGCGATAACTGCAGTAGCACCCATTCCCTTGATGAAATCTCGCCTGGTTAACTTTTCTGACATAATAGATCCTCCTCTATAAACGCATGTTTTCCGCCGTTTATCTCTAACATACAGATGCAGATCTAATCGGCTCCTGGATTTATATAATAGCTTTTGACTATTATTTTTTACAGCTAAACATAAATATACGATTCAGCCCCGTCTTGCCACAGTCTGTCGATACCTATGATTAATAGCATGTATAACATAAAATTATGCGTTAATTATTATAGCGAATTTAACAGAATTTTAACACTGTTATGTTGATGTTTTATCCTTTTTTAATAATATACAAAATATTGCAGATTATACGTAGGTGTTCAGTCGGTGGAGCCTTCTCATATTTCTCACTTAATATTTGGTATTTAAGAGCCGATATAAACTACAGAGGCACCACAGGCAATCGCGCTTTATACATCGGGTAAACTTAAGCTTTTACTGAAATCTCTGACCTGACAGCCTGATACTTATATATGAAATTTGGGGGATGAAATGCATAAAAGATATATAGGATTATTCACAGCGGTTTTTCTGATAATGTCTTCATTCTCAGCTTATGCCCTTGAGTGGCATCAGGATGCTCTGGGCTGGAAGCTCTGGGACAAGAAAAAGAAACCCCTGACCAGCGAATGGTACTATGACAGCGGATATCAATATTATTTAAAAGAAGACGGTTACAGGGCAGAGGGCTGGACTCTCATAGATGACAGCTGGTACTATTTCAATCAGAAAGGACATCTGGCAACCGATAAATGGATAGATGACAAGTATGTGGATTACAGCGGAAAAATGCTGACCGACACATGGACACCGGACGGCTACTATGTGGGAGCAGACGGAAAATGGATCGAAAACTATCAGGGCGGTTCCGGAACAGCCGGCGCCGGTACCACGGCAGCTGCGAGCACCGGCAATGCTTCCGCCTCGGCAAACACCGCCATCTCGGCGACCATGAGTGCAGGTAATACTTTTGCACCAGCAAACAACACCGCCTTAACAGCCATGAGCGCAGGTGGTAATGCTTCTGCCTCGGCAAACACTGCCGCCTCCGGTTTCGACGCGGCAGCCATGTACAGCTATGCCGGCAGCTCCTACATCCCGAAACAGCCCATTGAAATCCAGTACATGAAGGCCCATATGACTAAGGACGGAGGCATTTCCCCAAACATCTACTTCATTAATTCCTCCGGAAAAATCATTAGCTCTATAGTCTTCACGGTAACTCCTTATGACGCAAGGCATAATGTCACAACCTGTGAAATCACCGGAAATTCCACCGTGGACCGGACGGCGACGGGACCCTTCTATCCCGACGACCCCTACTCTCTTGGAAAATACATCCTGGGAGAAGACGGTAATGTTCATAAAACCTCATTAGTCACCGTCAGCGACAATGCAAGAACCTTCAACAATTTTGTTCTGCTGGATCATATCTGGCTGAGTAAAACCGTTTCCACCTACGCCATAGTCGGCATCAAGCTTCAATACGCCGACGGAACCGAGGAAACCGTTGAGCCAAATTCCGTGATAAAGCAGGCGTAAAAGCAAGAGGGCATCCATTAAAAACGGATGCCCTCTTACTACTTATAAATGATTTATTTCAACTCCGCCGGTCTTTCGATAACCCCTCCGCCGAGTCCGTTCTGCCCGATGTGGCAGCTGATAAGCAGTGACAGAGGTGATACTACGATCTCCGGATTCAGTCTGTCCGGGAATTCTGTCTTCAGCTCTTCCGCAAAAGCTTCCGCCTGCTCAGGGTTGTCTGTATAGGCAACGCAAACATAGCAGTTGTTCATATCCTTATCCTTGAGACGGCCCTCAAGTTCATTTTTGAGCCCCTTAATGATAGCTTCCCTGACCAGCTTGGTGGTTCTCACCTTGGTGTAGGAATCAAGCTTTCCGCCATTGGTGATGCCCAGAACCGGCTTTATATGAAGAAGGGTTCCGATGGCAGCCGCCACAGGAGTGATACGTCCGCCCTTCTTAAGATACTTAAGGGTATCAACACCGATATAAATCTGATTACTTGTAGATTCACGGTTGATAATGTCACAGATCTGCTGTCCGTCATAGCCCTTTGCGGCAAGCTCTTTTGCAAATATGCAGTTCTGTCTCTGGGTTATGGAAACTCCCTTATCATCGGGAACAAATACCTTTCCCTCATACTTATCTTCATGACTAAGCATTATCGCTGTCTGAGTTGAGCCTGAAAGTCCGGAGGTAAGAGGAATGTGAACCACCTGATCACAGGTTTCCAGAAGCTCGTCCCAAACCTTCATTACGTCTTCCATGCTTGGCTGTGAAGTTGATATGTCACAGTCATTCTTGAGCTTTTCGAAGAACTCTTCTCTGGTAATGTTTATATCTTCAAAGTATTCCTGTCCATCTATACGGAAGGGCATGGGAACAACACGAACTCCGAGCTGCTTGCTTTCTTCCTGTGTGATGCCGCTCCCAGAATCTGTAGAAACTCCAATTCTCATAATCTACACCTCTTTTAACATTCCTAAGAATGTCCTAAAATTCATGTATTATCAAAAACTGAGCGGGTGCTTCATACGAAACATCCGCTCATACTGTCAAAAGAAATCATTGAATTTTAGATTCCTTTATTGATCGTATTCGGTACAATCGCGCCGAGCCATTGTACTATCTTTTTTAAAAACTGTCAAAGACTTTGCTGAATGCCGGGACTTAAAGGCCTAAACATTAGCCCTGTCACATCATTTTACGATAAGTGACTTTCCTGACATCTCTTCCGGCTGAGGAATCTCCATCATCTCAAGAAGAGTAGGAGCAAGGTCGCAAAGTGCGCCGCCCTCACGAAGCTTCCAGGTCGGATCAGCGTTGACAAGGATGAATGGAACAGGATTTGTTGTGTGAGCTGTCCATGGCTCGCCTGTCTCGTAGTTGATCATCATGTCAGCATTACCATGATCTGCACAGATGACCATCTGACCGTTTGCATCCCTAATGGCGTCTACTACCTTACCTACAGCCTCATCAACAACCTCGATGGCCTTAACTGCTGCAGGAATTACACCTGTGTGTCCAACCATGTCAGGATTTGCGAAGTTAGCGATGATCATATCGTACTTGCCGGATCTGATAGCGTCGCAAAGCTTGTCGCATACCTCAGGGCATGACATCTGAGGCTTGAGGTCATAGGTAGGAACATCCTTTGGTGAAGGAACCAGTACACGATCCTCACCCTCATTAGGCTCCTCAACACCGCCGTTAAAGAAGAAGGTTACGTGTGCATACTTCTCTGTCTCGGCGATACGAAGCTGCTTAAGTCCGAGGGATGCAGCATACTCACCGAGAGTCTTTGTTATGGACTGCTTCGGGAATGCTATCTCCTTGTTAGGAATTGTCGGATCATAATCTGTGAAGCATACGAACTTTGTATCCAGGCGCTTGCCTCTTGCAAAGAAATCAAACTCATCATCGCAGAAGCAGTGAGTCATCTCACGTGCACGATCCGGACGGAAGTTGTAGAAGATGCAGGAATCGCCGTCTGTGATTACGTGAACCGGCTTTCCATCCTTTTCGATAACGCATGGAACAACGAACTCGTCAAGAACCTTTGCTTCGTAGGACTTGTCGATAGCTTCTGTAACTGATGCTGCCTTATCACCTACGCCCTTTGTCATGGCATCGTATGCCTTCTCAACACGGTCATAGTTCTTGTCACGGTCCATAGCATAGTAACGGCCGGAAATCATAGCGATCTCGCCGACACCAAGCTCTGCCATCTTGTCCTCAACCTGCTGAAGGAAGCTCTTTCCTGAATCAGGCGGTGTGTCACGACCGTCAAGGAATGCATAGAGATAAACCTTCTTTAAGCCGTTTCTCTTAGCGAGCTCAAGGATACCGAAGATGTGCTCGATGTGTGAGTGAACGCCGCCGTCGGAAACAAGTCCGAACATGTTGAGAGCGGAATCGTTCTTCTTGCAATTCTCGATTGCATTCATAAGTGCGGGATTAGTAAAGAAATCACCGTCATTGATGGACTTTGTTATACGTGTAAGATCCTGATATATGATGCGTCCTGCACCCATATTCATGTGTCCTACCTCTGAGTTTCCCATCTGTCCGTCAGGAAGACCTACGAAAAGTCCTGATGCCTGTCCTTCTACAAATGGGCACTCTGCCATAAGTTTATCCATAACCGGAGTCTTTGCCATGGCGATGGCATTCCCCTCCGGATTTTTATTGATGCCATAACCATCAAGGATCAGAAGTACTACTGGTTTCTTATCTGTCATGATAACCTTACCTCTTTTTTATTAGATTTTTTTGTAGTTTATACCAAATAAAAGTTAGCGTCAATGATTCCGACGCTAACTTTGTTAAAAAATATACAATTTGTTTATATATCCGTTATAAAAAATGATTCTTCCGTCCCCGGTGGTAATACCGGTGGAATTCTGTCTCATTGCTTATACTTCCGCAGAAAAGAACGAATCTTCCGGGTTGTAGGTTTTTTCTACATATTTCAGCTGGTATTGTTTCAGTCTCGTCACAACCTTCGGGTCCAGAGCATTATCATCCGGCAGATCCTTAAGTATCTCATTCAGATCTTCCATGAGCATGGAAATGTCCAGACTCTGGGTGACTATGATCTTTGCCATGCTTTTCATGATTCCCAGGGTGTTGCCCCGGTTCTCGCTGAGGAAGGACTCCAGCTGCTCCTCGCTTACCCTCATGAGAAGAACGTCGTTTAATGCAACCGCCGTATAGACCTGCGGCCGCCCCGTAAGCATTGATATCTCCCCGAAAAATCTGTTTTCCTCGAGGATTCCCAAAACATTCTCATGTTCTTTCTCGTGATTTACGTACAGGGCCACACTGCCTTTCAGCACCTTGTACATGTATGGATGAATTTCCTTTTCCTTAAATATAATGTCTCCGGCAAGGTACCTTTTCATTCCGCCGGGTTTTACGTCGCAAGACATATTAATCTCCTCTATAAACGCATGTTTTTCGCCGTTTATCTCTGACATACAGCTGCAAATCTGGTTGACTCCTATGGGTACTGTGCAAATGATTTAATCATAATCAAAGTGTAACCTGTCACGTATCAAGCGTCAACGCCTTAAAACTTAGCATCCAACACAAAAAGAGCAGCTATCCTCTGATAACTACTCTTTTTAGCTTGTTGACATAGTTGTTTTACGAATTAATCCTCAGCCTTTTGCAGCTCATATTCATTTTCGAAATACTCATCAAGACACCGGAGATTCATAACTCCTTCTACAACAGACACCTTAAATGTCGAGTCCCTCAGATTAGACTTTTCAAAATCGATCTCAAGGATATCTTCCTCAAGCTTGTAATCGAAGCTATAGCTATGCTCAGGGAGTACCAGTGCACCTGTACCGCTCTTGGTGAATCTATAGGATGTGATATCATCGATGCTCCAGAGCCCTGCGATATCTTCCATGGTGAGGTATTCTGTCTTCTTTACTGTTTCCTGTGCCAATGTCTCTGCAGGAGCTGTCATCTCAACAGGAACAGTCTCTTTAAGAACCGCCTCGGTTTCGGCAACAGTTTCTTCTGCCAATGTCTCTTCCAGGTCTTCTGTTGATTTTACAGCCTCTCCGGTTTCCTCATCAGTTTTATCTGCATCCGAATCAGCTTTATCACTGTTTTCTTCATCAGTATCAGAGGTTTTGTCTTCATCAGATGATTCTGAATCAGTATCAGAGGTTTTGTTATCATCAGATGATTCTGAATCTTTATCACCGGTTTTGTTTTTATCAGCTTTTACTGAATCTGCGTCATCATCAGAATAGGAAGACTTATCATCTTCGAATTTATCCTTATCTTTTGTATTTTCAGTATCTTTTGAATCATCCGATGAGCCGTTATCTCCTTTATCAGATTTATCATCTGTGTTCTTATCGGATGAAGACTTATCATCAGATTTATCGGTATCTGTCACGCTATTTGTTTTATCACTATCTGTGACATTGGCATCCTTATCATCAGATGTGTCATTTCCTTCTGAGTTATCATTTTCATCTTTACCTGAAGCATTCTGATCATGCTCAGAACCGCTTGAAGTATTCTCATTGACCTGATTCTCAGTGGCATTAACATTTTTCCCTACAGCAGTAACGAGGAAGCCTGCCATAACTAACATACCAAGTCCCTTGATCATTTTTCTTTTCATCATAATCAACTCCTTACACCTGCCCAACAGGTGTTTCACCAACTCCGTCCCAGGCACCGTCAGCTCCGACTACATGTCCGTCCGGGGTAACTGTTGAACGATACATTTTTCCCCGAGATGTACCCGGTACGATTTCGAAATAGTACCACTTATTGTCGATGTTCTTCCAACCGGTTGCCATTCTTCCTCTCCAGCCATCTCTATCCGGCACAAGATAGAATCTCTCTCCGTTATAGTCAAACCAGTTGGTAACCATGTTTCCGGCTTCATTGAAGTAGTACCAGTATCTAAGTCCATTGTAATCAAGACTCAGCCACTCACTCCTTGCGAGAGTTTCGTCTGACTTTGTATAAGTCCAGGTGTCAGCATTAGTACTGTTGGCCCATCTTCCGCCAACATCACTTGCAGGCACTCCGGTTTCAACCTGATGGTTAGAAGAAATTATATTTCCGTTGATATCTATAATTTGTTTACTTACACTTCCGGAATTCTTTCCTGATCCTCCTCCACTGCTGCCATCACTGTTGTCAGTATCGCGCTCTCTTTCTAAGTATATCGCTTCTTCTTTAGTATGAGATGGATCATTCAAGCATGTATATGTCCTGATACCTGGTTCATCATAGGTAGCTTCCTTTGTAATTTCACCTCTATCCCACTTATGACCTGTGGCCTTTAATGTGTATGAAGATTTGTCAGTTATCTCAGCATGTCCATTCCGGTCTTCAAACCACTTGCCGCATTCTGTACACTCATAATGCTCTTTATAACCGGTTTCAGTACATGTAGGTTCTTTAGCATCCAGTTTTTTAATGTCATGATTATGTGGTCCTGAGATTATTGTTGCATGCTCGGAATAAATAGTTGCGACATGATCGATTATTTCTATATTGGACACCTCAACAAGTTTACCACGCTCAAATATATGACTGGTATTGATGTTACAGCCCATTGCCAGCTCAAACTGACTGCCTGACAAACTCTTTTTGTTGAGTATATCAGCACCGGTCAGAGTTCCGAAATCCAGAGGCACATACTCGCTTCCCACGTATTCTTGAGGAGTATAACTGGAATCTTGATCATGTTTTGCAGTCTCGGCAGCATCCCACGCTGCTTTTTTCGCTTCTTCTATTGTGTCAAATTCAGCTTTATGTGCTCCCTCTAACAGCCTTTTTGCCAATTCAAACCGATTACTTTCGCTTTGCCGCGCAGCTGTTGCCGAGGTATTAACGGCACCTCCGGCCCCCTCTCCTTCACACTTATAAGTATAGGACGTTCCTTCTTTTTGGACGGTCAGAAAATTTCTTGCAACGTACTCGGCAGAAGTCCAATTATCATTTACTTGTTCCTCCAAGGAAGAATCTGAGCAGAAGAAGAAACCAAAATTTCCATCCCGGTTTCCATCTACACTGTCCGGTATAAGTTCCGCATAATCAGCCGTAAGGACACTTCTCAATGCTGCAAAAGAATCTTCAAAGCCATAGGAGTTTGCTGCTCTATTCGGATAGTTTTTCGAATAAACATACCGTACCTCAGTGCCGTCTGCCTTGGTGATCAGATGAGCATACACCTGGGAATTCCCGCCGGTATATGCTTGAGTAATAGTTCCCACCTTGGAGGTTCCTATCCGATTTAAACTACTGGCATGAACACTTGTCGCAAGAGCACTGACCATGACGGTCAAAAGCATTAGCATACTTATCAGTTTTCTTCCTTTTTTCATTTTCATCACACTACATCCTCTCTGCAAATTGCATATATAGACGATTATAGGAAGTTAATGTAATGATATATAGGTTGAAAAAAGGTTGAATAGGGGTTAAATCGTGTGAAATCTCGAGGGAAATGGTTTAATACACGGCATTATTCACGGCATAGTACTCCAATCAGATCATGCTTTCCATCAGTTCCGGTTTTCTCATAAAGACTGTTGATATATCGATAGACCATTGTCCGTGATATCCCCATCTCTTCTGCTATTTCATTTGTTCGTATATCTTTTTCTCTCAGGATGATCCTTACCACATCGGTTTCCCTTGGCGTCAATCGGAATTCTGTGGTAAGTCCGAACAGTATTCGACGGATTCTCTCCTCTTCCTGCTGCAGGGCTACCTCCTCGCTGTAAATATCCTGTCTGGTCATGTCCCTGACTTCTGACTGAATTATGCCGGTTATCCCGGGTATTACAAAAACTACTGTTAAAACTGTCAAAACAATACATATCATATAGTCCATCATAATGTTATCATTTCGGACGTATGTGTACAGAAGACCTGTCAGACATTCGAACCCCATCAGGATTCTTCCAAAGCTTGCCCATAGTTCTGGTCGATCTGTCTTTGGTGCCAGAAGCCAGAATGAAAAGGTGATATAACCTATCATAAAAGACTCGCAGAATTGACGAATATACTGAACCACTACTGACATATAAACAAAATCTGCCGGCATCCACACAGTTATTATCATGGAAAGAAGCATTATCCCTGATAGTACGCTCCTTTTTTTCTGATCATACAAGAGTCCTATGATCAGATAGGCCGGCACGGCAAAGAGTCTTGCCAATCCGTACAGAACTCCTGCCTGATCTACATAAGTATTAAAAACTATTCTGTGTGCCCTGCTCATGCACAAAAGAGCAGCCACAGTCAGACCGCACAGCAAAAACAGCGACCTTGTGTTATCCTGTCTGACATCGGTATTCATCTTATCCGCATAGGGCAGCGGATCGGAAGTTGCCCATTCTTTGGGATTACGGATAACGATATATGTAACAAAGACAAAGAGTGTCAGCAGGACCACGACCATGATGACCTCCTGCCTGAACATTGCCCACAGCACATAATGAAGAATATAAGCAAGCGCACCTCCCAATCCTATGATTCTTCCACCATGCGGATCCTCGGATACTCTCAGCGAAAGGAAATAATACACAGCTCCTCCCACATATCCCAGAACAAACATTACCACCAGTGATATTCCTGTAATTAACCCGGTATCATCTGTAATCATTAACAGCAGCAAACCGGCGGAGTATATGACATTGGAGGCAATCAGCAGGTACTTTCTCCAGGTAGTGCTTAAAACTATCTTACGGCTGCCATAAAATGCTGCATAGCCCAGAACCATCATCAGTATTTTTATATAATACAGTGTTCCGCTCCAACCTATAAGGCTGTCTGTATAAATGCTGCAAGCCATCATATTAAGATGATATGCTGCAAATATAAAAATCGATAATTTTTGTATACTTATACTCGTATCAGTTCTCATTTCCGGAATATCATTCTTCATACTTAAATGTGATCCTTCTTGATTTCATTTTCAGCAGGCATGCTGTTAACCTCTATTGTACACCAGAATCCGTGAAGTTTTCAGAACAAAAAAGAGAGATCAGATCACTCCGTTCCCTCTTCATCCAGCTTGGTTTTACATCCTCAATGTACCTAAGAAATCAACAGACCCACAATTTTTCCCATAACCTTTGCTCATTGCGGAGTTAATTAGGGAGTATGTAATCTCACCCATTTATTTATCTCCTTAATCTCCCAAACACTTCATCATGAGTTAATCTCTCAGGATTTGTGGCTGCATACTCATCAGCTTCTGACAAAGCTTGTTCAACATTTTTTGTCAACTTTGAATATGTCTCAATGCTCATAACCACCATAGAACCATAACCGTTCTTGGTTAAAAAAACAGGTTCGCCATCTTTTACGACATTCTCTATATCTGTGAATTTATTTCTTAGATCAGAAACAGGTCTTATATTAACCATACATTCCTCCTGAAATTGTAACTTTGGATTATCATAAGTTTATCATTATTATGATAATGCATCAATCATGAAAACATTTTCAGCCAATAGGCCAATCTATGTTTTCTATATTTTTTCTAGAACGCTAATATGTATCCCTTTATTCATACATTGTATTGATAATGTATTATTATAATGTTATAATCAATCAAAAGGAGGATTATTAAAATGGCACAAGCAACATTAAGT
>JAGAGL010000094.1:0-8409 GCA_017627595.1 Oribacterium sp. | reverse complement strand
GATACAGGACGATGGCTTTTGAAGAAGGCAAAAAATGTTGCCAAGGATCAGAGCTATGTTCTTTATTTCATGAGTCAGGAGCAGCTTGAGCATACAAGATTTCCTTTGGGAGAGTTTGCTTCAAAGGATGAGGTTCGTGCCCGAGCCGAAAAGCTTGATTTCATCAATGCCCACAAGCATGACTCCCAGGATATATGTTTTGTTCCGGATGGAAAGTATGTTGATTTCATCGAGCGTTATACCCACAAGACCTATGCTCCGGGAAACTTCACGGATACTGATGGTAATGTTCTCGGCCGGCACAAGGGCATCATCCGCTACACCATCGGTCAGCGCAAGGGCTTAGGTCTTGCGCTTAAGCAGCCTATGTATGTTTGCGAAAAGGATATGGCAAACAATGATGTCATCCTGACCACGGGATCTGAGCTTTATTCAAAGGCTCTTATTGCAGATAACTTTAACTGGATTCCTTTCGATGAACCGAAGGAGCCTGTCAGGGTCACGGTTAAAACCCGCTATAAAGCAAAAGAATCTCCGGCAACCGCCGAGGCTATCAGGGACGAACAGGGGCGTCTCACCGGTCAGACCCGTATCATTTTCGATGAACCGGAACGCGCCGTAGCCATAGGCCAGGCGGTGGTCCTCTACGATGGTGACACAGTAGTTGGCGGAGGAACCATAACAAAAGCTATAAGATAAACCACAAAAGCCAATGCTGCAGCGCATGCAGCATTGGCTTTTTATTATCGGCTGTCACAGCCTGTTTTTCGCAGCTTATATCTTTTATACAGGTTCAGAACCGAAAGGCAGTTTGCCCGGTCAGGCATTCACTTTTCTTTTCTGATCCGCCTCCCATATCATCTCTTCCAAAGTGCTGTACAGCCTTTCCGGGTCTACAGGCTTTGAAAGATGGGCGTTCATGCCAACCTGAAGGGACCGCTGCACATCCTCGTCAAAGGCATTGGCGGTCATGGCAATGATAGGCACTGTCTTTGAATCACTTCTTTCCAGTCCGCGTATGGCCTTTGTTGCCTCAAGCCCGTCCATGACCGGCATCCTGACATCCATAAGGATAGCATCATAGTAGCCGGGCTCGCTTTTATCAAACAGCTCAAGAGCCTCCCTGCCATTCTCGGCATGATCTATCAGAATTCCCTTTGAAGACAAAAGCTCTTTCATGATCTCTGCATTTATAAATATATCCTCTGCCAGAAGTATATGTCTTCCGTCAAGCTCTGCCTTCTCTTTTTCCTTCAGCAGCGAAATGTTGTTCCTTCTTGCCAGAAGCTCAAATTCTTTTATCACATCAGAAGCAAAGAGAGGTTTATTCAGAAAATTATCCACACCTATGCTTTTGGCATCATCCATAATTTCTTCCCAGTTATAGGAAGTAAGGATTATCACCATTGTGTTTTTATCATATTGACGTCTTATTTCCTTTGCCACCTCAAGCCCGTCCTTATCCGGCATCTTCCAGTCAAGGAGCACAAGGTTATAAGGCTCCATCTTTGTCTGCTGTACTTCAAGCAGATGCAGGGCACTTTCGCAGTCAGAGCAGGTATCTGCCTTTATACCCACCTCTTCAAGCATGACCCGGGTGTGCTCGGCAGAAATCTCTTCATCATCCACTATCAGGACCCTTATGTCCCTTGGGTTTATGACCACATCATCTGATGCATCGTGCTCGCTGTTCCTGAAAGTAACAACCACTGTGAATGTGGTTCCCTCACCCTTCTTTGATTCAACGGTGATGGTACCGTTCATAAGGTCAACTATGCTTTTTGTTATGGCCATTCCGAGGCCTGTGCTTCCATACTTGTTGTTCCTGCTGCTGTCCTCCTGTGAAAAGGTATCAAATATCTTTGGAATGAAGGCTTCATCCATTCCTATCCCTGTATCACTGATGACAAACTTTATAGTGGATTTATCATCATAAACCGCAGTTCTCTCCACTCTCAGGCTGACACTTCCGGGCGCTTCCGTAAACTTGATGGCATTACTCAGCATATTGATGATGACCTGCTTAAGCTTCATGTTATCTCCGATGTAGTAGTCAGCCACACCGCCGGTAACCGTACATTCATATTTAAGTCCCTTATCATTGCATTGGGTCATGACCAGAACATTGATCTGATCCAGGACATCACGTAAAGAGAACTCCTCATTCCGGATAACAAGCCTTCCTGATTCTATACGGCTCATGTCAAGGATATCATTGATAAGTCCCAGAAGATGCCGGGCACTGTCTCCGATCTTACTAAGGTACTCCCTTATATCCTGATCCATGTTTTCCTTTCGGAGGGCAAGGTTATCAAGACCTATGATGGCATTCATAGGTGTCCTTATCTCATGGCTCATATTGGAAAGGAATACGGTCTTTGCCCTATTGGCCTCCTTCGCAGCCTTCAGCGCATCCATAAGGGCTTCATTCTTCATCATGGATTCACGCATCTCTTCATCAATGTTGGCAAATCCCATACCTATGGCATGGATCATGTTATCGTCCCGGTCCTCCACATGCCTTACACCGGCAATGCGGATCATTTCATAATACTCCTTCCCTTCCCTTCTTACGAAGTAACGGTAAGATGCCACCGCCTTATCTATCAGCTTTTTCCTTATATTTTCGGGCTTTATGAATTCAATGAATTCTTCCCTGTAATTTTCATCCACACAATGGTCGGCATACCACTTGAAACGATCAAAATAGGGGAAATGAACACCTTCCACCGTCTGCTGATGGTCTTCAGGGTCTCCTCTGTAGCAGACACCGTCATCATTATCAAGATCGATATGGTAAACACTCCTGTATTCGGCAGAAAGCGCAGTTATCATCTTGTCCTGCTGGTTCCATTTATCGGTTATGTCGGAGATAAATGCGTAAAACAGCCCTCCATACGCATCGGAACGAACGTAGTGGCCATAATCGTCCACCCACCGTATGATGCCGTCTTTTCTCCTGATCCTGTATTCCACATGGTCAGATTCATTTTTACTTTCATCAAGCTGTTTGATGATAGAGGAATATACCATATCATAATCATCGGGATACACCATGCCCTTAAAGGTATTGCCGGTCATCCCCCTGAAGTCCTCAAGGTCTTCACAGCCGAATATCTCAAACACAGTCTTATTGGCATACAGAATCTCTTCCGTGCTGTCAGCCTTGTAGATAAAAAAGCCGCCCGGAAAATGTTGGCCTATCTGCTCCAGTACTTCCAGAGCCTCTTTTTCATGTTCGAAGCGTTTTCCCAACATAATAGCATCCTCTTAATCGCATAATGCCGTCAGTTGCTCTTTCATTGCTTTTATCTCGCTCAAAAGCGGGGAATAATCCATCTCAGTTCCATTTCTTAAATAATCAGTTATCTCACATACCTTTTCATACAGCGGCGATAATGACAGATTCCCTAATATACCCTTAAGGGAGTGCGCAGCTTCAAAACCCGTTTTCAGGTCTCCTGCCTCGATAGCCTCAGCCATGCGGTCAAAATCAGGCTGCTTTGGTACCGTGGATACAAGCCTAAGATACATTGATTCCTTTCCGGCGCATCTTCCGAGACCGGTAGCTGTGTCCGCTCCGAATCCATCAAGCTTTTCAATTGTTATCATTTCTCTCTACCTCTTTTTTTATAAAAACTTCAAACTCCTCCGCCGGAACAGGCCTGGAAAAATAAAATCCCTGAACGATCTCACAGCCCATGCCCTTAAGGGTTTTAAGCTGATCCTCATCTTCCACGCCCTCTGCCACTACCGGGACGTTAAGGAACCTTGCTATGCCTATGACGATCTCAACGAGCATAAGGCTCTTCTCATCCTTCTTCAGGTTTTTGACAAAGCTCCTGTCCAGCTTAAGCACATCCACAGGAATATTCATTATCATATTAAGTGAAGAATATCCTGAACCGAAATCATCGATCTCTATCTTGAAGCCTTCACTTCTCAGCTTCTCCGTGATTTCCATAACCTTTGCTGCATCATCGGCATAAGCGGATTCTGTTATCTCGATCATCAGTTCATTTTCTGTTATACCGCTATCCGAAAGCACCTTATGAAGCTTTTCTTCAAGCTGAGGGTCGAACAGGTCTATCCTTGAGACATTGACCGATACAGGAAGAGTGTAGCCTAACTTCTTTTTCCATTCGTCCACCTGACGTGCGGCACATTCCCATACATAATTATCTACCTTCTGGATGAGACCGTTATGTTCAAAAAGAGGAATGAAGTCACCTGGGCTTATCATTCCAAGCTCAGGATGCTTCCAGCGGATAAGCGCTTCCGCACTGCAAAGCTTCGGGGTATCCCCGGTAATGTTGTATTTCGGCTGGTAATACACCAGAAAGTCATGATTCTTTATGGCAGAATCCACATCCTTTATCAGTCTCTCGTTGTAAACGGATCTGACATGGAACTCCTTATCATAGTAGGATACATTAGACAGGTAGTCTCCGCGTATCCGGTCGCAGGCCTGTTTTGCCCTGTCAAATCTGTCCTCAGGAGCTATATTCATATCAGCATCCTGATAGATCCCGGCTCTCAGCCTGAGCTTCAATTCGGGGAAGGTTTTGTCCAGCTGCTCCTGCAGGAGACTTATACCTTTTTCTTTACCGTCATTTTCACAGTATATGTAAAAGGTATCAGCCACAGGCCTGCTGGCTATGATCAGGCTGCTGCGGAAAGCCTCATTTATGGTATCGGCCACCTTTTTCAGAACTCTGTCTCCGGTGCTCCTGCCGTACATTTCATTTATCAGGCGGAAATGATTGATATTAAGCACCAGTACATCTCTTTTTATGTCCTTTATGTACGTGTCGATCCTCCGGATATACTCAAAGAAATATTCTCTTGAGTAGAGTCCGGTCAGGGTATCCCTTTCAGTTGAACGGATGATGCGGGCATCCTCCGAGAGCTTTATGATCCTTTCGCATCTTGCAAGGATAACTTCAGGCATATCATAGGGCTTAGTGATGAAATCAGCTGCTCCCTGCCGTATACTGTCCACCTCCGCATCCTGTTCCGAAGTCATAACGATCACCGGTGTGGATTTCAGGTTAGGATCATTTTTGATCCTGGCCAAAAGCTCCGAGCCGCTGAGAACCGGCATGATAAGGTCAAGAAGAATGAGGGAATATTCGGAAGGTGCCAGCTTCTCCCAGGCCTCATGACCATCACAGGCATACTCCACATCATATTCCTCCATAAGGATGTTCCCAAGTATCTCACGATTGATATACTCGTCCTCAACGATAAGTACCTTTCGCTTTATATTCTGGTCTTCGTAAAAATTTCTCATAGCTCTATCTCCTTAATGCCTCTCTTATTATTTCCGACATAACATCCACATCCAGAGGTTTGGGAATGTGTCCGTTCATCCCCAGTTCTTTTGACTTATCCTGATCTTCCTTCATTGCATTGGCTGTCATGGCAACTATCGGTATCCCGGAATAAGCATTATCTTCCATTCCGCGGACAGCCTTCGTCAGTTCATATCCATCCATGACCGGCATCTGAATATCTGTAATGATGAGATCATAGTATCCCGGTTGGGCACTCTTGTATTTGTCAAAAGCTTCTTTTCCATCCACTACAGACTCAACCACAAATCCCATATCCTCAAGAAGCATCACGGCGATTTCGCGGTTTATATCCATATCCTCTGCAAGAAGTATCCTCTTTCCGGACAGATCCTCACCGGAACTGTCTTTTTCTTCTGTGACTACCGTATCCACCTGCTTTTCTATAACGGGATAGGTGAGCTTTACAATAAATTCGGAACCTTTTCCGATTTCTGTAACAACCTCGATGGTTCCGTCCATGGCATCGACTATACTCTTTGTTATCGCGAGTCCCAGTCCTGTTCCGTTTATTCCGCTTTCAGTAGAAGTCCTGGCACGCGCAAAGGGTTCAAATATATCCTTTACAAATTTCTTATCTATGCCGATCCCGTTATCCTTTACACAAACACAATACTCGGAATTTCCGTTTCCGTCCACGGGTGACTGGGTGAGGGTAACGGAGACTTCTCCGCCCCTGTCGGTAAACTTGCAGGCATTACTTATGAGATTCATAAGTATCCTCATAAAATGTGTCCTGTCAAACACCGCAAGGGTTTCCGGTATGATACGGACACTCAGGGAATACTTTATTTCCTTTTCCATCATCTCATCATAAAACAGTTCAAAGGTATCTGTTACGGCCCTGGCTATATCATTTTCCTCATTCCTGAGTACTATCTTCCCATCCTCTGCACTGCTCATTTCCAGAACATCATCGATTATCCCCAGGAGCTGCTTTCCGGCAATATCTATTTTCTCTGCATACTGCCTGTCCTCATCCCTTGTTTTCTCATCATTCATCATGACCCGGGTAAAACCGAGGATTGTATTCAAGGGTGTCCTGATATCGTGTGACATGTTAAAAAGAAACCGGGTCTTGGCACGGCTGCTTTCCTCCGCTCTCATCTTCTGTAATTCAAGCTTCTTTTCACGCTTGTTCATGGTGTTATAAATGCTGAAGAGAAAGACAAGGCTTATGAGGTTCATGCAAAACTGAATGAAGGAATTTCTTGTATGTATCCTGCCAACCTTCATGATATGGGTTTCCGCAAAGGATTCTGCCTGATAGAATGCCTCCGTTTTTTCCCCCTCTATCTCATCCTCATAGTATGTTTCCACGATATTTACGGTTTTTCTGGTCACATCGGCATCGGACTGCTTTATCCAGGCAAAGGAAATGAGAAAAACAAATAACATGAGGCCAACCCACGCAACAGCCGACTTTCCGAAGCGCTGCATCCCGTCATGGTTGAAAACATAATAAAAGAATGCAAAACCAAGAATCGCCCAACACGCAAGTATGAAATATGTTTCGGTCTGTATGGCTCCCGAAGAAAAAAACAGGAAATATACTATGATGGCAATAGATATGATGATTCCGATAACTCCCAGGAAACCTTCCTTTTTCCTGTTTTCATTTTTGGCTATAACAAGAGCCGCCGCAGAGGTGTAAAGATAAGCGATGGATGCGCCAAGAGTATTGACATCAATGATCCACCCTAATGCACTTCTTCCCAGAAGAGGGATGAACACTGACAGAGCTATGATAAAGAAATAGGCATGACGGGGATTCCCATCCTCATCCAGATATCCAAACCAGGATGGTAGGATGCCGTCATCCGCCATGGAAAATATAAGCCGGCTGGAAACAACGTAATTTCCGATAAGACCCGTAAGGATTGCGGAAAAGGCTGCTATCCCGAGCACGACTATACCTGCTTCTCCCATAGCCGCATGAACGGCGTAAAACACCGGAAGACCGTATATTCCCTTTAAATCCCCTATCTCACCGAGATAAGCCTGAAGGGAAGAGAAGCCTGAGGGATAACAGAAGGCCGGGGCAAGAGAAAGAAGAATATATGCCACAGCGCTTGTGATCACAGAAATCTCAAGGATCTTCCCCATATGACCATGGTCAAAGGTCATTTCTCCGGCAGAATTGGATACGGATTCAAAGCCCACAAATGCCCAGGGAGCCAGCATTACAATGCCCCATACCTGCACTGAGACCGACTTTCCGCTTCCGGAAAAGGTCATTACTTCACTTAATGAAGCTATATTGGAATGGCTCACCACCATGAAAAAACAGAAAAGTATGCCGGACAGCAGAAGAAGGGCTGCCACAGTCTGGATCGCTGCAGCCAGCCGTTTATTACTTTCGCAGATAAGCCCGAAAAGAAGTATCATGAGCATGGACAGCAGCACTTCACCCATGTATACATCATATCCAAGGATAGAATAGCAAAAGCCGAACTTAAAAATATCACCCACAACAAATCTTGCCATGAGGGGAAGGGCAGTAGCATTGGCCCATACGATGGCGATATAAACAAGGATAAGAAACCATGACGAAATAAAGCCATGGTCATATCCAAAGGTTTTGACAGCATAGGTAAGGGTTCCGCCGCTGTCCGGATACCTCTTTATGAGGAAGCTGTAATTAAGCCCGATGACAAGCATAAGCACAGCTCCCAGGATAACTCCGATAACCGTTCCCAGAGGTCCCGCCAGAGGGAGAAATGTTGTTCCCGGCATGACAAAGGAACCCCACCCGACGGCGCAGCCGAAAGACAGCGCCCACATGGCAAGGGGCGAAAGGTATCGTGTCATTTTATTTTTATTATTATCATTATCAAAACGCATATTCGTCACTTTCACCAAAAAGAAACTTCACCTCACGTGATATATCGACATTTTACTGCGAAATATTATTGGGAATTGCTTAATTTGCGTTTTGATCCTGTTGTTTACAATTTTTTTATTTTAACAGATCAGCCGGTGGACCATGGGGACGGAGTTAGTGGCTCATTTTGGAGCAAAATGACCCACTAACTTCGTCCCCATGATCCACCGG
>JAGAGL010000012.1:0-33660 GCA_017627595.1 Oribacterium sp. | reverse complement strand
TGTTGGTGATTGTTTGTTAGGCGTCGAGAACTTAACAATACAACGATTACCAATATGTCGCTACTATTTTTGATTAAAGAAAAAACGCTAGCGGAGGCTCTCTGTGTAGAATAGCCATCGCGCTAGCGATTTGGTACAATAAAAGAGTAATTTTTTAAAACTGCAATTTTGGAGGGGAAACGTTATGTTTTGTCAGAAATGTGGAAATCAGATTGAGGATAATGCTAAGTTCTGTCCTGTGTGCGGAGAACCGGTCGATTCTGTTAATTTAAAGGACCTAGGTGCAGGTGCTGTTAATGCTGCCAATGCTGCATTTAACCGTGCGGAAAATGAACTTGGAGAAGCTGCACGCCAGATGGCAGGAAATATAAGTGGTTATAATAATGGTTATAACAGCGGATACAATAATGCACAGAATGGCATGAACAGCCAGGGGTATAACAGTGATCCGAACGGCATGAACAACCAGAGGTATAACGGTGATCCGAACGGCATGAACAGCCAGGGGTATAACGGTGATCCGAATGGCATGAGCAGCCAGGGGTATAACGGTGATCCGAATGGCATGAACAACCAGGGCTTTAATAATACTCCAAACGGTATGAACAATCAGGGCTACAATAATGCTCCAAACGGCGGTTATAACCAGGGATATAACAATGCCCCAAACGGCGGTTATAACGGAGGCCTAAGACTTAAGGAAGACAGAAGTCTGTTGATGTACATAGTTCTCACCATCGTTACCTGCGGTATATATTCATTTTTCTTTATCTATAAGCTGGCGGAGGATGTTAATACTGCCTGCAACGGAGACGGTGAAGAAACTGCCGGACTTGTAAAGTACATGCTTCTTTCGATAATCACCTGCGGTATCTATTCTCTTATCTGGTTGTATAAGCTTGGCAACAGATTATCCGCTAATTCATACAGATACGGTCTGTCAATTCAGGAAAACGGTACAACGATCCTTATGTGGTATGTACTTGGTTCATTTTTATGCGGTATCGGTCCGCTGGTTGCATGGCATATTCTCATAAAGAATATCAATGCCATCTGCAGCGCTTACAACAGAGCAAACGGACTTTAAGCTTACCGGAGCCGACCCGGTAAACGTTGTGTGGTTGATCAGGATGTAATCCTGCGGTTGTACCGGTGCAGATATTTATGCGGTAGAAGATTATCCGGGATAGAAAAACATCATTTTTTATAAGTTAAGAATATGCTACGATATAAGCAGGTTAAGACAGAATTGTCTGCCGTTTGTATCGTAGCATTTTTCGATGCTTTCCCAGCAATATTATCGTTATCATAGATAAAAGAATCTATGTTTAATGAGTGAAAGCACGATATCTGTATCTGAAAACGGCAGATAATTGTGTTTATGGGTATGAGGGCAGAGAAAACAGAGTGAATGGAGAGAAACGATGGAAGAGAGAAAGCTGCCGGTAGGTATTCAGAGCTTTGAGAAAATAATTGAAAACCATAATCTCTACGTAGATAAGACGGAGTATATCTATAAGCTTGTACATACGGGTATGCCCTATTTCTTAAGCAGACCCAGGCGATTTGGAAAGAGTCTTCTGCTATCCACCATGAAGGCATACTGGGAGGGAAAGAAGGAGCTGTTCCGGGGACTTGCCATCGAGAGGCTGGAGCAGGATGATCCGGAAGCCTGGCAGACATACCCTGTGTTTTATCTGGACTTCAATAAGGCAGACTATCATGAGAACGTGGCACTGAAGTCAGTCCTGAAACTGCATATTGAAGAGTGGGAAAAGCAGTACGGAAAAACCACTGAAGATGCGCCCCTTGGTGCCAGATTTGGACAATTGCTTAGGGCAGCTGCGGAACAGACCGGAAAGCGCTGTGTGGTGCTGGTGGATGAGTATGATAAGCCGCTGCTTGAGACCATGGGAAACAGGGATCTGGTGGAGCATAACAAAGCTGTATTTAAAGGTTTCTTCAGTGCCTTAAAAAGCGAGGATGCCTATATCCGTTTTATATTCATCACGGGAGTCACGAAGTTCAGTAAGGTGAGCATCTTCAGTGACCTGAACCAGCTTCGGGATATATCCATGAGTATGGACTATGCGGAGATATGCGGTATCACGGAACAGGAAATGACGGATGTCTTTATGCCGGAGATCGATGCACTTGCCGAAGAGCAGGATATGAGCCGCAGTGAGTGTCTTTTTAAGCTTAAGAAGGAGTATGATGGCTATCATTTTCATCAAAAGGGTGAGGGAGTATATAACCCTTACAGCCTGCTCTGTGCATTTGCGGACAGGGAATTTGACGCATACTGGTTTGAAACAGGAACCCCCACTTTTCTTGCAGAGCGGCTAAAGAAGCTGCAGTTTGACCCGAGACGTTTTACAGATAATACAATATTTGCAACAAAGAGCGAGCTAAAGGATTACCGGGATGATAATCCGGATGTAATCCCGCTTTTGTATCAGACGGGGTATCTGACAATCTCGGAGTATGATGCCGCAAAATCAGCTTATACCCTGGGATTCCCCAATGAGGAAGTCAAGTATGGGCTTTTAAAGAGCTTATTCCCGGTCTATGCGGGGAATGTAGGAGCCACATCCGGAAACGATATACTTACACTGGTTAAATATGCTGAGGAAGGCCATGTTGAAGGTATACGTAAGGTGTTCACGGCATTGTTTGCCGGAATCCCATATACAACAAAGGCTGACCCCTTTGAGCATGATTTCCAGTCCGTGTTTTATATCACCTTCACGCTGCTCGGACAGTATGTGGAGTGTGAGCAGCATACATATACGGGAAGGATCGACTGTGTCCTGAAGACGAATCGCTTTATCTATATATTTGAGTTTAAACGTGACGAGAGTGCCGATGCGGCTCTCAAGCAGATAGAGGATATGCATTATGCAGAACCCTATGCAGCGGACAGCAGGAAGCTGTTTAAGATAGGAGTGAACTTCAGCTCGGAGACCAGGCAGATGACGGAGTGGAATGTTAAGTAGTGGGATATTGATTGGAGACATATGAAGTTTTATCAGATCAAAGCAATAAGAAAAAATATTAAACCGCCTGTCTGGAGAAGGATCCTGGTTCCGGCCAATATCACATTCTCGCAGCTTGCAGTCATACTGGAGGGGATTCTGGAGATTCCTCCTCAGGATACTTATATGTTCGAATCTTATTCGTCTCAGGTGAGGTTTTCTGAATATAAGGATGGGAAGAAGCTTTCTTCAAATAACTACTATTCAGCTTATGATGCTGCTGAAAATTATATTAATGAGTATTTTGATGCTAAGAATAGTTTTTCCTTTACTATTCCGGATATGAAGGATGTAGTTCCGGGGTATCGTCTGGAAATAGAAAAAGGCTGTGGCAATGTGCACGGAAGCGGCCAGAGGTTTTTCATATGATGAAAATGTGCCTGAATATCTGGAAGAATTATATGAAAAAGGTATTCCCCGAGATAATCCGGATGAAATCAGAAAAATCATGAAGCTGGTTATCGATGTCTATAATAATACGAGAAATGTTCATATGCATGGTCACACAACCGATGAAGTTTATCAGCTTATGCCTCAGGAAGTAACTACGGTAGGACCGACAGGCAGCCCCGTAAACCCGATTATCGGAAATGTTTTAAATACAGGAAGAGACAGTTTAGAGAAGATGGGCGTTAATGTCGTAAGCATGCCTGATAGGACAAAGACCTGTAGCGGATCCATGCCTGTAGAAGTGATAGGCAGAGAGGTTACCTCAACGAAAAAGGTTTATCCTAATGACCACTGTCCCTGTGGCAGCGGAAAGAAATACAAGAAGTGCTGCGGCAGGAATGCCAATATTACATCTTGAGTAGTTAAGCCGGATAATCGTAAAAGAAGCTTGATGAGAAGCGGATTGGAATTTAAGAGATGCGTGATCTGCGGTGCCGGCAGGTATTCAGACGAGTAAACATACGCCGTGTTTGTTTTGAAATTGAAAGAAAATTGAATCTGTGAGTATGAGAGCAGAAAAAGATTAAACGGGGGAAATTATGGAAGAGAGAAAGCTGCCGGTTGGTATTCAGAGCTTTGAACAAATTGTTCAGGATAAATATTTGCTGATAGACAAAACTGAGTATATTTATAAACTGGTCCATACGGGGAAGCCCTATTTCCTGAGTCGTCCGAGGCGATTCGGAAAGAGTCTTCTGTTATCTACCATGAAGGCTTACTGGGAGGGAAAGAAGGAGCTGTTCCGGGGACTTGCCATCGAGAGGCTGGAGCAGGATGATCCGGAAGCCTGGCAGACATACCCGGTGTTATACTTTGATTTCAACGGTAATGACTATCAGGGAAAGGGATCGCTTGAAAACGCCCTTAATGCTCAGCTTATGTCCTGGGAGAAGCAATATCATACATTGACTGATACAAATCTCTCTCTCGGTGACCGGTTCAAAAGAGTGCTGAGGGCAGCTTCGGAACAGACCGGTAAACGCTGTGTGGTGCTGGTGGATGAGTATGATAAGCCGCTGCTTGAAACCATGGGGAACAGGGATCTGGTGGAGCATAACAAAGCTGTGTTTAAAGGTTTCTTCAGTGCCTTAAAAAGCGAGGATGCCTATATCCGTTTTATATTCATCACGGGAGTCACGAAGTTTAGTAAGGTGAGCATCTTCAGTGACCTGAACCAGCTGGAGGATATCTCCTTTGACGATGACTATTCCGGATTGTGCGGAATCACAGAGGAGGAAATGCTGGCGGGATTTAAACCTGAAATAGAGAGAATGGCAAATGAACGCTCCATTACATTAGAGGAGTGTATCGGAAAGCTGAGATCGACCTATGATGGATATCACTTTTCTGCTGAAGGTGTCGGAGTATATAATCCCTACAGCCTTTTGTGTGCTCTTAAGAAACGGAGATTCGGTTACTTCTGGTTTGAGACGGGAACGCCTGCATTTCTTGTTCACCGCCTGAAGGAAATGGATTTTGATGTGCGGCAGTTCAGTGAAAAAACGATCGAGTCCACGGAAACTATCCTTTCTGATTACAGGGCAGATAACCCGGATCCTGTGCCGCTGCTTTACCAGACAGGATATCTTACTGTTACGGACTATGACGAAAACGGAATTTATACCCTTGGATTTCCCAATTCTGAAGTCAGGCTTGCGTTTCTGCAGAGTCTCATGCCGGAATATGTCAGGGAATGCGGATCAGGCTCGGGAAAGGATGTGCTTGCACTGAGGAGGCATGTTGAAAACGGAGATACCGAAGCTATCATGAATGTTTTCAAGGCATTGTTTGCAAGTATTGTTTATACAGCTAATGATACACCTTTTGAACATTATTTCCAGACAGTATTTCATATTACCTTCACGCTGCTCGGACAATATGTTGAGTGTGAGCAGCATACATATACTGGCAGAATCGACTGTATTCTAAGGACAAAGCAGTTTATCTACATTTTTGAGTTTAAGCGTGACGAAAGTGCCGATGCAGCTCTTAAACAGATCGAGGATATGCATTATGCAGAGCCTTATGCAGCGGACAGCAGGAAGCTGTATAAGATCGGGGTGAATTTCAGCTCGGAGACCAGGCAGATGACGGAATGGAAGGTCGGGTGAGACACGAATATGCTTTGATACTGGCGTAAACCGGTGCATATAGAGAATATGGGAATGGAGAAAATATAGTTATTTCAGCTATAATATTTCGGTATTTTAAGTTTTATAATATGAATTGACATTTATCGCTAAAAGTTTTATCGTAGTTTGTAAGTCAATAGTATAAACCGTTGAAGCGGAGATTAAACTATGCATGCTTCCACAGAGAGTCGGCGATGGTGAGAATCCGGCGAAAAACAGCATGGCAAATGGACCGCTAAGGGCACAATGAAAAGCATCGATGGTTAAGCAGATTCCTCCGGACGTGAGGAAAAAGAATTTCTGAGACTTCAGTAGCTCCTGCATAACCTTCCTGCCTAGTATCCTGTGACGTGAGACATACGTTAGTTGTCGGAGATATGAAGGTATCTCGCAAAGCGCACGAGTCATGTCGTGAAACAGGGTGGCACCGCGAATATTTCGTCCCTGGCAGAACCGTATTTTATGGTTCTGCCAGGGCTTATTTTTTGCAGCGGAAGACATAAAGCGCAGCGTGAGATCAGGATTTTCAAAAGAGGAAGAACCTCGGAAGGAGAACAAAATGATCAGAAATGCAATCGACAAAATCGCAACATTGAAGGGTGACCTGACCTATGAGGAGGCTTACACAGTTATGACCGAAATCATGACAGGCCAGACGACACCTACGCAGAACGCGGCATTTTTAGCTGCACTTTCAACCAAGTCCACTAAGGCTGAGACAATAGACGAAATATCAGGCTGTGCCGCTGCCATGAGAGAGCAGGCAACCAAAGTTCCGCATCCCGGAATGGAGGTTCTCGAGATAGTTGGAACCGGCGGAGACGGGGCACACAGTTTTAATATTTCCACCACAGCTGCAATGGTCATAGCCGCAGCGGGAATAAAAGTCGCAAAGCATGGTAACAGAGCAGCATCTTCACTTTCCGGAACCGCAGACTGCCAGGAGGCTTTGGGAGTAAATATCCAGCAGGATGTGGAAAAGGCACAGGAGCTTCTGAAGGATGTAGGCATTTGCTTCCTCTTTGCGCAGAAGTATCACTCAGCTATGAAATATGTGGGACCTATCAGAAAAGAGCTTGGCTTCCGTACAGTTTTCAATATTCTGGGGCCCCTCACAAATCCTGCAAATCCGGATATGTTCCTTCTTGGAGTATATGACGAATATCTGGTTGAGCCGGTGGCAAAGGTTCTTGATAAGCTTGGGGTAAAGAGAGCATTCGTTGTTTACGGGCAGGACAAGATGGATGAGATTTCCGCTTCGGCACCCACCACACTTTGCGAGCTGAAGAACGGCTACTACAGAACTTCCGTGATCAAGCCGGAGGATTTCGGACTTGTAAGAGGTACCAAGGATGAACTGGTGGGCGGAACTCCTGCGGAGAATGCATTGATCACAAGAAAGATCCTGAGCGGAGATATCCAGGGTACCAAGAGAAATGCAGTGCTGCTTAATGCAGGAGCTTCAATATATCTTGGCGGTAAGGCAGACAGCATTGAAGAGGGCGTAAAGAAGGCTGCGGAGCTTATAGACAGCGGAGCGGCACTTAAGAAGCTGGAAGAGTATATCATTGCAAGTAATGCTTAAAGATCGAAAGTTAACTATCAAACTTACACAGGGGATCAGATATGGATTAAGAATGATCCGTCTTGTACCTGACTTATAGAAAAAATGGAAACAACAAAAATCAAGATCTGCGGTCTGAGAAGACCTGAGGATATAGAAGCAGTCAATAAATATCTTCCAGATTATGTGGGGTTTGTGTTTTATAAAAAGAGCAAACGCTATGTGACGGAAGAAGAGGCAGAAAAGTTGTGCAACTTGCTTTCGCCTTTCATAGAAGCCGTTGGAGTGTTTGTTTCGGAGGAACCGGACGTTATCCTCAGACTTATGAGGAAAGGGATAATATCTATCGCACAGCTTCATGGTGATGAGTCTGAAGAGTATATAAATAAACTTAGAGAAGAACTGAAAAGACCAGTTTTTTTTTCGGATGGGACTCCTTTTCACACTGAAGGAAAAGTAATAAAAGCTTTCCTGGTAAGAGATGAAGATGATGTTAAAAAAGCTGAGAAGTCATCGGCGGATTTTATACTACTTGATAAAGGTATGGGAGATGGTGAAACCTTTGACTGGAAGATGCTTGGAGAACTGGAAAGACCGTATTTTCTGGCCGGTGGGATTAATCCCGAAAATGTTTCTGAGGCTGTAGAAAAGCTGCATCCCTATGCGGTTGATGTCAGTTCCGGAGTGGAAACAGATGGCTTTAAGGATGCCGAAAAGATCAGGGCATTTATAGAGAAAGTAAGAAGTATTAAGCTTTATTGATGTAATGATTCGAAATAGACGCAGGGAATTGTATTATGAGAATTCTGTTGAGAAGAACAGAAGCTGAATAATGAGGAGAGAAAATGAATCAGAATAATGGCAGATTTGGTGTTCACGGTGGTCAGTACATACCGGAAACACTTATGAACGCAGTAATAGAACTTGAGGAAGCTTACAACAGATATAAAGACGATCCTGAGTTTAACAGGGAGCTCATCGAACTCTACAATGAGTATGCAAACCGTCCGTCACGACTGTACTATGCAAAGCGAATGACCGAGGATCTGGGCGGTGCGAAGATTTACTTAAAGAGAGAAGATCTCAACCACACCGGTGCCCACAAGATAAACAACTGTCTCGGTCAGGCACTTCTTGCAAAGAAGATGGGAAAGACCCGTCTTATAGCCGAAACCGGTGCAGGCCAGCACGGTGTGGCAACCGCTACGGTTGCGGCACTTCTTGATATGGAGTGTGTGGTTTTTATGGGAAAAGAGGATATGGAGAGACAGGCACTTAATGTTTATAAAATGCGCCTTCTCGGTTCAGAGGTTGTGCCGGTAACCACAGGAACCGGAACTCTCAAGGATGCGGTTTCCCAGGCCATGCGTGAGTGGACTTCAAGAATTGAGGATACACATTATTGTCTGGGATCAGTAATGGGACCTCACCCATTCCCTACGATCGTACGTGATTTTCAGGCAGTTATCTCAAGAGAGATAAAGGAACAGATGCTTGAAAAGGAAGGCAGACTTCCGGATGCGGTTGTAGCCTGCGTTGGAGGTGGCTCCAATGCCATCGGTACCTTCTATCATTTTATCGATGACAAAGATGTAAAGCTTATAGGCTGTGAGGCTGCGGGCAGAGGCATTGATACCTTTGAAACGGCAGCTACCATCAATACCGGACGTCTCGGCATTTTCCACGGTATGAAGTCCTATTTCTGCCAGAATGAGTACGGTCAGATCGCACCGGTTTATTCGATTTCTGCCGGACTTGATTATCCCGGAATCGGACCGGAACACGCTTATCTTCATGACATCGGAAGAGCACAGTATGTGGCGATTACAGATGATGAGGCGGTTGAAGCATTTGAATATCTTTCAAAGCTGGAGGGAATCATACCTGCCATCGAGTCATCACATGCACTTGCATACGTAAAGAAGCTGGCGCCGACCATGTCAAAGGATCAGATCATAGTTGTGACTGTTTCCGGAAGAGGAGACAAGGACTGTGCGGCTATCGCACGTTACAGAGGGGAGGTAATTTCAGAATGAGCAGGATCACAGATGCATTCAAAAATCACAAAGCATTCATACCGTTTATTACCTGCGGGGATCCGGATCTGGAGACCACAAGAAAATGCGTACTTGAGATGGTGAAAAACGGAGCAGATATCATCGAGCTTGGAATTCCATTTTCGGATCCTACAGCGGAGGGACCGGTGATCATGGAGGCAGACAACAGGGCACTTTCAGGCGGAGCTACTACTGATAAGATTTTTGAATTCACAAAGGAACTTCGCAAGGAAACAGAAGTGCCCTTCATCTATATGACTTATGCCAATGTTGTCTTCTCCTACGGTATAGAGAAGTTTATAAAGGAAGCTTCCGATTCAGGTGTCAGCGGCATTATCCTCCCGGACGTACCTTATGAGGAGAGGGGAGAATTTGAGGAGGAGTGTGATAAATATGATGTGGAGTTTATTTCCATGATCGCGCCTACTTCCCAGGACAGAATTAAGATGATTGCTAAGGATGCAAAGGGATATATTTACGTGGTTTCCTCTCTTGGAGTTACAGGTTCAAGATCAAGCATTACAACAGATATAGGATCCATGGTGAAGCTTGTAAAGGAATGTACAGACATCCCCTGCGCTGTGGGATTCGGCATTTCCAATGCCGGCCAGGCGGAGGCAATGGCAAAGGTAAGTGACGGAGCCATCGTGGGATCCGCTATTGTAAAGATAATTGCTGAACACGGCAAGGATGCTCCGGAAAAGGTTGGAGCATTTGTAAAGGAACTGGCTCAGGCGGTGCACGGGGCGTAGAGCTTTATGTGGCTTATAATGTAACATGAGAGTAAATACGGAAAAAGCAACGGGATTAGGGTAAACCTTAATCCCGTTATTATTTGCATAAAAATTGCGCACAATCTACTTGCAAAAAAGAAAATCAGGTGGTAATATACAGAATATAGATTGCACACAATCTAAACGATATTTTTCATGTTTTTGGCCGAAGTAGTCATTGCGGCAAAAGGCAAAGGTGATTTTAAAGATACTAAACAAGGAGGAAACTGAAATGTACGATTATGATGTATTGTTTTTGGGAAGTGGACATGCGGCATGGCACGGAGCGCTGAAGCTTGTTATGGCCGGTAAGAAGGTTGCATTTGTTGATGGGGATCTCATCGGCGGTACCTGCACCAATTACGGCTGCGATGCAAAGATTCTTCTGGATGCGCCATTTGCTTTTGTTAACGGCCTTAAGCGTTATAAGGGAATCGGAGTAGAGTCAACTCCGGAAATCGACTGGACAGCACTTATGAAATACAAGAAGCAGGTCATAAGTCCGCTTCCGGCTGGTCTTGAGCAGGGGATTTTCGGAAGAGCAGGCATGCCGGTTATCCATGCCATGGGAAAGCTTCTGGATGCACATACAGTTCAGGCCGGTGATCAAAAGGTTACTGCCGAATACATTGTCATCGCTACAGGTGAGCATCCGGTAAAGAGGGATGTTCCGGGCAGGGAATTCATTCATGACAGCAGAGATTTCCTCGATATAGAGACCTTCCCGAAGAGAATAGCATTTATCGGCGCAGGAATCATCGCCATGGAGTTTGCATCAATGGCAATCGAGCTTGGTTCGGAGGTTACGGTTATCCATCACAATGACCGCGCCCTCAAGATGTATCCGTCTGCATACGTAGACATCGTAGTAAACAAGATGCGTGAGGAAGGTGTAAAGTTCGATTTTAACGAGTCTGTGGCTAAGATTGAAAAGAATGGTGACGAGTATCTTGTGACCTATGAAAGCGGAAAAACACTTACTGTAGATTACGTGCTTGAAGCAACAGGCCGTGAAGCCAATGTTCAGGGCCTGGGCCTTGATGAAGTTGGTGTAGAGTACAGCCGAAAGGGCATAAAGGTTAATGCTAACCTTCAGACAACAGTGCCAAACATCTATGCTTCCGGTGATGTAATTGACAAGAAGATTCCGAAGCTTACACCTACAGCGACATTCGAGTCAAATTATATTGCAGATCATATCCTTGACCACGGAACTGCTGCAATTGAGTATCCTGTTATTCCTAACCTTGTATTTACATTGCCAAGAATTGCACAGGTTGGAGTATCTGTAGATGCTGCTAAGAAGGATCCTGAACACTATGATGTAGTGACGATCCCTTATGGAAAGACATTACTCTTTGAAGCAAAGAATGAGGTTTATGCAGATTTTACTTTTGTGTTCGACAAGGAACATAACCTGGTGGGAGCCGCATTTATCTCGGATGATGCAGGAATGTTCGTAGATATCATTACTCTGATAATCAACAAGAAAATGACAAAGGAAGAACTTAATCAGATGATTTTTGCATTCCCGACTGAGAGCTATGGACTGATTTCCATGGTGACGGGAATTTTAAAATAAATAGATTATATATTGGATGAATATTCGTTATATAATGAAATAAGTTTAGAAACAAAGGCTTCTGAATGACCGATCATGCCGGAAGCCTTATAAAAATAATCATGTAACTAACGGAAAGGAAGTAAACAATGCATAGAGCAGAAAAGTTTTTGAAAGAAGCAGGAACCTATTATCTTGCAACAGTTGAGGGAGATCAGCCCAGAGTAAGACCCTTCGGGACAGCAAACATTTTCGATGGAAAGCTGTACATCCAGACAGGAAAGAAGAAGGATGTTTCAAAGCAGATTCACATCAATCCAAAGGTTGAGCTTTGCGCCTTCAAGGATGGCACCTGGCTTAGAATAGCTGGCGAGCTTGTTTCTGATGACAGACGTGAGGCAAAGCAGGCAATGCTTGATGCATATCCCTCACTTCAGGGTATGTATTCCGCTGATGATGACAACACAGAGGTGTTCTACCTCAAGGATGCAACAGCAACCTACTGCTCATTTACAGCAGCTCCGGAAGTGGAGAAGTTCTGATTTTATAAAGCAATGAAAAGCCGTTTGCGGTCGAGAGGCCGGCAGCCGGCTTTTTTTAAAAGACTGAATAACAATTTAAGTCCAGCCGGGAACTGCCCTATTTATGTCCCGGCTGAATTGCTATGAATGACCACTTGCTGGTTTCTCTTTGCAGAATAATCCCTTATCGACAGCAAAGTCAAACTATGGTAAAATACCTCGGTATCTTAAGAAAAGAATAAGCGAATGCAGTGTACAGGATGTAGGCATTCGCCTGAACCAGGAGGTTTTATATATGGCAGATTATGCAGAGAGAGCCAATGAAGAGTTCGTTGAGGCTATCACCAGAATTAAGGAATCAAAGGGCGCAGATAAGGAAGCAAATGAGAAAGTTACAGAGCTTCTTTTAAACGGCACAGCACAGTTCCTTATGCCGGTAATGATCACAGATGAGCCCGCAAAGGAAAGAAAGATTCTTTACGGTGTTATAGCTGGCAAGGATGGTCAGCCCTTCTACATGCTTTTTACAAGCAAGCAGAAGATCAAAGAGTGGAACAAGGAAGGCAGGAAGATAAAGACTGTTACACATACCTTTGAGGAAGCTGCAAACAAAGCGGTTGGAGATCCAAGAATCTTTGGATTTGTAATCAATCCTATGACAGACGACTTTATCATCGGCCGTGCAGTGATTCAGGATCTTCTTACAAAACTGAACGGAAAGGCTGCTGGTCTTGAAGGTGAGAAGGTCAATGAAGATGAGGATGTAACCTTCAAGGATGTCCGTGAGGATGAGGTTACGGAAGAGCTTAAGGCTTCTCTTACAGAATTCTGCGAGAAAAATGATGATATCATAAAGGTTTACCTCAGAGATATGATTAGAAACGGACACCTTGATTATGTTCTTGTTATTTATCATACCGGCTCAATGGACGGTGTATTCCCTGAGATCATGGAGGTTTGCAAGGCACATTCACATGGCAGAAGTGTGGCACTTCTTTCAGCCAAGGCACCTGTCGCATCTAAGGCTACAAATGGAGCAGAACCATTTTTTATGAAATAATACATTGATGGAATGTGTTTTTCTTGACAAAGGTGTAGTTTGACTAGTAATATTTTTCTATATACTTTATTATAAGTAATCACTTAAGAAAGAGGTGTTGAATATGAAGCATATCATGACATTAGATACCAGAGACATGAAGAGATCAGAAGAGAAGGGCGGATGCGGCGAGTGCCAGACATCCTGCCAGTCAGCTTGCAAGACAAGCTGCGGTATTGCTAACCAGCAGTGCGAGAACGAGAACGCTTGATTTTCAGATCCGCAAAGCCGGGGCGATTGAAGCCCCGGCTCTTTTTCTGTATTTAGCCATGTTGATGTCCTGCACAAACTGAACACTTGTGGGATGTTAGCAGTGCGAAACACGGATAAGTTCCGGAGATTGTAGTCTTATGATAAAGAAGCCGGCATGATCTGAACCTGTAAGGCAGAGATTACGGCTGATAAAACAGAATTGACAGGAGATTTAGAAATAAATGATTCACCAGTATAAAATGAACGGGTACAACATTGTTCTTGATGTTTACAGTGCAAGCGTACATGTGACCGACGATCTTGCATATGATGCCATCAGGCTTTTGGATGAGGGTAAGTCCGAGGATGAGGCTCGCGCAGAACTCAAGGCAATGCATAATGAAGCTTCCGAGGAAGACATCGATGATACTTTTTCAGATATCCGGGAGTTAAAGGATAACGGCAAGCTTTTCACCGAGGATGTTTATGAAAAGGCTGCCGGCTATTTGAAAAAGCAGACAACGGTTGTAAAAGCTCTGTGTCTTCTCGTGGCACATACCTGTAACCTTAACTGCAGCTACTGCTTTGCTTCCCAGGGAAAGTTCAAGGGTGATGAAGGTCTCATGAGTTTTGAGACAGCCAAGAGGGCAATTGATTTTCTGGTTGAGAATTCCGGAAGACGCCGTAATCTTGAGGTAGACTTTTTTGGCGGAGAGCCTCTTGTAAACTTCGAAGTCTGCAAGAAGACTGTTGAGTATGCGAGATCCATCGAGAAGCAGCACAACAAGAATTTCCGCTTCACCCTTACAACTAACGGCGTTAATGTTACTGACGAGGTTATCGAGTGGGCCAACAAGGAGTGCTACAACGTAGTTCTTTCTCTTGATGGACGTAAGGAGGTTAACGACAGATTCCGTGTGAACCTCGCCGGCAAAGGCTCCTATGACCGTATCGTGCCAAACTTCCAAAAATTTGTTAAGGCAAGAGGCGATAAGAACTATTACATGAGAGGTACCTTCTCTCACTTTAATACCGATTTCACAAATGACATTTTCCACATGGCAGATGACCTTGGATTTACGGAGCTTTCCATGGAGCCTGTAGTTACGGATCCATCAAGCCCAAGTGCTCTTACAGAGGAAGATCTTCCGGTACTTTACGAGCAGTATGAGCTCCTTGCCAGGGACATGATCCGCAGAGAGAAGGATGGCAGGCCCATCACATTCTATCATTACATGATAGATCTTGAGCACGGACCATGTATCTACAAGAGAGTGTCCGGCTGTGGTTCAGGAACAGAGTACATGGCAGTAACTGCCTGGGGCGACCTTTATCCATGCCACCAGTTTGTAAACGATCCTGAGTATAAGCTTGGTAATGTCTTCGACGGCGTTGATCGTCAGGATCTTGTATCTGAGTTTAAGGAATGTAATGTTTACTCACGCCCCGAGTGCAGAAACTGCTGGGCAAGAATGTACTGCGCAGGCGGATGTTCCGCCAATGCTCTTCACGCAACAGGAGACATTAAGGGCGTATACGAATACGGGTGCAAGCTGTTCCGTAAGCGTATGGAATGTGCACTTATGCTGAAGATCGCTGAGGCTGAGATGATGCAGGAGCAGAAGAATGGAGAAGAGACAGACTCTGTATAAGGATTTAAGTCATTATCTTGAAAAGGGGTTGTATCCCTTTCATATGCCGGGGCATAAGAGGAATTTTGATATTCCCGGGGTGTCCATGATGGATGAGGTATTGGACGAATGCGATAATGCGTTCTATCATGAAAGTTGTATTTCTGATACTCGAGCAGCGGACAATATAGTTTTAATTAATCATAGGAATACATCGAAGAATCAGAACAGAGAACAATCGGATTTCAGAAGAAATCCGATTTCTTTTGATCTGACTGAAGTATCAGGGACAGATGACCTGCATCATCCTGAGGGAATCCTGAAAGCATCCATGGAACGTGCTGCCCGGGTTTTTGGTGCAGACAGAACCTGGTATATGGTTAACGGCAGCACCTGCGGAAACCTTGCGGGGATAAGCAGCATCTGCCCTTTGAACGGAGAACTGATCGTGGCGAGAAATTGCCATAGGTCAGTTTTTCATGCATTAGAGCTTAGAAATATCACACCACACTGGGTATATCCCGGATTCGATGAGAAATTCGGAATACTTACCGGTATATCTCCGGATTCGGTAAGAGAGCTTTTGGAAAAGTATCCCGAAAGCCGCGGTGTAGTCATTACAAGCCCGACCTACGAGGGTGTAGTGTCGGACATCAAAGCCATAGCAGAAATTTGTCACAGCCACGGAGTGCCCCTTTTCGTGGACGAAGCCCACGGAGCACATTTTGGACTTGTGGAGTCTGCAGGCTTCCCAAACAGCGCCATAAGGAGTGGCGCAGACCTGGTGGTCCAGTCAGCTCATAAAACACTCATAGGACTAAATCAGACTGCATTGCTCCATCTCAAAAGTGATCTTATAAACCAAAAGGAAATCGAAAGATATCTCGACATTTACGAAACCTCATCCCCCTCCTATATCCTGATGCTGTCCCTTGATGCCTGCACGGAAATGATTCAGGAAAAAGGGGAAGAAGTATTCTCAGGATGGTCACACATGCTCGCCGCTTTTGATGAAGGAATAAAAGGATTACGGTATTTCAAAGTCCTTTGTCACGGAGATGACTGCTTGAACAATCATGATTTCTTTTCTTTTGATAAGAGCAAGATACTCATCAATTTCAGTAACACACATTTTTCCGGAGACAGCCTTACAGAACTTTTGCGAGAGAAGTATCATTTTGAATTCGAAATGCAGCAAGGTGAAAACCTCCTCGCCATGACCGGCCCCGGCGACGAAGAAGCTGCCCTTATTCGACTTGCGAAAGCATTAAAAGAACTGGATAGGGAAGAAGACGATTTCAGGCAGAAAAATCCTGAAGTAAACCATTCTACCTGCATATTGACGGATTCTCAAGAAGATCTATCTGCTGGCTTGATGGCGGGTTCCCATGAGGGTAGTTCTATCTGCTGGCTTATTGCTTCCGAACAGGTCACAACCCTTCAGGAGGCAACTGAAGCAGAAGCTGAAGAAGTTGCTTTTACCGATGCCGAGGACAGAATTTCAGCGGAATATGTTTATTGCTATCCACCCGGAATTCCGATAGTAGTTCCGGGAGAAAGATTGACAGCAGAGAAGATAAACAGACTTAAAAAAATCAGTCGGGAAGGATACGAATTTCACTTCGCCGGATTCTCAAAGAACCAAGGGGTTATTTATTGTACAAAAGATTAGCAGGACAAGAGTTTTTCTTCATAAGTCAAAAATATCGAGCTCCGGGCTTGACTTCATATCCGATAATATCCGATATGAGTCAAGCCCGGATGGTAATGTTTTTGACTTCAAACCCGGTAATGACTGATATGGGTCAAGCCCAGATGGTAATGTTTTTGACTTCAAATCCAGAAATGACTGATATGGGTCAAGCCCAGATGGTAATGTTTTTGACTTCAAATCCAGTAATGACTGATATGGGTCAAGCCCGGATGGTAATGTTTTTGACTTCAAACCCGGTAATAACTTATAAGAGTCAAACTCGGAGCTAGATATTGTTGACCTCATTTCAAGATATCCTCTGTGGAGTCATACGTCGAGTTTATCAGAATGATTCATAATTATATAATCAATAATCTGGTTCAAATTTGCAGACTAAAATAGAAAACCCAGAGCCTTTTAGGGGTTAAGATGTGATTTTTTCGCCACAGTGTCTCTTTTCAAAATGAATGCCTTCCGGCTTGTTCTAGTCTGATTTTGATTCATCACAGATTTACTTCAAATATGAATAGATCATCATCTACTCTGCCGCCTGCTTGGCCCGCCTTGTATTTAAACCTAAAATCAATGTCAATAAATTAACTTTTGTTGACTATGACTCCCTTTGTGTTTAAGGTTATTAGCGAACATGAAAAGTAGAAAATATTTAACGTTTACTGTAAAGAGAGGAGATATTTATGGCTGTACATGTTTTAGACGAAGCAAATCGTTGCCTTCAGTGCAAGAACCCGCGTTGCCGTACCGGTTGTCCCATCAATACAAACATACCGGAGATGATCAGACTTCTCAAAGAAGAGCAGATAATGGATGCAGCGGTAATGCTTTTCAATAACAATCCGCTTTCAATCGTATGCTCACTGGTATGCGATCATGAGAAACAGTGCGAAGGTCACTGCGTCCGCGGAATCAAGGAAACTCCGGTTCATATCTCCGCTATAGAGAACTATATTTCAGACTCCTGCTTCGAGCGTATCAAGCTTGAGAAGAAGCCCTACAACGGAAAGAAGGTTGCAGTTATCGGCGGAGGTCCTGCAGGAATCACCATTGCAGTTCTTCTGGCACAGAAGGGTTACAAGATCACTATCTTCGAGGGTCGTGAGAAGCTCGGTGGTGTCATGAGATACGGTATTCCTGAGTTCCGTCTTCCTAGAACAATACTTGACAGATATGCAAAGAGACTTCATGAGCTCGGAATTCTGTTCCGTCCCAACTACAACATCGGTGGTTCAACCAGCATAAAGGATCTTTTTGCTGATGGATATAAGTCGGTATTCATCGGAACCGGTGCATGGCGTCCCAAGCACCTTCGTATCCCGGGTGAGTCCTTTGGTAATGTAGCCTACGCTATCAATTATCTCAACAATCCGGATGTCTACTACATAGGTGAGAATGTTGCTATCATCGGTGCAGGTAACGCAGCCATGGATGCAGCCCGTACAGCCATCCGCAAGGGTGCAAGAAATGTCACTGTATATGTAAGAAGAGATACAGCATCAGCATCTCCAAAGGAGCTTGAGTACGCAAAGCTTGACGGCGTTAAGTTTGAGTACTGCCAGTCACCTCTCGAGATAAAGGATGATTGTATAGTCATGGCTCCTGTTACCTATGATGAGGAAGGCAAAGGCACCGTACATGAAGATCAGGCTGTTGAGGTTCCCTGTGATTTCGTTATAATATCTGTTTCCCAGGTTCCAAAGGATCGTCTGGTAACAAGAGATCAGGAGCTCAAGCTCAATGACAAGGGAACTCTCGAAACAGATGAGAATGGTGAGACAACCATGCCCGGTGTATTTGCTTCAGGTGATGTTGTTACCGGTGCGAAGACAGTAGTTGCAGCCGTAAATGTATCAAAGCAGATCGCAGAAGATATGGACAAATATATGCAGGGACTTCCGGACTGAAAATTAATTCAGTCGGGTACGGATATGGCAGAATCGACGAGCGTTGATATCATGCTCCGTCAGTCAACTGTCTGTATATCAAAATATATCAGTTAAATATAATTCATGTGAGGAGGGGCAAACGCCCCTCCTTTTTCGATGCAAAAAAATGAGAATGTACAAACCCCTATTAAATTAACTTTGTTAATTATTCGTCAAATTGCACAAAAACACGTACAATTTTTCGTTAGCGGAACTGAACGAAAATGATTGAAGATGACCGAGCACGTGATTTATAATAACCTTAGTTGAACGAAGTTGAACGAAAATCAACCAAATAGTATAGAGTTGGATAACCTGTAATCCATATAGAATATATGAAGATTTGCGGGTTTTCAGATAAGAATGGAGGTGGGAAAATGCTTGCCGAGGAAAGATTTGTGAGGATTCTTTCCGTGGTGGATTCGGCGGGAACAGCCACTATAGCTGAATTGATGGAACAATTGAACGTGTCAGAATCAACCATAAAAAGAGATCTGTCACTGCTTGACAAGGACGGACTTTTGAAACGCGTCCGGGGAGGCGCAACCAGCCTTAAGGGTTCACTTTTTACCCATGACGACAGCGTAAGTAACAGAATGGAGCTTAATGTTGACGCCAAGCAAAAGGTAGGAGCCTATGCCGCATCACTTATCACCGACGATGATTTCGTCTACATTGACGCAGGTACAACTACCGCAAGGATGCTCCCCTATCTTACCGGAAGAGGCAGCATTTATGTGACGAATTCACTTCCTCTTGCGATGCAGCTTTCGGCAAATGGATTCAGAGTTTCTATCTTAGGTGGAGAGTTTAAAAACCTGACCGAAGCAATCGTAGGTGAAGAAGCCATTGAGTCACTTCTTAAGTATAACTTTACAAAAGGTTTTTTCGGAGCCAATGGTGTAAGCATTGAAAAAGGCTTTACAACCCCGGAGCTTAAAGAGGCTATGATCAAACGGGCTGCCATGCGACAGTGCATGAATTCTTATGTACTGTGTGACAGGAGTAAATTCGACAATATTGCATCCATCACCTTTGGAAACTTTGAAGGTGCAACGGTAATAACCGATCATGCACCGAAAAAATATAAAGACAAAAAGAATGTTATGGAGGTATAAGCAGTGATCTATACGGTTACTTTTAATCCGTCTCTGGACTACATAGTTTCGGTAGAGGACTTCAAGGTTGGAATGACCAACCGGACCAACACTGAGTTAATGTTTCCGGGCGGTAAGGGCATCAATGTTTCCATGGTCCTTCAGAATCTGGGACTTGAGAGTATGGCTCTGGGATTTATGGCAGGCTTTACCGGTCGTGAGATCGAAAGACTTCTGGCGGTTAAAAATGTCAAGTCGGATTTCATCGAAGTAGCAAGCGGTATTTCCAGAATCAATGTAAAGCTCCGGAGCAACGAAGAATCGGAGATAAACGGTATGGGACCGGCCATCGGAAAGGATGAGATCGACAAACTGTACAAGCAGCTGGATATGCTTACAGAAGGAGACATCCTGGTACTTGCCGGAAGCATTCCTTCGGTAATGCCGGAGTCCATGTACAGCGATATCATGGATTACTTAAAGGAAAAGAATCTGAAGATAGTTGTTGATGCAACGAGAGATCTTCTGGTGAATGTTCTTAAGTATCATCCGTTCCTCATCAAACCCAACAATCATGAGCTTGGTGAGATATTTGGAGTAACTCTCAGCAAAAAGGAAGAAGTCATTCCTTATGCTAAGAAGATACAGGAAATGGGAGCAAGAAATGTTCTTATTTCCATGGCGGGAGAGGGAGCAGTTCTCGTTACCGAAACCGGCGAGATCTACCAAAGCAACCCGCCAAAGGGCAAGGTTAAAAATTCCGTTGGAGCAGGAGATTCAATGGTTGCGGGATTCCTGGCAGGATATCTCCACAGCGGAAACTATGAAGAGGCATTCTACATGGGTGTCTGCACCGGAAGTGCTTCTGCTTTTTCCGACAATTTGGCAACAAAGGAAGAAGTAAAAGAGTTATTAAAGCAATTCAACAAAGAGTCATATATAAGTTGAAGGAGAAGGAGTGTAAAAATGAGAGTAAGAGATTTATTGTCCCCGTCATGCATTGATCTTAACGGAACAGCATCAAGCAAGACAAATGCCATCGAGAAGATGGTTGACCTTATGGAGAAGCGCGGAAACCTCACAGACAAAGAGATTTACAAGAAGGGCGTTTTCGCACGTGAAGAGGAGTCAACAACCGGTATCGGCGAAGGAATCGCTATTCCTCACTGCAAGTCTGATTCTGTTAAGGAGCCGGGTCTTGCTGCAATGGTTCTTCCTGAGGGAGTTGAATATGATGCCCTTGACGGAAATCCCGTTAATCTGATTTTCCTGATTGCAGCACCAAATACAAAGGATAATGTTCACCTCGATGTTCTTTCACGTCTTTCTACTTTGCTTATGGACGAGAAATTTGTAAGCGATCTTCGTGCAGCAAAGAGCCCTGAGGAGTTCCTCAATATCATTGAGAAGGCAGAGGATGCAAAGGATGCAGAGGAGGCTGCCAAGGCTTCTGCAGCTGCACCGAGCGACGGCTATGAGATTCTTGCGGTTACTTCATGTCCTACAGGTATCGCTCATACATACATGGCAGCTGAGGCTCTTGAAAAGGCCGGCAAGGAAATGGGCGTTAAGATTAAGGTTGAGACCCGTGGAAGCGGCGGAGCAAAAAACATTATCACTGCTGACGAGATAAAGGCTGCCAAGGCTGTCATCATTGCAGCTGATGCCAAGGTTCCGGTTGATCGTTTCTCAGGCAAGCCGGTTCTTGAGGTAAGAGTTGCCGAAGGCATCAATAAGCCAAAGGAGCTTATCGAGAAGGCTATGAGCGGAACAGTTCCTGTATTTACAGGCTCTGGCGCAACTGAGAGTAAGGCTGACGAGGCACAGGGCAGCATGGGCCACCAGGCTTATACACACCTTATGAGCGGTGTTTCACATATGCTTCCATTCGTTATCGGCGGTGGTATCCTGGTTGCTATCGCTTTCCTGGTTGATACTCTTGCTGGTTACGGCGCAAGTGCAGGCGGAAGCTTCGGTTCAGCTACACCTCTTGCAGCATTCCTTAAGTACGTTGGCGGACAGGCAATGGGTCTCATGATTCCTGTTCTCTCAGGATACATCGCATACTCAATCGCTGATCGTCCGGGTCTTGCAGTTGGTTTCACCGGTGGTATGCTTGCAGCTTCCGGAAATGCAGCCCTCGCAGGGTATATGGATACCTGGACAAACCTCGGCAGCAATGCAGGTGCTTTCGGTCAGTTCATTTCCAAGTTTGCATTCTCTGCAGACGGTGTAAATACTGTATCAGGCTTCCTTGGCGGTATCGTGATCGGTTTCCTTTCAGGTTATGTTGTTAACTGGCTTAAGAAGTCAACAGAGAAGCTTCCTGAGTCACTTGCAGGTATCCGCCCGATCCTCATCTATCCACTTTGCGGTATCTTTATCGTAGGTGTGCTGATGTGCTTCATCTTCAACCCGATCATCGGTTTCATCAATACAGCACTTTCTGCAGCTCTTAATGGTATTTACGCAAGCGGACAGATCTGGCTCTTAGGTCTTCTCCTCGGTGCGATGATGGCTATCGATATGGGTGGCCCAATCAACAAGGCAGCTTACGTTTTCGGTTCAGGTATGCTTGCTCAGGCAGCTGTTGATCCTTCACTTGAGAGTGCAGCATTTATCTCTATGGCAGCAGTTATGGCCGGCGGTATGGTTCCTCCTGTAGGTATCGCTCTTGCTTGTAAGCTTTTCCCTAAGAAGTTTACAGCAACAGAGAAGTCATCATGGATCACAAATATCATCATGGGTGCTTCTTTCATCACAGAGGGTGCTATCCCATTTGCAGCTGCTGATCCGGGACATGTTATCCCTGCAACTATGGCAGGCGCCGGTGTAGCAGGACTTCTTTCAGCTCTCTTCGGATGCACACTCAGAGCTCCTCACGGCGGAATCTTCGTTTTCGCAACTGTTGGTAACCCTGTAATGTATATCGTTGCATGGCTTGCAGGTTCTGCAGTAACATGTGCACTTCTTGGAATCCTCAAGAAGGATGTTGAATAATAACAATCTGAATTTACATATTGGCCCCGGGAGTTTTGGCTCTCGGGGCTTTTGAAATGGGACAGAAAATGCAAGGGATGCGTGACGGCCCACGAGATTGCATTTTCTTCACGTTTCGATAGCATGAGCTTGAGATTTAAACAAATAATTATTCTAATTTATATGTACATTTTTTTGTAAGGGTGATTGGTTATTATTCTTTTGTAAGTAAAAACAAACAGGAATTTGCGGAACAGGTATTCATGGAACAAATATTTTGAGAACGGCTGTTTACAAAACGTTTGTACAGTGTTATACTGTGGGTGTTGTCAAAGAGATGACATCGTGTTTTGCAGATTGGAGGCTTTCGGGAGTGGTACTGAAGGCGGATGTTTACAAAAACAAAAGGGGGATCATGACATGAGGATCAATATCAGAACATTTCAGTTTGTAGTTGGATTTTTATTAGTGCTGGGCCTTATAGCATCTCTTTGTGAGTTCAGGGAAGTCAGATATCTTGGATATGGCATATGTCTTGGTAGTGTTTATCTTTTTTATCAGATTGACAGGGAGATAGAACGTCAGCGTCACAGAGCAAGATATTACAGACGTATATATAAGCTTGTAGAGCAAAAGCTGTATTCATAAGATAATCTGAAAAACCATGTTCAAGAGGTTGTGTTGGTATATTTGAGACAGGATTTGTATAGAGATTGATTGAATAGAGATTAATTGAATAGAGATTGATTAAATGGTGTAAAAAAGTGATGCGTTTGGTGTAGGAAACAATACACTTTGCGCATCACCTGTTAGTTTCAATCATTCCAGTTTATATAGACGTCGGAGTTTTCGAGGGTTTTGTTTTTCTCAAAATATTCATTTTCTTTTGGGATCCAGGTATCTTTGAACTTAGACAGCATTTCGGGATCATCACCTATACGGGTTGTAATATTGGTCATCTGACTTTCCGGATCTATGTCGCAGAAGATTTTTAACTGGTAGGGTTCGCCAAAATAGGGATGAAGGCTGTAGGAACCTTCTACGATGTTAATGCGTTTATGTTTTATAACCTGTTCCTTTTCTCTTTCAATCTTCATGGTTTTACAGTTAAACGGACGGTAGACCACATCATCGCCGTACCATAAGGGGATAAGGACTTCTTCACGGAATCTTTCGTAGTCTACATTGCCACCGGTTTCGGCCATACGTTCCGGTGTACGCTGTGATTCCTGCAGGAAAAAATCATCCATGTGAAAGACATTGGCATCATACTTTTCGGCAAGGAATGTAGATAGTCTTGTTTTTCCGCTGCCGGAACGTCCGTCTATGGCGATAAGGATTACTTCTTCATCCATATATTCTTCATCATTCAGAAGATCGTTTACTGCCTCAACGGCAGGTGCAAAACGGCGTTCTTTTATGTCGATAGTGTACATACATTTCTCCTTAATCTTAAAAATTTCCATAAAACAGTTAAGCCCGGCTTTGGAAGTGGGTATGATTTTTAATTTGGTTTATTTATTGTAATCCTCTCATCTATAAATGCGTGTTTTCCTGGATATGATTTTCTATAACGGGTATAAAAAACATACGGAATCGTTTGCGTTTTTAGGAAAGGATTAGTTTATTTTGTGCCTGCTATCATGATATAATAATCGGGATTTTTTAAAAAGCTTTTAGAGGAATTTAGTGTGAAAAATAGTTTTCATCACTATTTGTACCGCCGAACAAAGACGGCGGAATGGAGATTTATATGGATATTGTTGAAATCATTACCAAAGAACTGGGAATCAAAAAGACACAGACTGAAGCTGTGATCAAGCTTATAGATGAGGGGAATACCATTCCGTTCATAGCCCGTTATCGTAAGGAAGCAACCGGTGCAATGCATGATGACGTTCTCCGTACTTTTGATGAACGTTTAAAATATCTCCGTAACCTGGAGGACAGAAAGAATACTATCCTTGCTTCCATAGAAGAGCAGGGTAAGCTTACCGATGAATTGAGAAAGCAGATTGACGAAGCTGAGACCGCCGTAAAACTGGAGGATATCTATCGTCCTTATAAACCGAAGCGCCGCACCAGAGCCATGATCGCTAAGGAAAGAGGTCTCGAACCCCTGGCTGTATTCATTTTCTCGGGAAAATCCTCTGTTCCTGTTACAGAGGAAGCTCTTAAGTATGTAAATGAAGAAAAGGAAGTTCCTGATGTTAAGACGGCCATTGCAGGTGCAGAAGATATCATCGCGGAGACATTGGCAGACAGTGCAAGTCTCAGAGAGTGGATACGTAAAAAGACCTATGCCGAAGGTCTCATAGTGTCTGCCGCAAAGACCAAGGCTCAGGCTGAAGAGAAAACTGTATATGACAACTATTATGATTATCAGGAACCCATTAAAAAGATTCCGGGGCATCGTATCCTGGCTCTTAACAGAGGAGAAAGTGAAAAGATCCTTACAGTTAAGATCGAGGCTCCAGAGGAGGAGATAATCAGTTTCATGAAGCGTCATATAGGTGCCGGAAGGAATAAGGAAACAACACCTTATCTTGAAGAGACAGCCATAGATGCATATAAGAGACTGATCAGTCCGTCAATTGAGACAGAGATAAGAAATGATCTTACCGAAAAGGCTGAGGACGGGGCCATAAAGGTATTTGGCGAGAATCTGGGTCAGCTTCTCATGCAGCCGCCAATTATCGGAAAGACTGTTCTTGGATGGGATCCTGCTTTCAGAACCGGCTGTAAGATTTCTGTTGTTGATCCCACCGGAAAGGTGCTTGACACAACAGTTATATTCCCTACAGCACCTCAGAATAAGGTGGCTGAGGCTATGCACGTTATCGAAGGACTTATCCGTAAGTATAATGTTGACATCATTTCTCTGGGAAATGGAACAGCTTCCAGAGAATCAGAGCAGATTATAGCTGATTTCATAAAGAAGAGTAAGCTGCCTGTGAAATATGTGATCGTAAACGAAGCCGGAGCTTCTGTTTATTCCGCATCAAAGCTTGCTACAGAGGAGTTCCCGAATTTTGATGTTGGACAAAGATCCGCAACCTCCATGGCGAGACGTTTACAGGATCCTCTGGCAGAGCTTGTTAAGATCGATCCCAAGTCCATCGGTGTAGGTCAGTATCAGCATGATATGAACCAGTCAAAGCTTGGAGAACAGCTTGGAAACGTTGTGGAAGACTGTGTAAACAAGGTAGGTGTAGATGTCAATACAGCTTCATTCTCACTCCTTGAATATGTTTCAGGTGTAAATAAGAATATCGCCAAGAATATCGTTGCATATCGTGAAGAGAACGGCGCCTTCACTTCCAGAAAAGATCTTCTGAAGGTTCCCAAGCTTGGACCAAAAGCCTATGAACAGTGTGCCGGTTTCCTCCGCATCCGTGACGGAGAGGATGTTCTGGATATGACTTCGGTTCATCCGGAGAGTTACGAAGCAGCAAAAGAGCTTTTGAAGCTTTTGGGATTTACTGCCGAAGACGTTAAGAATGGTAATACCAGAGACATTGAGAAAAAACTCAAAGAGGCAAAGGCTTCCATACCCGAGCTTGCAAAGAAAATGAGCGTCGGAGAATATACACTTCAGGATATAGTAAAGGAACTTGCAAAACCCGGACGTGATCCCCGTGAGGATGTACCGGCTCCTGTATTAAGATCCGATGTCCTTGATTTCGATGACCTCACCCCGGGAATGGTACTTGCCGGAACAGTCCGTAACGTCATCGACTTCGGTGCATTCGTAGATATCGGAGTTCATCAGGACGGCCTCGTACATATCTCCCAGATCGCCGATAAATTCGTCAAGCACCCCCTTGACGTAGTGAAAGTCGGAGACATCGTAAATGTAAAAGTCCTTTCCGTTGACAAGGACCGCAAAAAGATATCCCTTTCAATGAAGGGTGTTCCGCAGAAATAAAAAGTTGAGGCATGCGCAGGTCAGAGCGGTCAGGCATTCAAATGGATGCCTGACCGCTCTGACCCCCTTGCACCATTTCAAACTTTCGGATATACTAACTGAGCTATGATACTGAATGTTGCAAATTTAAATAAAACTTATGTAGGAAAACAGATCCTCAAAGGCGTAACCTTCCATCTTGAGGATAAAGAAAAAGCGGCGATTGTCGGAATCAACGGTTCAGGCAAGACGACGCTTATTCGCTGTATATTGGGAGTGGAGGAACCTGACGATTCCGAAACCGTTATTGCCTTTTCAAAAGACAAAAAGATAGGTTATCTCGCTCAGCAGCATGCCGACATCGAAACCGGCGTAGACGATTTTGACACTCTTTCCGGAGGACAGAAGACCAGAAAACGTCTTGAAGAAATCCTTCAGGATAAGCCGGATCTTCTGATCCTGGATGAGCCCACAAACCATCTGGATATCGAATCCATCCAGTGGCTGGAAAAAGTACTTAAGCGTTATGACGGAGCTGTTCTTCTGGTATCCCACGACAGATATTTCCTTGATCACGTAGTGACCAAGATCATTGACCTGGATAACGGAAAGGCCCGCATGTATAAGGGAAATTACTCGGAGTATGCCGTTAAGAAAAAGCAGATCCGTGATTCGGAGCTCAAAGCTTATCTCAATCAACAGCAGGAGATACAGCACCAGCAGGCGGTTATAGACAAGCTTAAACAGTTCAACAGAGAAAAGTCCATTAAGAGAGCTGAGTCCAGGGAGAAGGCATTGGCCAAGGTAGAGCTTCTTGATAAGCCGGTAGAGCTTGACAATGAAATGAGGCTCGCCCTTACACCAAGTGTTCAGTCGGGAAATGATGTTCTTTCCGTGAAGGATCTTAGCAAGGCATTTGATGCCAAGACATTGTTCTCCAATATTTCTTTTGAAATAAAGCGTGGTGAACATGTTGCTGTGATCGGTGCAAACGGAACCGGAAAAACAACGCTGCTTAAAATACTAAACCAGCAGGTTGATGCGGATACAGGCTCCTTTAAGCTGGGTACCAATGTTGAGATAGGTTACTACGATCAGGAGCATGCCGTGCTCCATATGGATAAGACCATCTTTGATGAGATTCAGGATGAGTATCCGTATCTGAATAACACAAAGGTTCGTAATGTTCTTGCGGCATTTCTGTTCCGCGGGGATGACGTATATAAACGTATAGGGGATCTCAGCGGTGGTGAGCAGGGTCGTGTATCGCTTGCAAAGCTTATGCTGAGTAATGCAAACTTCCTGATCCTGGATGAGCCCACAAACCACCTGGATATCCAGGGCAGAGAGGTCCTCGAGGATGCCATAAACAATTACGAGGGAACTGTACTTTACGTATCGCATGACCGATATTTCATTAATAAGACTTCAAGTCGTATACTTGAACTCTTTGAGAATCGCTTTGACAATTATATCGGAAACTATGACTACTACCTTGAAAAGAAAGAGGATGTAAGAAAATACGGAAGTGCGGGAGCTGACAATTCAGGCAGCAAGAATGCAGCTCAGGTTCAGACGGTTACGGTTCAGGAGTCTGAGCAGAAAACAGACTGGCTTCAGCAGAAAGAGTTAAAGAAAAATCTACAGAGACTTGAGAGAACACTTAAGACTACAGAGGATGAAATACAGAAGCTGGAAGCAAGAAATCAGGTGCTGGATGATGAATATCAGAATCCTGATATCGCAGCAGATGTAGGAAAACTCATGGAGCTTCACAAGGAGCACGAGAAAAACGATGCGAGACTTGAAGAGTTATATGAAATTTGGGAAATCACTTCTGAAGAGCTCTCAGAGATAAAGGAATAATAGAAAAAGAAGACACGGGTAATATTGTACCGACCACCAAAAGTCAGACTAAATTCTAACGATTGGAGGTCGGTATTTATATGGCTAAATATAGCTATGAGTTTAAGAAAAGAGCTGTACTCACCGGGGCGGTTCTCGCCGGAGAGAACCGTCCCCGGTGGGTATGGGTGAAAGCCCATGCCTTTAGCATTAGAAAAAATAATTTATGCAGTAGTTTCATCACTTTTACTTTGTGACATGTTCGGGAGTAGAATAGTCAGGTATAGGTATTTTCAGGTATTAAAGCCCTGTAGATTGAAAGTGAGGAAGAAAATGGAAAAAGGCAAACTTGTAATGGAGCTGATGGTTGAAACATTCCCGGATAAAACCGTGGAGCTTGACAGTGAAATAGGCCACGTTAAGATGATACCCTTTGGAGGTACGGTCAAGAGTGATATCTTTAACGGAATCATTGAACCATGCGGAGTAGACACCCAGATCACAAATCAGGCGGGCGTAAGACATATGTCGGCAAGATACATGCTTACAGGCAAAGATGCTGATGGCAATGACTGCCACATCTATCTGGAAAACAATGCCTGGTTCACAAACGGAGAAAGACCAAAGCCGTGGATCAGCACACCTAAGTTCATTACAGATTCAAAAAAACTTGCATCATACCTTCATACTGACCGTTTTATAGGCGAAGGCATGAGAGTAGAGGAAGGCCTTCGTATCCGCTATTACGAAGTAGAAAGATGATAGCAGAAGCCGTATATTTGCCAGTGCAGGAGGACCCAAAGCCTTTAGAAATCAGATTTTAGTTTTTGGCGAAGTGCACCTTTTTAAAATGGATGCCCTCCTGTTCTGTGTTTTATAGGAATTATTCTTTAGTCCAGTATTCCGTTACCAGGTCTATAAAATCCTTTGCAGCTTTGCTGAGGTAAGCATTTTTTGGATAGGTTACGCATACCTTCCAGGTAGGACGGAAGGGCAATCTGAAAAAACGGACACCCTCGGGTTCCTGCTTAACGTAATGATAGGGCAGGAGACCACAGGCAAGATGAGCTTTTATCATGGAAAGGATCGTCATATTACTGGAGGTTTCAAAAAGAACTGTAGGTGTAAAGCCCGCATCACGGAATATCTGATCCACCATTTTCCGGATGGTGGACTCTTTGTACATCATAACGAAAGGCTCATATTGGAAAGCTGTAAGAGGAACAGTGGGGTACTTGTCATCTGAATGAAGGTACTCCTTACTGAGAGGGTAATCAGCCGGCAGGCCAAGATATATTTCCTCCTTATACAGATCGATATATTCGTCTCCTGTTTTCTGAGCGTCTGTAAGGGTAACAAAACCGATATCAAGCTCACCCTTATGTACAGCTTCCTGTTGTTGTTTTACGCTAAGTTCTCTTGGCTCTACAGTATATTCCGGATACATATCATGGAATATGGGGTAAACATAGGAAAACATATCGAAGCCTCTTCCCGGAGTCATACCCACAGAAAGATAGCCGTTATGCTTGTTGACCATATCTGCAATAATAGTGTAGGTCTTTTGCTTGATTCTCTGCATTTCTCTTGCGTTTTCCAGATAGATCTGACCTTCAGGGGTAGGAGCCCAGGCAGCTTTATTTCTGATAAAGAGGGGAGTCCCGACTTCTTTCTCCAGCTTCTGAAGCTGCTGCGATAATGCTGACTGAGTGATGAAAAGCTTCTCAGCCGCTTTTGTTATGGAGCCTTCATCGGCTATCTTGATCATATACTCAATTAATTTAGTATCCATTATCTCCTCGATAAGAGCCGTTTTCCCTGATATCCGGCATACAGATATCAGGCAGAGCGGCAACTGATTTTGAATTAGTAAAACTTATAGAAGGTTAACATTAATTAATTTTACTTATCTCAATGGTGAAATTATACTTATTCTACACGGAACGAAAAGTTTTGTAAATGTTAATAGATACGGAGGTTCATATGGCCAAAAGATTATGTATCCAGATAACAGAAAAGGATAATGTTGCCATTGCAATTAATGATCTGCCTAAGGGAACAGAGGTTATGCCGGGTGTAGTAACTGCGGTTGATATCCCTCAGGCTCATAAAATAGCATTAAAGGAATTAAAAGAAGGAACAGAGGTTATAAGATACGGTGTTTGTCTGGGAACAACCTCAGAGGACATCCCGGTTGGCGGCTGGGTAAATGAGAAAAATCTCATTATGGCGCCGGCTCCGGATCTTGACAGCATGAAGTTTGCCACAAACCTAAGGACAGATCTTCCGAAACCAAAGAGAACTACCTGGATGGGATATAAAAATCCAAACGGTTTCTATGCAGGCACCAGAAACATTCTCGGCATCAACACCACAGTACAGTGCGTAGCCGGTGTTCTCAATGTTGCCATAAAGAAGATAAAGGCAGAGATCCTTCCCAAGTATCCTAATGTTGACGACGTAGTAGCTATCAATCATCCTTACGGCTGCGGTGTTGCCATCGATGCACCGGATGCTTATATTCCACAGAAAATCATCAGAAACATTGCCATGCACCCTAATTTCGGAGGCGTCTTTATGCTTGTGAGTCTCGGCTGCGAGAAGTTCACAGTAGACCGTTTCTGTGAGTGGTGGCCAGAGCTTAACAATAAGGATAATGTCGTGGTCCTTCAGGAGCACAAGGGATATCAGGCTATGATGGATGCTATCATTGAAATGGCAGAGAAGAAGCTCAAGATTCTAAATGAAAGAAAGAGAGAGGAGCTTCCTCTTTCAGATCTTCTTGTTGGTATGCAGTGTGGCGGATCCGATGCATTCTCAGGAATCACAGCAAATCCTACAGCAGGCTATGCGGCGGATCTCATTGTTTCCGGCGGTGGAACAGTTATGTTCTCCGAGGTTACCGAAGTAAGAGACGGAGTTCAGTTTATAGCTGAGAGATGTATAAATGAAGAAGTCGGAAAGAGACTTGTAGAGGAAATGAAGTGGTATGACAGATACTTAAGAAACGGCGGTGTTGACCGTGGTGCCAATACCACACCGGGAAACAAGAAGGGTGGTCTTTCCAATATCATCGAGAAGTCCATGGGTTCCATCGCCAAGTCCGGCTCATCACCAATTGTTGAGGTCCTTTCACCCGGAGACCGTCCAACAAAACATGGTGAGATTTTTGCGGCAACACCTGCGTCAGATCTCGTATGCGGACCTTCACAGCTTGCATCCGGAATGGGTCTTGAAGTATTCATGACAGGCCGCGGCACACCATACGGTCTTGCAGCTGCGCCGGTTATCAAGCTTTGCTCCAGAAACGAGATGAAGGATCAGTGGTTTGATATCATTGATTTCAATGCAGGTCCCGCGGCAGTTGGTGACAAGACCATCGCAGAGCAGGGGGAAGAGCTTCTGGATTTCATCCTGGATGTTGCTTCAGGCATTAAGAAGCCCTACACCGAGCAGTACGGTTTTGCAAATGACCTCTGCGTATTCAATCCGGCACCAATAACCTAGAATAAAAGATGATTACACCCGGAAGTGAGATACAGGATATCTTACTTCCGGGTGTTTATTATATATAATATTCGATTTAAGAATGCATGTTTGGCGAAATTCCGGAAGTGCAGCCGGTAGCACCTTTTTTCAATTAAAACGACAGCATTCACGTTTATCTCAGTCAATACACACTGCAAGGATTAACATGATCTATATAGCTTGTTTTAACAGTTCAGTTTGTCTGTACGGGGATCAGATGTCTTAACCAATATTCCTTTGCGAGTTTTATAAATTCCTTCTCGGCGTCGGTGAGATAGGAACCTTTACGGGTTGCTACGCATAGATCCCAGGAGGGGTGGCTTGGAAGGGCGAAGCACCTGTATTTTTCGCTTTGAGTATCCGCATAGTATCGTGGGATTATAGCGCAGCAAAGGGAAGTCTCAACCAGGGAGGGAATACTTGCTGTGTTATTGGTCTCCATCAAAACAGAAGGCAAAAAACCATTGCGGCTGAATATGTCATCAACAATTTGGCGGTTGCTGGATTTTGATGACATGAGAGTAAAGGGCTCGAATTCAAGGTTCTTTAGATTGATGATGGGAAGCTGCCCGTTATCCATACTGTAATTCTCACACATAGGATGCATGGCGGGCACCAGTACTATCATTTCTTCTTTTCCCACAAGCGTATAATCATAGTTTCCACGCTGGTCATTTCTCAATGTTACAAATCCAATATCGATTTCTCCGCTTGCCAGAGCTTCGGTCTGTTTAAACAATCCCATTTCAATGGGGGTGATTATCAGGTCCGGGAATTTTGAATGGAGATCCGGATAGATTGAAGTGAACATATGGATTCCTCTTCCGGTAGTAAGTCCGATTTTAAGGTCTGACTCTCCGGTATGGGCGATATCATGTATCTTTTTATAGGTTTCCCGCTTGATAAGAAGAGCTTTTTTGGCTCCTTCAAGGTATATCTTTCCGGCTTCCGTAGGATGCCAGTCCGTCCTTGAACGGAAGAAAAGCTGAGTGCCCAGATCCTTTTCCAGTTTTAGAAGCTGCTGGTTCAGTGCAGACTGGGAAATAAAAAGGTTCCTGGCAGCTTTGGTGATGTTTTCTTCTTTTTCAATTTCAACAATATATTCACAGATTCTGAAATCCATATATCCTCCGGTCTTATAAGAGTTTCAAAACAATTTCATCATGATTATCAAAGGGGCAACAGTTATGTATAGTATTTTACATTTATGAGAAAAACTTAGCAATATATCAACTTCAAGAAGTTTTACTTAGTTATCTCTCAGTTATATGTGTTTTACTTAGCATTCACATCGGAATAAACTTCAGTCATAGAAATAAGCGTGAAACAAACGCAAGGTTATAGAGATAGATAAGGAGAGAAAAAATGATCCCAACAATTACAAAAATGGAAGTATTCCCTGTTGCAGGTCACGATTGTATGGAGCTTAACCTTTCAGGAGCTCATGCACCATACTTCACAAGGAATATCGTTATCCTTACGGATTCAAACGGCGTTGAAGGTGTAGGTGAGGTTCCCGGCGGACAGAAGATCACAAACGCTCTTGAGGCGGTTAAGGATCTGGTTATCGGAACAAAGATTTCTGATTATAAGAACACTCTTAATAAGGTTAGAGCATGGCTTGATGAGAACATAAAGGATGATGTAAGAGGTCTT
>JAGAGL010000093.1:0-9073 GCA_017627595.1 Oribacterium sp. | reverse complement strand
TTCTCCTACGGTTCCCGGATCCTCTGCACTACTTCCAGTATTAACTACCCCCACTGATCCTTCACCATTTCCGTTACTGTTATTAGTGCCAACAGTTCCGCCATTATTTGTAACTGTTCCGCCTGATGCATTGGTTGTTACGGTTCCGTAAGTAGCATTATCGACATGTCCTTCATTAGTTCCTACGGTTCCGTTTGTGTTAGTAACCTGACCGCCTGTCTTATTATTCTCTACTGTACCACCACTTGTGTTTGTGACCGTAGCACTAGCGTAATTGGTTCCTACAGTTCCTCCGGCGTTATTCACACCACTATTATTCCCACTTCCTGGACTATAGTTTTCTGTCACTTTACCATTTGCTATATTGTTGACAATTCCTGATCCGGTATTGGTTGTGACCGTTCCTGAGTTGTTATTAACCGTTCCGGTATTTGTCCCTACATTTCCGGCATTACCACCGGTTTCTCCGGTTCCAATGGTTCCCGAATTTGTTCCCACGTTTCCATTGTTGGTATTGTTGCCTATTGTTCCGGCATTGGTGCCAACAGAATTATTATTGGTAGTCACAGTACCACCGTCATTATTTGTCCCAACTGTTCCGTTATTGGTGCCAACCGTTCCTCCGCTATGATTAACTGAAACTGTTCCACTGGTTTCATTAGTATTAACTTTACCACCATTGTTATTATTTGTGACTGTTCCATCATTCTTGTCAACTGTATTATTATTCTCGGTCACTTTTCCACCGGTGTCGTTATGACTAACGGTACCATCATTTCTTTCAACACGTCCATCGTTTTCAGTTACTGTATTATCATTATCATTTACTGTTCCAGTGGAACGGTTTTCGCCAATGTTACCATCATTTTCGCCAACTGTAGCGTCATTATGAGTAATTGTTGCGCCACCTCGATTGTGATCAACTGTAGCGTCATTTTCGCCAATTCCTCCGTAGTTATTTTCTCGATAAGTCTCATTATGTTCAACATATTGACCAGATCCAATATCAGTATCCGCCATCGATGTCATCGGTGCAGCCACTGCTGAAACTGAGACTGTAACCGCAGTGAGCATACTTGCAACTTTGTTAAACTTTCTCCTCATTTGTTTGTCCTTTCATAAAACAGTTTTTTCCTTTCAAGTGGTGCATATTTGCCATCCGATTCACGTTCATAAACACCTGCTAAAATGCCGGGTTCTGAAGTCTGAACCCAAATTATTTTTCCGTGTCTCTGACCTGCATTAGACTTTTAAGGAAATATTGCCCAATAAATGATAAAAAAACGGAAAACTCCCGTTGTTTCGGAGTTTTCCGTTTTTTTGTTACTGATTTGTTACCAAACTGAGGTCAACGTTATAGTTCGCCATAAATCCAGGGATGTGTTCCTGTAAAATCATTTACACTGTATTATCCCCCACTGATCCTACTTCAAAAGGGCAATAGTTTCCCTTAACTGTTCCAGTGTTTTATGATTGTAAACTCTGTTCCCAACATCCTTGGATTTATGCCCCATGATCATATCTATGCACTTGCGATTGGCACCGGCATTATCAAGCATGGTTTCCATGGTATGTCTGGCTTCATGTGGTGTCTTATCAGCATTTATAAGGGTCATCACAGACTTCCATAATTCGTAATACACCGTCGTGCTGATTTTCCTGCTCTGATATGTGAAAAAATATTCTTCACCCTTGTCAACCCATTTTCTTACAAGCGGTTGTATCCTTGGATGGATGGGAACGATCCTGTCTGTACCGCTTCGGGTCTTAAATCCTCCGATAAATATCTTCTGCTCCATATCAATCTGTCCTGTTTTCATGGTCAGAAGTTCATTTAATCTGAATCCGGTATATAAAAAAATGAGAACTGTATCTACCCAGGGTTCAGAAACAAAATGCCACAGGTCTTCAAGCTGCTTTTCTGTAAATGGTGTTCTTTTTGTATCCGGAACCGGAGCAGCGGTTGTCAGTTGACTGTACATCTTATCTATAATGTCACATTCGAAAGCAAATTTATCGAGATGCCCCCAAAGGGCTTTGATTGCACCCTGAGTTGCATATCCACAGCCGCAATTATCAATGCTTTCCTGCATCTGATAGGCTTTGATTAAACGATACTTCACACCATAGTATTTGGAACAATGTTTAAATGCCGATTTCAATGCTCCCCGGCTGCTTTTTGACAGTTTGGGAAGTTTGATATTTGCCCATTGCTGAAAAAGTATTGCAAGAGTCACCTTGTCCCGATCAATATTCCAGGGATTGTTATTGTACTGTGCAAGCATTATCAATGCAGATTCCCTTGTTTCTGCATATCCCACAGGTATCTGATGAGTTTTTCCGGCTTCATCAGATACAGTCACCTTGATGATCCAGGGTCTTGTTCTGTTTCCTGATAATCTGGTCACACAACCATAACCATTTGGATTTCTTCTACACATAAAAATTTCACCCACTTTCTTGAGGTCTAAAAATAATCCAAAAATATATTATTATAAGATTATCCTCTATTAAGTTTCTCATCTAAAATGAGCCGGGAGATTATATACGAGGGATGACTGTATGCCATCAAGGCATACCTGTGCATGAAAAAAGTAACAAATCAGAAACAAAATCATCCCTTTCTCATAAGAGAAAAGGATGACCCAGAGAATAATAAGAGTTTTAATTTATTTTTTATTATTTTTCCTTATATTTTTGACATATTATGCCGTACATAACCATATGTAACATAAGTATAGGTGCGTGGATGATGATTTAGCTGCATCAATATCGTGAAAAAGTGTATTGAAGAAAGGAGCATTGAAGCAGGGGTATCATCATTGTAAAAGTAACGATAGTGTTGCTTTACGGCTAACATCCAAGTACATGTACCATTAAAACAATATTGGGCAATATTAAAACCCCCGGAAAATGATCCTTATGGAATCATCTCCCGGGGGTATAATTTACTCTGACTTTTCCATCTCCGAGATGCTCATTTTGGGTTTTCATGTCCTGAATCACGAGCCTCTTTATCCTGATGACTGTCATTTTCATGAATATCTCCCTCATGTATTCTGTCATCATGAGTGTTTCCTGAAGATAATATCTCAGTTGAATTCCCCTCCGCCGGAGTATCCGTATTATTATATTCACCGGGTTCATGCGCCGGAACAAAATCCGGTCTGCCGGTTGGTCCGAACTCAAATGCCTGATTGGTTTCAGTAAGCGATTCTTCTACAGCCTCTGAATTCATAGTCGGGAAAGCTTCACTATTCTCAGACAGACTTCCGAATTCCTGATCCGAACCTTCCTCAGGCTTCACCATGCCGTCGGTCAGGTTTACGGGAAACCCGGTCAGTTCCTTGGTATTTTCAAAATGAACTATAGAAAAATCTGCTGCGGATTCAGGATTTTCCACGGACTTTTTTTCACCTGCTTCAGGGTTCTCCGGTTCTTTGCTTCTGTCATTTCTGTCACCACTATCCTTCGCTATTTTATCACTTTCATTTCCGTCCTTATGCCGCTTCGGAATTCTTTCACTTCCATTTCCTTCAGTTTCTTCACTATTACCACCGTGTATTCCTGTCGCCCCGATTTCCATCCTGCCCTGCGGACCATCGGGCACCCTTTGTGGTTGCCCCGGATGTCCTGCTGCAGTGTCGTCAGGAACCTTCATATCATTTCCTTTTATTTCTGCAATATCCGGACCCTCCGCCTCATGAACCGCCTTAGTCTCAATCGGTTCAGTCTTCTGCCTCAGTTCTTCGTCTTCTTTCCACGTTGTTAAAGCGGCATTAATCTTCCGTTCCAATGCATCCTCATGATTAAAATGAGAAGAAGTCTCATAATCCGGGGATTCCACAATTTCCATAGTATCCGAAACCGCTTCCTCTATCTTTTTCCCCTTAAGCCTGAGAGTCAGTTTTTCCAATGTCTCTGCATTCACAGTACCTTCTGACGAAACATCTATTATCCGGTCAAAAATATTCAGTGTATATCTTACAGTTGTCTCTCTTCCCATGGTGACCTCACTGTAAGGCAGATTATAAGCTGCAGCTGCTGTTCCTCCTGCGGTAACAAATATTGCAAGGGATGCCGCCACAGATACCGCATTCTTCTGCAAAAAACGGCGTAAGGGTAAAAATTTACCGACAGAAACATTATCCTTCTCCAAAAGAGTTTCAACCTGAATTACCTGTCCTATTTTATACCCTTCATTATCTATGATCCGTATGATTCCCTCATGGTCAAGAACAGCCGCTTTATCTTTTCGCAATTCCATCACCACTGCCTTCATTCACGGCCTCCTTTAAGTATTTTCATTATTCCACGATGCTTACCCTTCACTTCTCTGCCGTCTTCGCTCTCTTCCGTTTTTTCTGTTATGTCAATATAGGACATGTATTCAGCCAGCCCCGGATAATCTCCATCCAGAATCAATGTTCCCGCCACAAGATATTTTCTGTACCGTTCCGCGGTTTTTTTCGGAAGTCCTGTTCTCCTGAGAATCTCAGTGACAGGCAGCTGTCGTGCCTTTTTCATGCTGTCAGTCAGTGGCGGAGGCGGTTTGAACATGGCACGTATCAATGCCCCACAGCTCATTCTTGTCTTCTGCGCCTTAGGCGAACATTCAGCAAGGTCAAAAAATGATATATCAAAGGCACTAAGCTCTTCCTGAAGCGCCAATATCTCATCCCTGAGTCTGGTATCTTCTGAAACACCTGCATGATCCCTGACTTCCATCTGTATGCTCACATCCGAATCCGTATCATCTACTTCTCCGTCAAATGCCTCCGGACGGACAATGATTTCAGCATCCCTGCGTGCATTGCTGCGGTACAGATCAGTGAGCCTGTTCTGCACGATAACAGCTGCATATGGCCAGAAGTCCCCCTTTATTTCATCCCAACTGTCCAGTGCCTGAGACACTGCGTACATGGCAACTGTCCACGCATCATCGCTGCGTGTCAGGGATTTATGCGTGATCTTTGCAGCAAGCCGCAGTATTCTCTCCTGGTTTTCCTCCAGAAAGCGTTCTTTTTCTTCTTTATCACGAGAAGCCATGACGGCCTGCTTATTTTCTTCTGCCCTTTCTCTGATCATTCAGTTTCCTGGCCTTTCAATCTGTATACGAAAAGCCTGTGCAGAGGGCCTCACCTCGACAGGCTTTTCAGTCGTATACCAATTTATTATGATATATCCGGAATCAATCTGTCGATATAAACATCGACCCTGTTATACAGAATTATTAGCAAACTCAGGAATTGGAATCGGCATCTGACGTGTCTTCCGCGGATGTTGAATCAAGATAAGTCTTTACTGCATCATCCAGAGCCTTTCTCGCTTTCTCGACAGCTTCATGAAGCTCACTTCTGCTGTCTCCATCAGTCTCTTCACCTGAATTTATTGCAGCTTTTTCTTTTTCTAATGCAGTCTGAAGCGCCTCATAGAGCTCCTCAAGCTCTGACTTCTGCTCCTCATCAGAAATACTCTCAATAAGCTTTGTGATATTTTCAGGCGCGTTCTGCTTCATCTGCTGGCCCTGTCCGTTTCTGTTATCAAGCGGTGCCATCGGATTGCCATTCTCATCTACCGGTGCCTCAGGCGGAGTCTCGGTATTCTGCTGACCCTGTCCGTTTCTGTTATCAAGCGGTGCCATCGGGTTGCCATTCTCATCTACCGGTGCCTCAGGCGGGGTCTCGGTATTCTGCTGACCCTGTCCGTTTCTGTTATCAAGCGGTGCCATCGGGTTGCCATTCTCATCTACCGGTGCCTCAGGCGGAGTCTCGGTATTCTGCTGACCCTGTCCGTTTCTGTTATCAAGCGGTGCCATCGGGTTACCGTTCTCATCTACCGGTGCCTCAGGCGGGGTCTCGGTATTCTGCTGATATATGGCATTTCCTGCTGTATTGACATTGAAAGCAAAAGCATTGATTCCACCATTCCTGTCTGCCGGTGCTGCCATTTCTTTTCCTGAATCTCCTATGCCGCTGAAATCATTTCTGTTTAAGACTTCTCTGCCTCCCTTGTCATCTACTCTGTTTGAGGGAGCACTCACCTCACTGCGTCCACCTGTATTTCCTCCGGAAAAACCGCCTCCTTCTCCTCCCTGTGGTGCTGCATATGAACATATGCTGAGTCCCAGTGCTGTCATACCTGCTGCTGCAATAACTGCGAAATTTTTAAATCTGTTCTTTCTCATTTTTGTTTCCTCCGTACTATTAGAAGTAATGTGGGATTGAAAAATCTTTTCCATCATATTTGCTTTTCATCCCTGGTTTTTCTTTCAGGGGATCTTTTCTTCCCCTCTACTTAGTAATACGGAGTGTGCCATCATAAAAATGGGGGCTCGAGCAAAAAAAATAAAAAAAATAATTATCGTAAAGTTTGAGGGGGAGATTCTCAACCTTGAGAATCCCCCCGATAGATTTACAGCATTCACATCAGCTCTGCAAAGAGCCTCAGGAACAGCTGCGATAATTTAAGATATGAGCTTTTAACAGTACTGTATTCTTCAGTGACCTCTGTACTTTCCGAAAACATTTTTTCAAAATCGCGACGGATAGCCGGTACCACTTCACTGTGGGCGATGAAACATCCATTCTCAAAATGGTGATACAGGCTTCTGTAATCGAGATTTATGGTACCGCAGGTGGCCATGACATCATCTGCAACACACATCTTCGCATGGCAGAATCCGGGAGTCCATTCATACATCCTGACTCCGTGTCTTGCCAGTGAGTTATAGAAGGAACGTGTCACATTGTAAACCATCTTTTTGTCCGGAATTCCCGGAGTGATAACACGGACATCAACGCCTCTTTCCGCCGCAAGAGCCATGGCGTGTGCCATCTCATCGGTGATAATGAGATAGGGAGTCACAAAATAACAGTACTTAACCGCCTTCTCAACGATACTGATATAAACATCCTCACCCACATGAATATCATCCATGGGACTGTCAGCATAGGGCTGAATGAATGCATTTTCGCCTGCTACCGTGGCATCCTCAGGTAAAAACCTTCCAAATTCCACATCGTCCTTACCTTCATCACTTACGGCATTCCACATTTCAAGGAAGGTAACGGTCAGAGACCTTACCGCTTCGCCCTCAAGCCTTATTCCCGTATCCTTCCATAAACCAAAGGGATGTTTCAGCCCGAAATACTCGTCCGCAAGATTATAGCCTCCGGTGAACCCTACATAACCGTCCACAACAGTTATTTTTCTGTGATCTCTGTTGTTAAGAAAAGCATTAAGTCCGGGAGCCAGAGGATTGAACACTCGGCATTTGATCCCCCTTGCCTCAAGCTTCTTGCAAAAATCCATATTTATAAAACCGATGCTTCCCATATCATCATAGAAAACCCGGACTTCAACACCCTGCTTCACCTTCTCCGCCAGAATCTCTTCAATCCGGTTCCAGGAGACAGAATCATCTATTGCATGATACTCCATGAAAATAAAGGCTTTTGCCTTTGCCAGAGCAGCAAGCTGTGCTTCAAGTCCCGCTGCTGCACTGTCATAGTACTCAATCCGGGTATTCTGATAAACCGGATACAATGCCTTTGAGTGGATATATTGCGAAACTCCTGCCGCAGCCCTGTCAGTCTCCCTTAGCTTTTCCATAATCTCGGTATTTTTTGGAAGTATGGGCATAAGCACCTCATCTATCCTTCGATACCGTTCTTTCATCTTCCACGTATACCCATTCAACCCTACCAGAAGATACAGTGAAACTCCCATTATAGGAAGCACAAGAATCAGAATGATCCAGGGCATCTTCATGGCTGCCGTTTTGTTTTGGGCATAGATTCCCAGTACCAGCACTAACGCCAGTATCCTCATGCCAATGTTTATCCATTCAGCATAATCCCATAATTTTGTAAACAGTAAAAGAACAAGTACGATTTCTATCAGCAGGGATATTCCCACAAAAATCATTCGCTTTATACCGTTATGCGTTTCTTTTCTGCCCTCATAGGTCTGCTGCTCATTGTTATTATCATTCATCAGGTTTTAACCTCAATAATATTTTTACTAAGACGACCAATACAGTTAATGTGACCCCTTTTAAGGTATTCCGGATTTCATAAAAATCAACCCTGACATAAGATATCATGGTTTCACTTAAGAAGGTGTCCATCCTAATCGGCTATCAGTCCTGATCCGGAATCAGCGTAATGACTTCATCCGGGACATTCTGAACATCTATCTCTATAGATGATGCCTTGATTCTGTGAACCCCCGGGATCACCGACATTACATGCTGAATGTCTTCCTGGACATCATATCCCGTTGCACCTTCTCTGAAATGCATCAGCACTTTGAGACAAGGTGTCTTCAGATGTTTAATGATTTCCAGCGCCTGAGCCGAATCTATGGTGTAACAGCCGGCACACGGAAGCAGTACAACATCAGCTTTTTTCAGCTCTTCATACTCATCTTCACCCGGCAGTCTGCCAATGTCTCCAAGGTGGGCAATCACAAGGTCTTCCATCTCCACGAAGGATACCTTTGTCATCCCCCTCTTACTTCCGTTTGCATCATCATGAGGCACAAGAATGTTATGGTATCTGAGACCATGATCTTTTCTGCTCAGAGAAATAAGTGAGGCAGCATTATGGTCATGGTGTTCATGAGAACAGATAACCATATCCGCTGTCAAACCCGACGGCACCTTTAATCCCGGTACACTGCCGTTTTCATAGGGATCAAATACAACTGAACCGTCTTTTGAATCCGCCTTAAAACACGAATGACCATAATACGTTAAACTAATCTTTGACATCTTTAGACCTCCCCTGATGTATCTAAGCATTTTTCATAATCATAACATAAATAGACAACTGTAATCTCACTATTTTTAGGTTATATATCCGCAAAAGACGGTCTGAAAATGACTGTTCATCAGGAAATAATATACAAAAAAGAGTAACAGTTCAGTCGGCAATGGTTCGCGAAGACCGTGGTCGGCTCTTTTCCCCACCATCCGGAGTTATTGGAACCACTAATTGACCTTAAAACTCAGAATTCAGAATATAAGTCAATGTAACCTGCCATTCAGAATGACCCAAATCCTGATTAC
>JAGAGL010000092.1:0-57204 GCA_017627595.1 Oribacterium sp. | reverse complement strand
TTATAGTTATGTTAAGATATTTTTATATGTAATTATGCACAAATATGAACGGCAAATTTCGTATAACAGTAAATTGTTAATTAATTGTCATACTGCAGAGCCGGTGATATAATACATGAGAACGTTAAATAAATAACATTCTATTTACTATATCAATTCCAAAAGGAGATTACGTCATGGCAAGATTTTGTTTACCAAGAGATTTGTATCATGGAAAAGGATCATTAGCAGAGCTCAAGAACTTCAAAGGTAAGAGAGCTATGATCTGCGTTGGTGGTGGATCAATGAAGAAGTTCGGTTTCCTTCAGAGAGCTGAAGATTATTTAAAGGAAGCAGGCTTTGAGGTTGAAATTTTCGAAGGTATCGAGTCAGATCCCTCTGTTGAGACTGTTATGAGAGGTGCTGAAGCCATGGCTAAGTTCCAGCCTGACTGGATCGTTGCTATCGGTGGTGGTTCACCTATAGATGCTGCAAAGGCTATGTGGATCAAGTATGAGTATCCTGATTGCACATTTGAAGATATGTGCAAGGTATTCGGTATCCCTGAGCTTCGTCACAAGGCTCATTTCTGTGCTGTATCTTCAACTTCAGGAACAGCTACAGAGGTAACAGCATTCTCGATCATCACAAATTATGCTAACGGTGTTAAGTATCCTATCGCTGATTTCGAGATCACACCGGATGTTGCCATCGTAGATCCGGATCTTGCCGAGACTATGCCAAAGAAGCTGGTTGCCCACACAGGTATGGATGCCATGACACACGCAGTTGAGGCTTATGTTTCAACAGCAAACTGCGATTATACAGACCCTCTTGCTATTCATGCAATCGAGATGATCCAGGAGCATCTTGTTAAGTCTTACAATGATGACATGGCTTCACGTGATGCTATGCACAATGCTCAGTGCCTTGCAGGTATGGCATTCTCCAATGCTCTTCTCGGAATCGTACATTCCATGGCTCATAAGACAGGTGCTGCTTTTGCTGATTACGGCGCACACATCATCCATGGTGCTGCAAATGCTATGTACCTTCCAAAGGTTATCGCTTTCAATGCAAAGGATGAGACAGCAAAGAAGAGATACGGTGTTATCGCTGATTATATGCACCTCGGCGGTTCAAACGATGACGAGAAGGTTGAGCTTCTTATCAAGTATCTCCGCAAGATGAATGATGATATGAACATTCCTCACTGCATCAAGAATTACGGCAAGGATTCATATCCTACAGAACAGGGCTTTGTTCCTGAGGAAGTATTCCTTGAGAGACTTCCAAAGATTGCTGAACTTGCCATCGGCGATGCATGTACAGGATCAAATCCCCGTCAGCCGTCTCAGGAAGAGATGGAGAAGCTTCTTAAGTGCTGCTACTATGACACAGAAGTGGATTTTTGATTTACAATTACCGGTTGATATTACATAGCGGGAAGGAGGGGCAGTGCCCCTCCTTTTTGCATGCATAATTTCTATCACATTCGAATAGAGACCATCGGTGACGGTTCTCGACAGCGAGAACCGTCACCGGTGGATAGTCCCCGGTAAATAAAAAACACCGATTGAGGATCAAATAAATCTTCAATCGGTGTTTGCTTTTTATGTCAGAAACGGAAGAAACAGATCCGCAAGACCCAGGAAAATAAAGAATCCCAGGACGTCTGTTGCCGTAGTAACAAATATACTGGAGGCCAATGCCGGATCAGCATGAAGCTTATCAAGGATCAGCGGAACCAGGAATCCGAATATTCCTGAAACCATGAGGTTTCCTATCATTGCAAGGAAAATGATAAGTCCGAGGAAAGCATTGCCATAAACCAGGGAAACGATGATTCCTGTGACGAGTCCTGTGGCGGCTCCGTCTACAACCCCGAGAAAAATTTCCTTGACGAAGGATTTCCAGTTTTCCTTGAAATCCACATCTCCGTTTGAAAGCTCCCGGACCATAACGGACATAGTCTGAGTGCCTGCATTACCGCCCATACCTGAAACGATGGTCATGGTTGCGGAGAGAGCGACCACCTGAGCTATGGTGGATTCAAAAACCTTAACTGTAAAGGATGCAAGGAACGCGGTAAGAAGGTTTACCAAAAGCCAGGGAAGACGTAAACGCGCCGATTCCCAAAGAGTGGTATCGAGGCCTTCCTCTGCTGAAGTTCCTCCCAGGTGAGCGATATCCTCATCGTGCTCCTCATTGATGACATCGATGATATCATCAACGGTGATGATTCCGAGAATGGAACCCTTGCTTGAAACCACCGGAATAGCCTGCAGGTCATACTTTGAAACAACCTGGGCAACCTCCTCCTGATCAACTTCCGGCTCAACTGAAACCACCTGGTCATCCATGATATCGCAAAGCTTTGTGTTTCTTGGTGAACTCAGAAGATCCCTCAGGTCAACGGTTCCCACCAGCTTTTTCAGACGATCCTCATCTGTTACATATATGGTTTCGATAACTTCTGTCTTTGGACCTATATCTCTGATGGTGTCCAGGGCCTCTGCACAGGTTCTGTCCTCACGAAGAGCGATATACTCTGTCGTCATGATACCTCCTGCACTGTCATCAGGATACTGAAGGAGAGTATGAATGATCTTTCGGTCGCCGGACTTCATACGGTTAAGAAGTCTCTTACGACGGGCGATCTCCATTTCTCCAAGGATATCAACGATATCGTCCTTTGACATGTCCTCGAACATTTCAAGGAGGGTATCATCAGGAAGGTGATCTCCGATACGCTGACGTGTATCATCGTCAGCTTCCTCCATGATCTCGGTCAGCTGTTCGGTATTAAGGAACTCAGGGAGCTTCTCAATGTCTTCATCATCAAGATCATCAATCTCTTCAACGAAGTCCGCAGGCTGCATGTCCTCGTAATACTCACTGATGTCCTGTTTATTACCTTCGTCAATGAGATCCTCGAGTTCGTCCTCGTCCTCATCTTCAGGAGCTGCTTCATCGAAATCGTCGGAATCGGTATGGATGAGATTACGATCTTCGTTATCCTTTTTATTATCATCAGGAATGGATTCTATAAGATCAGTGAGGTTTGGCTTTGACTCTTCGGGAAACTCCGGTTCCTGATCCTCCTCCATAGCTTCTGCCTGGGCTTTCAGAAAGGCCCTTCTGCTTGCTATAGCTGCCTCATCATTTGCTACAGGAATCTCTGCATCTTTGATTTTTGCGTCTTGAACAAGCGCTGTATCCTGGTTTTTCAGTTTGTCCATAATGCACCTCCTGTAACTAAAAAATCACTTCCGCGAACCTTAATTTTAAATTAAATCTCCGGTTTGGGCAACTTATTTTAATGACGAAATATCATAAAGATAATTTCTGACATTGGCGAGGGCCTAGTGGGACTGCCCACGATTTGCTTTTTAATCGTTGGAGCCGCGCGGCTTTGAGCGATTCAAAAGAATCCGTAAGGATTTTTTCCTTATCTTAGGGGCCTGTTATAGATTTATCAGCCATAGCGACCCGCATGTAAATGGATGTCCTCAGGCTCTTTGTTACATACGTCCATTGTATACAGCATTTTTTTGTATTTTTTGTTAAAATCGTCACAATATTGTTAAAAATTTATTGTTAACTCGATGCAAAATGATTATAATTAGGACGTTGCAATAGTGGCTTAAGTATGGAGGCTTAAGATCCATAAGCTATTGCAAATTCGATAAAACGCGTGGAGGAGATCATGTACGAAATAACCAAAGTTGAGCACTTAGTTGATAAGGACTGGCTCATGGTCGTAAAGGCACCTTTTGTTGCAAAGAAATGCGAACCCGGTCAGTTTTTGATTGTAAAGCTCGGTGAGCTTGGTGAGAGAATTCCATTAACTATTGCAGATTACGATAGAAAAGAAGGTACTATCACTATCGTATTCCAGGTAGTTGGTGCATCTACAGAGAAGATGAGCCATCTTAAAGCCGGAGAATGCTTTACAGATGTTGTGGGACCTCTCGGAAAGCCATCTGAGATGATAGGTACCCCGATAGAAGAGCTGAAGAAGCAGTCTATCATATTCATAGCCGGCGGTGTAGGAGCAGCTCCTGTATATCCACAGGTTAAGTGGCTTCATGAGCACGGAGTAGAGGCAGATGTTATCCTCGGTGCAAGAAACAAGGATCTTCTTATCATGGAAGATGATCTTCGTAAGGTAGCTGCCAATGTTTATGTATGTACAGATGATGGTTCATACGGTGACAAGGGTGTCGTTACCGATATTCTTCAGAAGCTTGTTAATGAGCAGGGCAAGAAGTACACACAGTGTATCGCTATCGGACCTGTTATCATGATGAAGTTTGCATGCCTTACCACAAAGGATCTTGGAATCCCGACTATCGTTTCCATGAACCCTATCATGATCGACGGAACAGGTATGTGCGGTGCCTGCAGACTTATCGTAGGTGATGAAGTTAAGTTCGCATGTGTTGACGGACCTGAGTTTGACGGTCATCTGGTTAACTTTGACCTTGCTATGAAGCGTCAGAGACAGTACATGGATGAAGAAGGCAGAGCTATGCTGGCATTACAGGAGGGTTCAACACACTCCGGCGGCTGCGAAGCAGATAAATAATCGGGGAGGCACAAAATGAACAATTCTATGACAAGAGTTCCTGTTCGTGAGCAGGAGCCTAAGGTAAGAGCAACAAACTTTGAAGAAGTATGTCTTGGATATAATGATGAGGAAGCTAAGCTTGAGGCTGAAAGATGCCTTAATTGTAAGAATCCTCTTTGCATGAAGGGATGTCCTGTTTCTATTCATATTCCTGATTTTATCACTAAGGTTAAAGAGGGAGATATCGCAGGTGCTGCCGATGTTATAGCATTATCCTCTGCACTTCCTGCAGTTTGCGGACGTGTATGTCCTCAGGAAACACAGTGCGAGGGCAAGTGTGTAAGAGGCATCAAGGGTGAGCCGGTTTCCATCGGTAAGCTTGAGAGATATGTTGCCGACTGGGCAAGAGAGCATGATTATGTAGCTGCAAAACCGGGTGAACCTAACGGCAAGAAGGTCGCAGTTATCGGTTCAGGTCCTGCAGGTCTTACCTGTGCGGGAGACCTTGCTAAGCTTGGATATGATGTTACTATTTTCGAAGCATTCCACCAGGCGGGCGGCGTTCTGGTTTACGGTATCCCTGAGTTCCGTCTTCCAAAGGATCGCGTAGTTCGTCCTGAGATCGAGAACGTTAAGAAGCTCGGTGTTAAGATCGATACCAATGTTATCGTTGGACGTTCTCTCACAATCGATGAACTTCTTAATGAGGAAGGCTTCGATGCAGTATTCATCGGATCAGGTGCAGGACTTCCTAAGTTCATGAACATTCCCGGTGAGACTGCAAACGGAGTTTATTCAGCAAACGAGTTCCTTACACGTAACAACCTTATGAAGGCTTTCCTTAAGGAAGCAGACACACCTATCAAGGTTGGCAAGAAGGTTGTAGTTGTAGGCGGCGGAAACGTAGCAATGGACGCTGCAAGAACAGCACTTCGTCTCGGAGCTGAGGTTCATGTAGTTTACAGACGTTCAGAAGAAGAGCTTCCTGCAAGAGTTGAAGAGGTTCATCACGCTAAGGAAGAGGGAATCATCTTTGATCTTCTCCAGAATCCGGTTGAGATCTATGCTGATGAGAATGACTGGGTTAAGGGCGTAAAGATCCAGAGAATGCAGCTTGGAGAGCCTGATGCATCAGGACGTAGAAGACCTGAAGCTATCCCCGGTGATGTATATGATCTTGAGTGTGATATGGTTATCATGTCTCTCGGAACATCACCTAACCCTCTTATCAAGCAGACAACAGAGGGTCTTGATACAAACAAGCATGGTTGTATCATAGCTAAGGAAGAGAACGGTGAGACTTCCAAGAAGGCTGTATTTGCCGGCGGTGACGCAGTTACCGGTGCCGCAACAGTTATCCTCGCAATGGGCGCAGGAAAGGCAGCTGCAAAGGGTATCGATGATTTCCTTAACGGCAGAAGCTGATGTAAAGTCATCAAACTATAGATTGATCTAAAATATATGAATGGGTGGTTCAGTAAGTTAGTTCCTCAAAGGGAGGATAGACACTGAACCGCCCATTTTTTATATCATCAGAATCACCGGGGAAAGATCTCGTCGGAAAGAAGCTTCCCTGAAGTGTAAATACACTAAATTTAAACATTATAATGAGGAAGTACTTCCTTAAATGAAAGTATCCCTTTTGCCATGATAAGGCGAAATTTAACAATTATTTTCAAATATTATTATTTTTCTTTATATAGTGTCGACGAAGTAAATATAACGGGTTTGAAGTCCCTGTTTGGCAGGGTATCAATAAGTGATTCTCAGACCGAATAATGATTTTGAAAGGAATTGATCATGGACACAAAAGGAAAAAATCTCGGTATTCACAGTTTGAAGTTTGTAGTAGTTATGGCACTCTTTGTTTCGTGCTTTCTGACGGCTTTGGGAATTGCTGTATTCTCAATAATAGGAACCATTAGAAATAACAACGATCAGGCTGCAGCCTATAGGAGCCGCCTTGAAACCGATGTAATGGAGAAACTGAAGCAGGAAACTGAAATTGCTGTAAGTGTTATTGATCAGATTCATGAAAGACAGCTTGCAGGAGAATTCACGGAAAGTGAAGCAAAGAAATTTGCGGCGGATCTGGTGCGTGAAATGAGGTATGATAACGGAAATGGGTATTTCTGGGTAGATACCTATGAGGGTGTAAATGTTGTCCTGTTGGGAAGAGATACGGAAGGTAAGTCCAGATGGGATTCTGTGGATCCAAACGGAACCTATTTCATTCAGGAAATGATCGCCAACGGAAAAAAAGAGGGTGGCGGATTTACAGATCTGATGTTTGCGAAGCCTAATGAGACAGAGCCATTACCAAAGAAAAATTATACCTGTGCCTATGAACCTTACCAGTGGGTGCTCGGAACCGGTGTGTGGATCGATGATCTCGATGAAGCAAGTGCAATTTACATGCAGAAGGCAAACGAAGCTATAACAGGTATAATAAGAAATATGATCATATTTATCATCATATGGTTTGTGATTCTTTTCGTTGCAGCTATGGTCATAGGCGGTCAGGTAGTAGGACCTCTTCAGAAGGTTACAGCTGTTGCTGAAAGAATTGCTGATGGTGATCTGGATGTAAGACTTGATATAAAATCCAGGAATGAAATAGGCTTGCTTGCTGACTCCTTTGGCAAGACCATAGAACAGATCCGGAATTATCAGGGTTATATCGATGAGATTGCAAGTGCGCTTTCCGAGTTATCTGACGGTAATCTCAGGGTACAGCTTACAAAGCAGTATACAGGCCAGTTTGCAAAGATCAAAACCAATACGGATAATCTGATATCCCACTTGAATTCCACATTAGGAGAAATCAATGCTGCAGCAAATAATGTAAACAGAGGCGCAGAACAGGTATCTTCAGGTGCTCAGGCATTAGCACAGGGTGCTACAGAGCAGGCTTCCTCTATTCAGGAACTTTCAGCTACTATGAATGATATATCACTGAAGGTAAAGGATACTGCTGATATGTCAAAAGCCGCTCTGGATCTTACAAGCTCTGTAAGTGAAGATATGGTGATCAGTAACACCAAGATGGAAGAGATGTCTCAAGCTATGGAAGAGATTGTTGAAAGATCCAACGAGATTTCAAAGATCATAAAGACTATCGATGACATCGCATTTCAGACCAATATCCTCTCTCTCAATGCAGCAATAGAGGCTGCAAGAGCCGGTCAGGCAGGAAAGGGATTTGCGGTTGTTGCTGATGAAGTAGGCAATCTGGCTAAGAAGTCTCAGGAGGCTGCTCAAAATACAGCTGTTCTTATTGAACAGACTATCGAAGCAGTACAAAAGGGCGGTGAGATAACTGCTCAGACTGCTGAGTCCATCACATCTGTATCCAAGGGTGCACAGAAGATCACAGACCTTGTGGATCATATTTCGATCGCATCAGGTGAGCAGGCTGACGGTATCAGACAGATCACTCTTGGAATCGATCAGATTTCATCAGTAGTTCAGACCAATGCTGCAACTGCGGAGCAGAGTGCGGCTGCCAGTGAAGAAATGACCAGAATGGCTAAGAGTCTCAGCGATGAGGTTAACAAGTTCACACTTTCATAAAAGGAATTTCATTTCAGCCGGGATTTATGTCCCGGCTGTTTTTTCGCGATAAAAGTAACAGTTGAGTCAGTGGACCTGGGGGACGGCTCTTTTTCCCACCATCCGGAGTTATTGGAACCACTGATTGACCTTAAAACTCAGAATTCAGAATATAAGTCAATGTAACCTGCCATTCAGTATGACCTAAATCCTGATTACCTGAAATTGAGTCATTATAACCTGCTATTCAGTATGACCCAAATCCTGATTACCTGAAATTGAGTCATTATAACCTGCTATTCAGTATGACCCAAATCCTGATTATCTGAAATTGAGTCATTATAACCTGACATTCAGTATGACTCAGATGCTGGTAACGGGAATATGGGTCAATGTAATGCCTTGTTCACTGCGAAAATAAGGCATCCTGGCTGAACTGTTACTGATAGAGAGAAAAACCTATTGCTATCCGATTGGTTATTATTGACTAACGTCCGAAAACAGTAAGATAATTCTAAAACCAAGAGAAAAAATTAATTGATTATTTTGGGAGTTATCATGACATTAACACCGGGATTTATTATAAATGGAATCATTCTGGGAATAGGGCTGGCTATGGATGCTTTTTCGGTATCCATGGCAAATGGTTTGAAGGATCCAAATCTGAAACCGGGAAAGATGTGCAGTATCGCGGGCTGTTTTGCATTTTTCCAGTGGTTCATGCCTATGATCGGATGGATCTGTGTTCATACAATTGTATTATATTTTAAATCCTTCCAGGCTTTTATCCCCTGGATAGCGCTCATACTTCTATCCTATATCGGAGGAAAAATGATCTATGAAAGTATTCCGGAGGGAAAAATCGGTGAGGATTCAGAAGCAACCGGTGAGGATGAGATACTTTCTTCAAGCACACTTATCATGCAAGGTATAGCAACTTCCATAGATGCTCTGTCGGTTGGCTTCACAATTTCAGAATACCATCTTCTTGAAGCATTTATCACTGCTGTCATCATTGCCGTAACAACTTTTATCATTTGCATCATTGGTCTCAGGATAGGCAGAACAGCCGGAAGATTTCTCAAAAACAAAGCAGGTATTTTCGGAGGCGTTATTCTTATAGGTATCGGAATAGAGATATTTGTTTCTCATTTCTTTTAGTTTGTAATATAGCCGCTAAATTGATATGATAATATTGTCATAAAAAATAGAGTTTCTGACTTTTTTATTTCGGTGATCGGAGAATATTATGGCAATATCAGAAAATTTTGCAACAAACGATAAAAGCAGAGTTCCCATAAAAGAAGGCACAGAAAGTCTTCCTGTTATTTGTTATGAAGATAATCTTGAACAGATAGAGATACCCTGGCATTGGCAGAATGCTTTTGAAATAGGCATAGTGATGTTAGGAGAGGCAATAATCGGTGTGGAGGCTGAACGGTTTCCTTTAAGTAAAGGCCATGGCTATTTTATAAATGCCGGAACATTGAACACCTGCGTCCATCATCCGGATCATACGGGTGAATGCAGCATTCGTTCGATTGTTTTCTCGCCGACAATTGTGGGAGATCCGAATGATGGCCTGTTCTATGACAACTACGCCGCGCCCATCATTACAAACAATGCGTTAAAAGGCTTTGCTCTTAATAAGGACGAGGCCTGGCAGAAAGAGACCCTGCGTCTTGCGGAACAGTGCTGGAGAAGCTGCCTCGAATGCGATGAAGCCATAGAATCCGGGGTCAGGGACATTGTGTCCCAGATGATATTCCTATTATCATCACATTGTGATTCTGAGACAAGAGCGGTGTCGCCTAAGGATATAAGAGATTCGGACCGCATAAGGATGATGCTTGATTATATCGATCATCATTACAAAGAGGATATAAATATCTCTGTGTTATCGGAACATGCTGAGATCAGTGAATCTGAGACCATGAGATGTTTTCATAATATGCTCGGAACCACTCCCATCCAGTACCTGAAGAACTATCGGATAAGAAAAGCGGCTGAACTTCTCAGAATTTCGGAAGAGAAGATAGTAGACATCGCGATAGACTGTGGTTTTCAGGATATGAGTTATTTTGCAAAAACCTTCAGGGAAGCAAAGGGAATAACCCCTACGGACTTCAGGGAAAAGTATAAAACGAAGGCTTGATCAGTCATGGAATCAAAGACAGCAGCTTACCTAACCATATATACAAATCTAAGGCAGCAAATAATAAACGGTGATTTTAAGACCGGAGACAAGCTCCCCTCAAAGAGAGTGTTTGCGGAAGTGACCGGAACCAGCGTCATAACAGTAGAGCACGCCTATGATCTGCTTCAGGATGAAGGCTACATCGAAGCAAGCCAGAGGCGGGGGTATTTTGTGACCTACACTTCAGAAGATTCCTTTCCTGTCGGGGAGGAAATGGACATAGGCATTAACGAAGAGGGGGCTGCCACAGACAAGTACGAAGAAAGCATTGAAACCTTTTCCTTTCCCGGATTTGCCAGAACGGTCAGACATGTCCTTTCAGTCTACGGCGAAAGGATACTGGAGAAGTCTCCCAATGAAGGATCATTGCTTCTGAGAGAAAGCATTAGCCGATATATAAAAAGAAGCAGAGGAATACACGTAGACAGCGACCAGGTTATAGTCGGAGCAGGTGCAGAGTATCTGTATGGACTTATCGTTCAGATGTTGGGACGGGATAAACTCTACGGAGTGGAAGATCCTTCTTATGAAAAGATCAGAAGTATTTATAAGGCAAACGGAGCCGCCTGTGATCTTTTGAAGCTCGGATCAAGAGGTATACATACAAGTGAACTGAAGAGAACATCAGCTCAGGTACTTCATGTCACTCCCTTTGACAGTTACCCCAGCGGAGTTACCGCAACCGCCGGAAAAAGACAGGAATACATAGCCTGGGCAAAAAACAGAGGTGCCATAATAGTGGAAGACGACTATGCTTCGGAATTCTCAACCTCCACAAAATCCGAGGACACACTGTTTTCCCTTGAGCCCCTGCGTACAGTCATCTATATCAACACCTTCACCAAAACCATTTCACCTTCAATCCGCATAGGCTACATGCTCCTTCCAAAGGAGCTTTCCCCGGAACTGAAAAGCAGAATTTCCTTTTATTCCTGCACAGTCCCCACCTTCGACCAGTACGTCCTGGCCGAATTCCTAAACAGCGGCGACTTCGAACGCCACATAAATCGCGTCAGAAGAAAGCGCAGACAGGCTAATAAAGTGATATAATAGAAACGTTCGATGTATTTTCTGGAGTAGATGGAGGAACCACATGGGATTATTTAAGAACTTAAAAGCGACGCACTTCTTCTGGACGATAAGCAGTGAATTCATACACCTGTTGACCATAGCCGGCCTTATCTGCGCAGTAGACCAGATGGTGAAAAGTGCTATCGACACTGAACCGGAAAGCAATTTCCCCCGTGAAATGCCACATACAAAAGGCTACATAAAGATCATGCGTGCCCATAATCCGGGGTTTTCCAGAGGACACCTTGGAAAATATCCGGAACTGGTAAAGACACTTTCGGTGGCAGCTGTAGGATTTCTTGCAGGCGGTCTGCAATACCTCACAAATTATTATCCGGGTAAATATAAGTTGAGAAAGCTTGGCATGGCCATTGTGATCGGAGGTGCACTGTCCAATGTCCTCGACCGCATCGTAAACGGCAAGGTTACAGACTATATGAACATCAGAGTCAACGGCCTTAAATCTCTGATTGTAAACATCGGCGACATCGCAATATACGTGGGAGGAATCATATATACTTTAGCTGCACTGTTCGGAGAAGAATAGTGTAGGCAGGAGCCGGAGGGCATCCATTTAAAACCGTTAAGCTGAGTCATAAAAAATCAAAATCGGTTTTAAATTGATGCCCTTCGGCTCCCGAATCAATGTCTTGTCAGTTTCCCCCTTGTTTGTTATAATATCGTTTGCTGTTTAAAAGGTCAGGGGCATACTATGCCTTTTTGACCCCAGTAAATTTTTATGGTAAAAGGAAGATATTCCAATGAACAACAAGCTTAAAGCAGCTCTTGGTCTACTCCTGATACTGGCTATAACAGCCGGTTTCTGTTTCCTGGGAGTGAATGGCGCAAGAGACATTAAACTCGGTCTCGATCTGAACGGTGGTGTATCCATAACCTATCAGACCGTTGAACCAAACCCAACTGCGGAACAGATGTCCGACACTATTTACAAGCTTCAGCTGAAGGCCCAGGGCTATTCAACAGAGGCTCAGGTTTATCAGGAAGGATCAAACCGTATAAACATTGACATTCCGGGTGCAACAGATGCCAATGAGATTCTCGCTGAACTCGGTGAGCCTGGTACACTTCAATTTGCCGACGTTCAGGGTAATGTACTTCTTACCGGTGATGATGTTAAGAATGCTTCAGCCGGAATGACCAACAACAATGGTACAAATGAGTATATCATTCAGCTCACATTTACTGATGAGGGTGCAAAGAAGTTTGCTGATGCCACAGCCAACAACGTAGGCAATCCGCTGTTTATCATTTATAACGATAATGTTATTTCAGCTCCTACGGTTCAGGAAGCAATCTCCGGAGGACAGGCTTCGATCACAGGAATTTCCGACTATGATGAGGCAACAAGGATCGCGTCCACCATCCGTATCGGTGCGCTCCCGTTACAGCTTACAGAGCTCCGTTCCAATGTTATCGGTGCTACCCTCGGACAGGAAGCTATCTCAACATCCATAAAGGCAGGAATCATAGGACTTGGTCTGGTAATGCTTTTCATGATCGTTTTCTATCTGCTTCCGGGATTTACATCTTCTCTTGCGCTCATTATGTATACAGGTCTTGAACTTGTTATATTACAGGCGTTTGAAGTAACCCTTACCCTTCCGGGTATCGCAGGTATCATCCTTTCCATAGGTATGGCGGTTGATGCCAATGTCATCATTTTTACACGTATCAAGGAAGAGCTTGGTCTCGGAAACAGCGTAGAGAATTCCATCAAGGCCGGTTACAGCAAGGCACTTTCTGCCATCCTTGACGGAAATATCACAACACTTATCGCAGCTGCAGTGCTTTACTTAAGAGGTTCAGGTACCGTTAAGGGCTTCGCTTCAACACTTGCCATCGGTATCGTTATCTCACTTATTACAGCTCTTTTTGTAACCCGCAGCCTTCTCTGGACATTTGTACAGTTCGGAGCTACAGATCCTAAGCTTTACGGCGTACGCAAGGATATCAAGATATTTGATTTCATCAAGTTCCGTAAAAAAGCTTATACAGCTTCAGCAGTTGTGATCCTTGCAGGTTTCATATTCCTTGGCATGAACAAGGCATCTATCGGAAATCTTTTCAATTATGATCTTGATTTCCAGGGTGGTTCTTCAACAAACGTAACCTTTAACGAGGATCTTTCACTTGAAGATGTGGATGCAAAGGTTTCACCTATATTCAAGGAAGTAACCGGTGGTGATGCTTCTGTTCAGGCTTCTAAGGTAGCCGGCACAAACGAAGTTATCATTAAGACTAGAACTCTCACAACAGAAGAGAGAAAAGACCTTTACCAGAAGCTGGTTGACGAATTCTCTGTTGATGAATCAAAGATCACAACAGAAAACATTTCAGGTGCTGTTTCAAATGAAATGAAGGCTGATGCGGTTTGGGCATTTATCATTGCCATCATCTGCATGCTCATCTATATCTGGATCAGATTCAAGGATATCAGATTTGCTTCAGCTTCCGTTCTTGCCCTTACACATGACGTACTTGTGACAGTTGCATTCTATGCAGGTCTTAAGTGGGCAGTAGGATCAACCTTTATTGCATGTATTCTTACTATCGTTGGTTATTCCATCAATGCAACCATCGTTGTATTTGACCGTATCCGTGAGAATCTTGCAGATCCTGAAAAGAGAAAGGATAAGGCAGACTGTGTAAATACAGCTATTTCACAGACACTTACACGTTCCATCAATACTTCACTTACAACCTTCATCATGGTTATTGTGCTTTATATCTTCGGAGTTTCTTCAATCCGTGATTTCACAATGCCTCTTATGGTTGGTATCGTAGCCGGTGCATGGTCTTCAATAACAATTGCAGGTCCGCTCTGGTTTGACCTTACAAATCGCGCCATGAAGAAGCAGGCTGAAAAGGCTGCAGCAGAGAAGGCAGCAAAGCTTGAAGCAAAAGCAGCAAAGAAGACTGCTAAGAAATAATCTCTTAGCCACAAGTCTTGACGGAATTGGAATATTCTTATAAATTAGAGACCGACTCATGCGAGTCGGTCTTTTTCTGTATCGAAAGGGGTAGGGATGTCTGCATTGCATACCGATGTTCACCGGTTAAATGGTATTGCCCCGGACGATATGATCAAAGTGGCGCCGGGCTGCTTTCCCGGAGTGCTCTTTCAGGAACTAAGAAATCGAGGTTCAAAAAATGAAATACGAAATCATCAAAACCAGCGGCCGTGCAAAGTCGGCGCATATGGAAACCGTACATGGCTCTATCGAGACTCCGGTTTTCATGAATGTAGGTACTGTTGCTGCAATAAAGGGCGGAGTATCAACAGACGATCTTCGAACCATAGGTACACAGGTAGAGCTGTCCAATACTTATCACCTGCATGTACGCACCGGAGATCAGCTTATAAAGAAATTTGGCGGTCTTCACAAATTCATGAAATGGGATCGTCCCATACTTACAGACTCCGGCGGATTCCAGGTATTTTCACTTGCCGGAACCGGCAGAAAAATAAAAGAAGAGGGCGTTTATTTCCAAAGCCATATCGATGGCCGCAGGATATTCATGGGGCCTGAAGAATCCATGCAGATCCAGTCAAATCTCGGATCAACCATAGCCATGGCATTTGATGAGTGCCCTCCTGCTCTTGCTGACAGAGAATATATCCTTCCCTCTGTTGAAAGAACCACCAGATGGCTGGAAAGATGTAAGAAGGAAATGGCCAGATTAAATTCACTGCCTGATACTGTTAATAAGGATCAGCTGCTTTTCGGTATCAATCAGGGCGGTATAATCGATGACATTCGCATACAGCACGCAGACATCATCAGCAAGATGGATATGGATGGTTATGCTGTAGGCGGTCTTGCAGTCGGTGAGACCCACGAGCAGATGTATCATATCCTTGATATCGTTGTTCCGCATCTGCCTAAGGAAAAACCCACATACCTTATGGGAGTAGGAACCCCTGCCAATATCATCGAATCTGTTGACAGAGGCATTGACTTCTTTGACTGTGTATATCCTTCAAGAAACGGACGGCATGGTCATGTATATACTCACAAGGGTAAGATGAATCTTTTCAATCAGAAGTATGAGCTTGACGAAAGACCTATAGAAGAGGGATGTAAATGTCCTGTCTGCGCAGGTTTGAAGAGAGAGGACGGTTCCTATACAGGCGGCTACAGCAGAGGTTACATCCGTCATCTTCTCAAAGCCAAGGAGATGCTTGGCATGCGTATGTGCGTACTTCACAATCTTTATTTCTACAATCATCTCACTGAGGAGATCCGTGGCGCCATCAGAGGCGACAACTGGACAGAGTGGAAAGAGGATGCTATCCATAAGCTCGGAACCTACGACAGAGGTGAAGAGTGATAAATGATACGGAGCCTGAGGGCATCCATTTTAAACCGAGTTAATTCAGCTTAACGGTTTAAAATGGATGCCCTAAGGCTCCTCACTATGTTGATATGCCTCTGTTGGAAAGATTATTTTGATCTTGAACTCTGATTAGCCTGCCAGATGTACCAAAGGCCTTCCAGGAGCAGGTTTTCGTCGAGTATGGTTTTGTGCCTTGTATATTTGGTTATCACATGGGCTATGCCGCCGGTGGCGACTATGGTCGGAGACGGCTCACCGATCTCTTCTATAAATCTGTCAATGATTCCGTCTATAGCTCCGGCCGTGCCATAGATTATACCTGCCTTCATGGCATCGTTTGTCTGAGTGCAGATCAGTTTCTTTGGCGGTGTCAGATCTATGGAAGGTAAAAGAGAGGTTTCTCTGGAAAGTGCATTCATGGATAATGTCACTCCCGGCATGAATACGCCTCCGGTATATGTCCCTTCCTTATCGATAACAGTTATGGTAGTTGCAGTTCCCAGGTTAACTATGATTGCGGGAAGCTTGTAGAGATTTTTCGCAGCTGAAGCCGCAGATACCAGATCTGAACCTATGGTTCCGGGATCATCTATCTTTAAACGTACTCCCGATTTTACACCGGCACCTACAATTACGGCATTTTTTCCAGTCACTACCTTCAGTGCATCCGAAAGTACCTCTCTCAATGGAGGAACCACACAGGAAATGATGACTCCGTCTGTTTTTTTCTCTTTTAAGTTAGTCAGACATAAAATACGGTCAATGTCCGAAGCGTATTCAAAAAGTGTTTTGTTTTGATTTGTTTCCAGTCGAACTACAGGATCCAGGACTTTTCCGTTATCCACGCATCCGATTTTCGTATGGGAATTCCCACAATCCACAGCCAGAATCATAATTCCTCCTAACAGCTAAAGACAGTACTTAATGAATATACTTAAGATTAATGTCTTTGCTTTGTAACACCCTTTTCAGGCATAGCGGGCCATTTCTTTAACCGGCACGATAGCCGTTGGTGTTATAAAGTAATATACATCATTACGTGTATCATTGCAAAAAATAAAAATTATACAATAAAATGATTTTTGTAAGATTTGGGTGGCATAATATCCTTTGATTGCGTCAAAAAATTATGTTATCATGACATTAACACTATATCGGAAAGGTTTTAATATCCTTTTTCGATGATTTAGAACGTAAATATTAACCGAAGCTGCCTTTACATGGCAGCTTTGAATCGAGGATATAATGGCAGCATTACTTTATGAGTCCATAAACAGTCAGGAAGAAAAGCTTGATGTTGGTCTGGACTGGCATGACGAACCTGAAATCATATATTTTAAAAACGGGCATTATAAGCTTATGCTCAACCTGAAGGAGTATGACATCACTGATGAGTGTTTCTGTATCGTGAATTCAGGGGTTATTCGTAAGCTTGAGTCTCTTGATGAAAAGGGCGTTGAATACTCAATCCGTGTAAAGCTTGAGGATCTTTGCTTCAAAAATGACAGCGACCCGGTTAATGAAGCTCTTATTTATCCGCTTCTTAAGGGCAGTATCAGGTTCAATGAATTCATTACCGTATCCGATTTTGGTTTCCTACAGGTACTGAGATCCTTTAATGATATGGTGAGAAGGTATCGTGAGTTTGGGAAAAAGAGCAATACCAACAGCGTGAGTGTACGTAAATATGAGCTTGATTCTGTGGCAGATCAGCTTATGATAAAAGCAGATCTTTTGCATGTGATAGCCCTTATTTATTCTTTCGGTATGATAGAAGACAAAGAAATTACCGATACGGAAAAGCAGGTTAAGGCCATTAAGGATTCGATCATATTCATAAGAGAACACTATAAAGAAAAGCTATATATACGAAATTTATCGGAGCTTACGGGACTTAACGAACAGTACTTTATAAGATTTTTCGGAAGCGTGACAGGTGTGTCACCCCTTGATTATATCAACAGATATCGTGTTGAGCAGGCTGCCGGACTTCTCAAAGACACTGATACTCATGTCTATGAGATTGCAGAAGAGTGCGGCTTCCATAATATCGGTAATTTTATAAAGATATTCAGGTCCGTAACCGGAGAAACACCGCATAAATTCCGTAAACGGTTTGGCAAGGAGGATTAATCAGACCATGACATTTTATTACCCGGCTAAATTATATAAAAAACCGGAAGGAGGATACCGTGTGGAGTACTTTGATCTCGACCAGTGCTTCGGAGACGGAGCCACGGAAGACGAAGCACTAGCTGATGCCAGAGCCAATGCCATCGACTGGATCCAGCTGGAGCTCGCCGACACCAACGACCTCCCGGAAGTAACACATAAAGACGATGTCAACCTTACTCCCGAAGAAAGATTTGTTGAAATGATGATCATCATGCCACGTGAGGGTTGGGACGAATAAAAGTTCACCCAGAGAATGTGTAGGCCTGAGCAGGAGGTCATCCATTTAAAAACGTTGAGCGAGGACGTGAAAAATCAAAACAGTTCCCCTTAGTGGCTCTTGGTTCCCTTTTCCTTAGCTCCCTCGCCAAGTCAGATTTTTCATAAAGAAAATATCTGACATTGGCGAGGACCTAGAGCCACTTAGGGGGACTGTTTTCAATTTTTCCGCCACAGCGACCCGTTTTTAAATGGATGACCTCCTGCTTAGGCCGGCCTTTAGTGTAAATCCACCCTTGCCATTACATCATCCTTATGTTATATTATCTCAGAACTTGGAAACAGCATTTAGGAGGAATTATGACAACTCTTCTTAAGAACATAAATATAAATAAAAAAGGTCCGACCGGCCTCGATATTTATATTTTTGATTTTCCGGTTCTTTTATTTATTTTCAAGAAATTCATAGATTCGATTCATAGAAGTGCCGTTTATGACATGAACGGTTTGTTTAATATTCCAGACTCGACAAATGTTATTTCATTTGTTTGAGGCTGGTATTTTTTTACCAAAATAGCAGTTCTATGAATATGATCAAAGAACAAAGTCAGGAGATGTAAATGAAGGATGTTGAGTTCAAGATACTGACCAATGAAGCTCTTACTGCTGACATCTTTAAGATGACATTGGACGGTGACACAAGCGATATCACCAGACCCGGACAATTTGTAGACATTAAAATACCGGGACGTTTTCTCAGAAGACCTATATCGGTATGCGACTGGTCGGAGAACAGACTTACCCTGATCTATAAAGTTGTGGGTGAGGGAACCGAAGATATGAGCTACATGGAACCGGGAGACTACATTAATGTCCTCACGGGTCTGGGAAACGGCTATGACCTCCGGAAGATTCCAAAGAATCCTGTTATAGCAGGAGGAGGAGTCGGTGTTCCGCCTATGTATGCTCTGGCTAAATGTCTTAAACAGATGGGCATCACCCCCTATGTAGCTCTCGGCTTTAACACAAAGTCCGATGTATTCTATGAGGCCGAATTCAAAGCATTGGGCGTACCTGTCAATGTTGCCACAGTAGACGGTAGTTATGGCGCCAAAGGTTTTGTTACCGACATTATCGGAGATCACGACTATGCTCTTTGCTGCGGACCGGAGCCAATGCTGAAGGCGGTTTACAACGTGGTAAAAGACGGACAGTTCAGCTTCGAGACCAGGATGGGCTGCGGCTTCGGAGCCTGCATGGGCTGCAGCAAAAAGACAAAAAACGGTTTTAAGCGCGTCTGCAAGGACGGTCCGATATTCATGATGGAGGAGATCGCATGGTAGATTTAACGACGGAGCTTTCCGGAATCAGACTCAGTAACCCCGTGATCCCGGCATCCGGAACCTTCGGGTTCGGAAAAGAGTATTGGGATCTTTACGACCTTGATATACTGGGATCCATTTCCTTCAAAGGAACAACAGTTGAAGAGCGTTACGGCAACGAGCTCCCCCGTATAGCCGAGTGCTATCAGGGCATGATCAATTCCGTGGGTCTTCAGAACCCCGGCATGGAGGAAGTCATCAAGTTTGAAATCCCCGAGCTTGCGAAGCATTTTCATAAACCCCTCATCGCCAACATTTCCGGATTCAGCGTGCCTGAATACGTAAAGCTTGCAGAGGCCATGAGCGAGGTGCCTGAGGTAGGTATCATTGAGGTTAATGTTTCCTGCCCCAATGTTCACGGCGGCGGAATGGCCTTCGGAACCAGCAGTGAGAATGTGGTTGAAGTCACAAGAGAAGTTAAAAAGGCAGCAAAAAAGCCCGTATACATTAAGCTTAGTCCCAATGTTACGGATATCGTTTCCATCGCCAGGGCGGCAGAGGATGCCGGAGCTGACGGACTTGCACTTATAAATACTCTTCTTGGCATGAGGATAGATATCAAACGCCGTCAGCCTGTGATACACAATAAGATGGGCGGCTTCTCGGGACCGGCTATCTTCCCTGTAGCAGTAAGAATGGTTTACCAGGTAAGTAAGGCCGTAAACATTCCCGTTATCGGAATGGGCGGTGTCTCAAACGCAAAGGATGTGGTTGAAATGATGATGGCCGGAGCCAGTGCGGTTGAAGTTGGTGCCGCAAATCTGGTGGATCCATTTGCCTGCCGGAAGATCATCGAGGAGCTTCCGGAGCTTCTTGAGGAGCTTAAAATCGAGAAGTTAAGCGACATCATAGGATGTGTGGAATAGTAAATAAGCAGCGATTGGCTATTCAATAGACTTAATTGAATTGAGCTAAGTTGATGGATTTCAAATATCGTAAAACCGGATTTTAAATATCAAGATACTAACTGAGTAAATACCGTCTGAATAAGACCGGAGAAATGGAGATATTATGGGAAAAGATGTGATCATCGCGCTGGATTTTCCAAGTGCAGAAAAGACTTATGAGTTCCTTGATAAATTCACAGGAAGAAAGCCCTTTGTAAAAATCGGAATGGAGCTTTTTTACGCAGAGGGACCAAGTATAGTAAAAGAAATCAAAAACAGAGGCCACAAGATTTTCCTGGATCTGAAGCTTCACGACATTCCAAATACCGTAAAGGGCGGCATGCAGTCACTTCGCGACCTTGGCGTAGACATGACCAATGTTCACGCAAGCGGTGGAATTAAGATGATGCAGGCTGCGGTTGAAGGACTTACAAGAGAAGACGGCACAAGACCTCTTCTCATTGCTGTCACACAGCTTACCTCAACCTCCCAGGAGACCATGACAAACGAGCTTCTCATAGATCAGCCCATAAAGGATGTGGTTGTAAAGTATGCCGAAAATGCAAAAACCGCAGGACTTGATGGTGTTGTATGTTCACCTCTCGAGGCAGGAAGCATTCACGAAACATTAGGCGACAGCTTCATGACAGTAACTCCGGGCATCAGATTTGCAGGAGACGCTGTAGGTGACCAGTCAAGAGTTACAACACCTGCAAAGGCAAAGGAGATCGGTTCCGACTATATAGTAGTAGGAAGGTCCATTACAGCAGCGGCTGATCCCGTTGAAGCATACGAGAGAGCAATGAATGATTTCGTCGGCTGAAGTAAGAGCTTTTGACTGACCGTTTATGTAACCGCAAGGATGACGTCGGATCATCCTTCGACATTGGAAAATAAGAGAAATCAACAAAGACACTCATCTGACAGTGATAATTGTCAGATGTTCATTAAGGAGAGAACAACATGGCAACTAAAGAAGAAATCGCGAAGGGACTTTTATCCATCAAGGCTGTATTTTTAAAACCGGATGATCCCTTCACCTGGGCATCAGGAATTAAATCCCCAATCTACTGTGACAACAGACTGGTACTCAGCTACCCGGAGGTACGTACACTCATCGAGCATGCCATCGCAGATAAGGTAAAGGAGCTCTATCCTGAGGCAGAAGCCCTTGAAGGAACCAGCACCGCCGGCATCGCACATGCAGCCATAGCAGCCGACATTCTCGGACTTCCCATGGGCTATGTAAGAGGCTCCGCAAAAGATCACGGCCGCAAAAATCAGATTGAAGGACGTCTCGAAAAAGGAGAAAAAGTTGTCGTTATCGAAGACCTCATCTCCACCGGAGGATCAGTACTTGACTGCGTAAATCCCCTTCGTGAAGCCGGAGCCGACGTCCTTGGAATAATCTCCATCTTCACCTACGGCATGCAAAAAGGCATCGACCGCCTCAAAGAAGCAAACATCGAAAACACCTCCCTCTGCGACCTCGACACCTTGGTTAAGGTTGCAGTTCAAGAGAATTATATCAAACCAGAAGACGAAGCCAGACTTCTCAAATTCCGAGATAACCCCTCAGACGAGTCATGGAGAAGTTAATTTTGAAATAAAAGTAGGAAAATGCAAGCCTGGTCACCCATGCCTTGAATTTTCCGGACGGTTTACAAACACATGTCAGGAGGAGAAAAATCATGCAACCAACCCCCAGAAGCATCATAAATATTCTGGACCTCACAGTTGAGGAAATCGATCATCTCATGGACCTTGCCGATGATATCGAGAAGAATCCGGAGAAATATCAGGACAAATGCGCCCACAAACAGTTAGCAACACTTTTCTACGAGCCCTCCACCAGAACGAGACTCAGCTTTGAGTCCGCCATGCTGGCCCTCGGCGGACAGATCCTTGGCTTTGCGGGAGCCTCAAGCTCCAGCGCCGCAAAAGGCGAATCCGTAGCCGATACAATCTCCGTAATGTCAAACTATGTAGACATTATGGTAATGCGTCATCCCAAGGAGGGTGCCCCTGTGGTTGCCTCCATGCATACCACAGTGCCCTTCATCAATGCCGGTGACGGTGGACATTTCCATCCGACACAGACTCTTGCGGATGTACTTACCATCAGAAGAACCAGAGGCTCCCTCAGCGGCATTACCCTGGGACTCTGCGGTGACCTTAAGTTCGGCCGTACTGTACACTCACTTATCGATGCGATGCTCCGCTATCCAAACAACAAGTACATCCTCATCTCACCGGAAGAACTAAGAATCCCTGAGTATGAGCTTGATAAGCTGAAGGAAGCGGGAGTTGAGTTTGAAGAAACAACCTCCCTTGAAGAAGCGATTCCCAAGCTTGACATACTCTACATGACACGAGTTCAGAAGGAGCGTTTCTTTAACGAAGAGGATTACCTCCGTTTGAAGGATATCTACATCCTGACTCCGGAAAAGCTCAGGAACGCAAAGCCTGACATGGCTATACTTCACCCGCTCCCAAGAGTAAACGAGATTTCGGTGGCTGTGGACAAAGATGAAAGAGCTAAATATTTCTACCAGACCTTATGCGGAAAGCAGATGCGCATGGCTCTGATTTTATTCCTTTTAGGTCTTGATAAGTAAGGAGGCACAGGATGACAGTAGATGGAATTGAAAATGGAATAGTACTTGACCACATTGAAGCCGGAAAGGCAATGCTCGTATACAAATACCTTCATCTTGACAAGCTGGATTCACAGGTGGCTCTCATACAAAACTGCTCCTCCCGTAAAATGGGCAAAAAGGATATCGTGAAGATTTCAGAAGACCTGGATATCGACCTTGATGTACTTGGCTATATAGATCCGGGTATAACCGTAAACTATATCAAGGATGGAAAGAGAGTTGACAAAAAAACACTCCAGCTTCCGGAGACCCTTACAAACGTTCTTAAGTGCAAGAACCCGAGATGCATCATCTCCATCGAGCAGGAGCTTCCCCAGGTATTCAAGATCGTTGACCGTACAAAAGCGCTTTACAGATGCATGTATTGTGATACCATTGTCAGAAGTGAAGAATTGAATTAATATAAATCCAATATCTGTAACAATCAGGCCGGTGGACCATGGGGACGGAGTTGATGGCTCATTTTAAAAAACTGACCACCAACTCCGTCCCCGTGGTCCACCGGCTGAACTGCTACGTTCTGTCACATAGTAGGAGAATTTTATGATAAAAGCGATAGCCTTTGACATCGATAATACAATTTATGATTACAGCGGATGTGAAAAAACCGCTCTTACGGAGCTTTGCAGTTTTGCATGTGATAAGTATTCATTAAGCCATGACGAATTTAAACAGAGGTTTGATGCAGCAAGAGCTGCCGTAAAATCATCCTTAGGTGAAAATGTTGCGGCCTCACATAACAGGATACTTTATATGCAGAAATTCCTGGAGGATATGGGACTGAATCCCGCAAAAGGGGCTCTTGAGCTTTATGATGTTTACTGGAACTCCATACTTGATAATATGGAGCTTTTTCCATACGTTCTTCCTCTTATGAAATATCTGAAAGAACATAACATCCGTATAGGAATGCTGACAGATCTTACTGCCCATATACAGCACAGGAAGATAGCACGTTTAGGACTTGAAGATTATATAGAGGTGCTGGTGACCAGTGAGGAAGCAGGGGCTGAAAAGCCTTCCCGGTCAGCTTATGACCTGCTTGTAAGTAAATTCAATGTGGACAGGGAATCCATACTTATGATTGGCGACAGCATGAAGAAGGATGTGGAAGGTGCCTTAAACGCTGGACTCAAGGCTCTTCATTACAAAAAGGAATACTCTGATTCCATGGATAAAATGGTGATAAAAATGATAGAAGAGGAGTAGTTTCTGCGTGAAGTATTTTCACCTTAATGTTTCCCCGGTCATCTGTGAGCTTTTTGCCGGTAGACGGATCCTTAAGTGTGACTTCCTGAACAAACCTTTGCATCAAACTCATTCACATAAAGGAGCTGATAGTATAATGATTCTTTTTCCAATGCATTCTCCTTCCAAATCCAAAGCTATACATATGAATGAAAACGAAAAGCGCCCCATACTTCATTCGATCACCGGGATGCGGGGGATCGCATGTCTGTTTATCGTATGTTATCACTATTACTGCCTGTACATTGACGACATGGGGCTCGGATTGGAGGGAGCTCCTCTCGCGCCTTATTCCGAATTATTTTTTGAATACAGCAAGAATGCAGTTGAGCTGTTCTTTATGCTGGCCGGTTTTTTGACGGCTTATCATTACCGTGATAAGATTGCAGGCATGTCCCCTTGGGGTTATTTCAGAAAACATTACGTGAAGCTGCTTATACCTTCCGTTATCGTTACGCTGTGGGCCTTGGTCAACGCAGAGATCCGGCTTAATCTTATCCCCGGAAGCGATGCCATTGTCAGAACTCCAACACCACTCCGGATCATTCTTTCTATACTTATGATCAACACGGGTTGGTTCACCTCCATTAAACAGACAGGCCTGCCGGTGAATTCCACCATGTGGTTCATAGACGTGCTTCTTCTCTGTTATCTCCTTTATTACCTGATCCGTAAGCTGTCCGGAACCTCTTATGTTTTTCTGGGTATGTGCAGCATAATGGTACTTGTGGGTTGGATATGCCTCACGCATACACCTAAGTTACCGTTTCTGTGGAGTCTCACCGGCCGTGGATATGCTACTTTCTTCATCGGCGTTCTCCTGTGTGAGTTCCAGACGGAAGCAGAGCCTTCCCTGAGAAAGAAGGTTTCTTTTACCTGGTTCGTGATGATCATAGGGGTCCTGTTTGTGCGGCTGGTTCTTGGATTTGAGACTGTATTTGGAGAGATAGGCAATTCCGATTATATACGTTATTTTGAGTTTTTCGCTGCACCGGCACTCATACTTGCCGCATTGAATCTTGATCCTGTGAAACGCTTTTTCGAATGGAAGCCGTTCCTGTGGCTTGGTATCCTTGCATCGATGATTTATTATGTTCATAACAATCTGATGGAGGATTATCTTATCATCGACAGTCTGAATGGATCCCGGGTGAATTTCTCATCCGCCGCTGTATGTATACTTGCTGTAGCGAGCACGGTACTTTGTGCATGGGCAGTTTCCGCAGTCAATAAAAGGATACGCAGAACTCAATCGTGAAGAAGACTAAAACAAGAAGAAATGACCTTACAGGAATCCGTGCCTCGGGAGATCGAGGCACGGATTTCTGTATACATCATTTTAAAGGGAACCGGGAGACCGGTTCCTTTGCTTTTCGCATGGTTAAACTGTTATACTGAAACCATTCATGTATGAAAGATTTTATTTTGGAGCCGATTAGGTCTGTATCTGCATTGTCAGATTTAAACGGAAAAAACATACATTAAGAGGAGGACTTTACATATGCAGGATCTGATAACAGGAACAGTGGCAAAAAAGGCGGACATGATAGCCATGGGGGAGATGGGCTTTGATTCACTTCAGCTCATGGAAACCGCAAGCTCGAAGATAGCCACATATATAAACCGGCATTATACCTACATGAGAGATGCCCGCATACTGGTACTGGCAGGCGTTGGAAACAATGGAGCCGACGCTGTGGCAGCTGCCAGAATGCTGAAGGAAACAGGCTATGATCCGGTTGTATGGGTCGTTGGAAAGCCTGAAAAGGCAAGCCGGGAATTTCTCTATCAGATGTTTTACTTTCAAAAGCTTAACGGGTGGGTAGAGCTATACCGGGCAGGAGATAAGCTGCCAGACAGTGATGTCTTAATCGATGGGATCTTCGGTATAGGACTTCACTGCCCCGTAGAAAGTGTATACAAATGCTTCATCGAAGAGGTCAATGCCCACAGCCATGGCTTCACACTGGCCATTGATGCGCCCTCCGGCATTAACACGGATACCGGCGAGCTCCTGGGGTGCGGCATAAAAGCGGATGTGACCATAACCTTCGGCAAAAACAAGACCGGTCTTATGACCGGACAGGGAAAGGATTACAGCGGGAAAATCTTCGTTGAAGATATCGGCATTCCGGAAGAAGCTTACAAAAGGGCGGCGGAAGACGCAATCGCCACCTAGTACAACGAATTTTAAGTTTCTGGCACATTCAACGGTCATGACGGCTTAGTATTACAACGATAAAACTGCACATAACGTGTCAGTTAATTATTATTCGATGTACTAGTATAAGACTGAAAAAAGGGGAAAAAACATGAAGAAGTCATTCCGTTTATGGAAATATACACGATGGATTGGGGGTATGGTAAGCCGAGCCAGGCAGATGTGTATACATTTGACTGCTGAATTGGCAGAACCTTTTATTACCATAAAAGTGTAGTTATCAGAGTAATTAACTCTGGCTTCTGCACTTATTTTTATCAGAACCCGGACTGGTTGAAAGGAGAAGTTTTATAAACACATAAGAAGAAAGAATCATATAGCTGTAATCTTGTGCTACAATAGGGGCGTTCCTGTTTTTCAGCCTTTAGAAAGAGGTTTTATGTCTGATAATAAAAAATATAAAGGTCTCGTGGCTTTTGACCTTGATCATACACTGCTTGATCACAATACCTGGAAGATCACTCCGTCCACTCTTGAAAGCATAGAGAAGCTTAAGGCTAAGGATTATCTCGTGATCATAGCTTCAGGCCGGGACATGAAAAACAAAATGTCCATCGGCTATCTCAGGGAGGTTGACCCCGATGCCCTCATACATATGAACGGCACCATGGTAGAGGTAAGGGATAAGGTCCTTATGGACCGGCTCATGGACAAAGTACTGCTTAAAAAGATCCTCACCTATTGTTCCGACAAAAAAATGCCCATAGGGTGCAGGATAAATGAAATTGATTACTTCATCAATCATGAAGAGGTCATGAGGTTTGACAAAAACTACTTCGGCATATATCAGGGAAGGAATTTCCAGGATCCATGGGAGCTAATGAACCTTCCCGTAAGATCCCTTGCTTTCTACGGAAGCCGTGAAAGAAGCGAGGTTCTTCAGGGTGCATTTCCTGAGTTAAATGTCATGCCCTTCTCAAAGAATTTTGGTGCCGATGTCGTGGAGACTGCCTACAGTAAGGCCAGAGGCATTGACCGCTTATGCGAATATTTCGATATTGGCAAACAGGATACCTATGCCTTCGGTGACAGCCTTAATGACATCGAGATGCTAAGGATGGTGAATATGGGTGTTGCCATGGGCAATGCACAGGACGAGGCAAAGGCCGCTGCGGACTATGTTACCGATAACATCGATGAGGACGGAATAAAGAATGCATTAGTTCATTTTGGATTGATATAAACAGATACCGGGTTAAAAACTATTGATTGTTGTGTCATAAGCTTTTTACCTTCGTAATTGAATCAAACTATTCATCTGCAGGATAATATATCAATTCCTGCAGAATTTTTAGAATTAATATACAGAACGGAGACCTACATGAACGAACAACTTGAAAACCTTAGATCAGAGATGAAGAGAGCCGGCGTGGACGTATATCTGATCCCTACCGATGACTTCCATCAAAGTGAATATGTTGGGGATCACTTCCGTGCCATTCGCTTTCTTTCAGGCTTCACAGGGGAAGGCAATATGGTGGTCACGAAGGATCACGCCGTCTTATTCACTGACGGAAGATATTTCATACAGGCAGAGAAGGAGATGGAAGGCAGAGGCATTGAACTCATGAAAATGGGGCAGCTGGGAGTTCCGGCTCTTGACGACTACCTTCTGGAGAAAACCCCTGAGGGGGGTGTGCTTGGCTTTGACGGAAGATGCGTGGATTTCGAACACGGAGATTTACTTAAGAAAAAGCTTTCCGCAAAAAACGCTTCCCTTTCCACAGGTACTGATCTGGTGGGTAATGTCTGGGCAGAAAGACCTGCTCTTGCAGCATCAAAGGTGTGGATACTTGAAGAAAAGTATACGGGAAAAAGTGCAGGTGAAAAACTTAAGGATTTAAGGATATTTATGAAGGAGCACGATGCAGATCTTCATATCATCACAAGTCTTGATGATATAGCCTGGTTACTTAACTTAAGAGCTTCGGATATCCCCTGCAATCCGGTATTCCTTTCCTACATTATCGTATATATGGACGATGCTGTACTTTATGCGAACAAAGCCGACTTTGATGATGCTGTACTTAAATATCTTTCCGATATCAATGTGAGCCTTAAGGATTACGACAGCTTCTATGAGGATGTCAGGACTCTTAGAGACATGACCGTTCTTCTTGAGAAGGGAAAGACCAATTTCGAAACCATTTCAGACCTTCAGTGCAGCATGAAGATCATTGAAGAAATGCTTCCCACTTCTAAGTGGAAGGCCTGCAAAAATCCGACTGAAATTGAAAATATGAAAAAGGCTCACATCAAGGATGGAGTAGCTGTCACAAAGTACATTTACTTTATGAAGCACGCCTTTGATGAATCCGGTGCCATTACAGAGGAAACCCGTAGGATTCTCGGATCCGACGAACTTAATGAGTGGAACAGTGCACTTGTACTTGAAAACTTCCGTAAAGAACAGGAGGGGTATATCGAGCCAAGCTTCACCACAATTTCGGCTTTTGGTCCCAATGCAGCCCTCCCTCACTATGCACCAACCGAAACTAGCTTTTCAAAGGTTGAACCAAAGGGACTTTATCTCGTTGATTCCGGCGGACAGTACTATGAAGGAACCACCGACATTACGAGAACCATAGCCATGGGCCCTTTGACGGATGAGGAACGGAAGCATTATACCATGGTGCTTATTGCGCACCTGAGACTTGGGGATGTGAAATTCCTTGAGGGATCTTCGGGAATAACCCTGGATCTTGCCGCAAGAGAGGTTTTCTGGAAGGAAGGTCTCAACTATAACCATGGCACAGGTCATGGTGTTGGATTCTGCCTCAATGTACACGAAAGACCAAACTCCATTCGTTACCGCAAGGCTCCGGGCAGAATGGAGGATGTGGCTCTCTCAGAGGGAAACATCACTTCCGATGAACCTGGACTTTACATCGAGGGAAGTCACGGAATAAGAACCGAGAATCTTACTCTGGTAGAAAAATGGAAGACCACGGACTTCGGCAATTTCTATAAATTCAGCTTCATCACCATGGCGCCCTATGACCTGGAGGCTATTGATTTTTCCATGATGGAAAAGCACGATATCGAGCTTCTCAATGCTTACCACAAGACAGTGTGCGAAAAGCTTTCACCTTATTTCGAGGGAAAAGAGCTTCAGTGGCTTAAAGAAGTAACAAGGGAAATTTAAGGAGACTATTTTGGAAAAAGAATCATTATACTATCAGGTTCCTTATGTAAAGGAATTTGATGCAAAGGTTTTGTCCTGCGTAAAAAAAGAAGATAAATATCTGGTCGAACTGGACGCCCACGGCTTTTATCCTGAGGGTGGCGGACAGCCTGCTGATAAAGGTACTATAGGAGATGCGGTTCTGTCGGATGTTCAGGAAGTCACACTTAAGGATTCGTCCACCGGCGAAAAGCTCAAGGATGAACGTGGAAACATAAAGGTGAAAATACTCCACACCCTTGACAGACCCCTTACAGAAGGTGAGACCTATCACTGCGTCATCGACTGGGAGAACCGCATGAGAAATTCCCGTAACCATAGCGGAGAGCACATCGTTTCAGGCCTCGTGCATAAACATTTCGGCTACAACAATGTGGGCTTCCACATGAGTGATGTCATGACCATAGATTTCGACGGCCCTCTTACATTTGAGCAGCTTATGGAAATAGAAAAAGAGGCCAATGCAGTTGTCCTTTCAAATGTGCCGGTCAATACCCTCTGGCCTACACCGGAAGAGCTGGAAAAGACAGATTTCCGCTCAAAAAAAGAACTTAAAGGTGACGTAAGACTTGTGGATCTGGGAGGTGCAGACCTTTGCGCCTGCTGTGGCACCCATGTCATGACCACCGGCGAAATAGGAGCCATCAAAATCCTTTCTGTTCTTGGTCATAAGGGCGGCGTTCGTGTTGAACTCTTCTGCGGAAACGATGCCCTGTCAGATTACAGAAAAAAGCACGAACAGCTCCTTCAGCTGTCCCATATGCTTTCCGTATCCATAGATGAACTTGTGGAAGGTGTACAGCTGGTTCTGGACCAGAGCCGTCAGAAAGACTGGCGTATCGGTGCCATCAATCAGAGATACTATGAAATGAAAGCAGAAACCCTGAAAGATTTCGACGGAGTTCTCACAGATATCGAAGAAGGCATGAACAATGTTGAACTCCGGAAATGCTGCGATCATTTCATGAAGCACACTTCTGCCAAAGTTGTAGGTGTTTTTGGAAAGAAAGAGGATTCCATGGATTCGACATCCGAAACCTGTCAATGGAATTATGTCATAGGTTCATCAAGCGTAGATGTCAGAAGCAAAGCCAAAGATTTCAACGCTCTCGCAAATGGCCGCGGCGGCGGACAAAAAGAAATGATCCAGGGCAGTGCCACATGTTCGGAAGACACCCTCCGGAAAACGATGGAAGAAGTATTTTCTTGTTGATTCAGCCAAGAATAAACAGGTAGGAGCCAGAGGGCATCCATACCATATATTCCCGCCGGTAATAACACACTTCACAAATTTTTCATATATCTGTAACACCCTCACTCTATTGCGCAGCGATTTCAGTGTGTTATAATATCTGCGTATTTTGTAACGTATTGTTATAGTTTCACTCAATAGGAGATAATTATGATCAGAATAGGTTTACTTGGATACGGAAATCTTTCACGCGGAATTGAAAGCGCAATAAAGCGCAACGAGGATGAAGAGCTTGTGGCTGTATTCACAAGGCGCGATCCTTCAACAGTTAAGATCAATACACCGGGCGTTAAGGTAGATACCGTTGACAATGTTTTAAATTATAAAGACGCGATCGACGTGCTCATAATCTGCGGAGGTTCAGCTACAGACCTTCCCAAGCAGACACCGGAGTATGCACAGTATTTCAATGTTATCGACAGTTTTGATACGCATCCGAAGGTTCCCCAGCATTTTGCAGCTGTTGACGAAGCCGCAAAGAAGGCAGGAACGCTTGCCATGATTTCCTGCGGATGGGATCCTGGAATGTTCTCCATCGCAAGAATCTATGCAGAGTCCATACTTCCGGTCGGAAAGCATTATACCTTCTGGGGCAAGGGCGTTTCCCAGGGACACAGTGATGCAGCCCGCCGCGTTCCGGGCGTTAAGGATGCAAGGTCTTACACAATCCCTGTAGAAGATGCCATGAATGCCGTAAGAAACGGCGAGCATCCTGTATTCACAGCAAGACAGATGCATAAGAGAGAAGTATTTGTGGTTCTTGAAGAGGGTGCAGACAAGGCAAAGGTTGAAGAGACCATCAAGACCATGCCTGATTACTACGCAGATTATGACGTTACCATACACTTTATTTCTGAGGATGAGATGAAGAAGAATCATGCAGAGCTTCCTCACGGCGGATTCGTTATGAGATCCGGTGTGACAGGTGATGAAGGTCAGCATCATGAGTTCATCGAGTACAGCCTGAAGCTTGATTCAAACCCTGAATTCACAGGCTCTGTACTTGCAGCCTATGCAAGAGCAGTTGACCGTATGGCAAAGAAGGGCGAGACAGGCTGTATCACAGTATTTGATGTTGCTCCTGCTTATCTCAATCCAAAGACACCTGAAGAGCAGAGACATACATTACTCTGATGAGGTTTTACATGAAAAATAAAGGAAAAATGTTTATGATATCTGCCGCTTTAACAGCGGCAGTTTCACTATCTCAGACATCTTTGGGCCTTGCTGCACAAAAAGAAGATATTGCAGCCGCACTTGAGTTGCTTAATGACTCTCAGAAGGCCGAATACTATAATACCGTAGCCGATTTTTACAAAACTAACGGACTCGATATACCGGAAGATATTAAAGCGGGACTTGCTATGTACAGCGGAGAGAATTCCGAGTCCGTTGCCACAGAGACCGTGGCTTCCGAAAATGCACCTTCTGCAGGAACATTGGCATCAACCGCAGAAACATTGACGCCGACTGCAGGAACATTGGCACCGGCTGTGGGAGATACTTCTGCCGGTCAGACTTCAATTAGTGAAACCAAAGGAGCGGCAGAAGCATTGACATCATCTGCCGGAACAGGAGCTTCTGCAGAGCAGGCATCAACTACCGAAACCAAAGGAACGGAAGAAACATCTACATCATCTGCCGGAACATCAGCTTCTGCCGGCATAAATGACACCTCTTCAGTCTATAAAACCGACGAAAACGGAACCACCCTTCTATACAAGGCAGATCCTGCAACCGGAGAAGCTGCGGAGCTGTATAACGGCTGGTTCACAGATGCTTCGGGAGATAAATATTATTACGAAGATGGAAAGCTTACCGTTGGCTGGATCATTGACGACGGTAAATTCTACTATCTTGACCCATCCACCGGCACCATTACAAAATCTGCTCACGTCGGTAATTTCTATGTTGGAGAGGACGGTGCGGCACTGATAGATACGGTTGCTCCGGACGGAACAAAGCTTGCATTTAACGGTTCTGTGTTCAGATCAAAGGAACCTGCCGAAAGGCTCAGTGACCTGACTTCTTTTTACAGGGATGAACTTATAAAGGATCCTTATCTTATAGCTGAGTTTTCCGAACGTTCTGAGGGAGGCTATCAGCTTATGCCCGAAAAGGAAAACGGCTTCTCCTGGTATACCTATGCTTCTCTGAAGCTTTATAAGCGTAAGGCAGATGGCTCTATGGGCAGCAAGGTGTATGAGGGAGACGGATGCCTCAGAACCGATGCCGTAATCGAAATAAAGGAGTCGGATGGCAGCATCAGTACCATGTCACCATCCCAAATCATAGGCTCCGGTCATGAAACATGGGTAGCAGACCATATCCATATTGATCCTGCCGGTTTCGTTACCTACTCAGCAGCAAGAAAGTAACTTCCAAGGGGATATGATATGACACTACAGCAGTTAAAGCAGGTGATCGCTGTTGCCGACTGCGGTTCCATGAATGAGGCCGCAAAGCACCTTTTTATAACTCAGCCGTCACTTTCTGCCGCTATAAAAGAGCTGGAGAAAGAGATCGGTCTCGACATTTTTCTCCGCTCCAACCGTGGAATAGTCATCACTGCAGAAGGTGAGGAATTCCTCGGATACGCGAGACAGATTGTTGAGCAGTACCAGCTCATGGAAGACAAGTATGTTAATGCAGGCACCCGCAAAAAGAAGTTTGCCGTATCAATGCAGCATTATACCTTTGCGGTTGAAGCCTTCATACAGCTTGCGAGAGAGTTTGGTATGGACACCTACGAGTTCGCGGTAAAGGAAACCAAGACCATAGAAGTCATAAATGATGTAAAGAATCAGACCTCCGAGGTTGGAGTCATTTACATGAATGATTTCAACAACAAAGTCATCGGTAAGATACTGAGAGAGGATTCTCTGGAATTCATACCGCTTTTTGATTGTGACATTTATGTATTCATGAGCAAGCAGAATCCTATGGCAAAAAAGGATCTCATAACCCTTGAGGATCTGAAGCATTATCCATGTCTCAGCTTCTATCAGGGGGAGCACAATTCCTTCTATTTTGCGGAAGAGGTTCTCAGCACCTATGATTACAAGCAGATCATAAAGTGTGATGACAGGGCCACAGCCCTGAATCTCATGGTTGGGCTCAATGGCTACACAATGTGCTCAGGCATCATATGTCAGGAACTGAACGGTGATGAGTACACCACCGTAAAGCTTGATACCACTGAGAAGATGACCATAGGATATATCAAAAAGAAAAAAATTCCTTTAAGTGAACTTGGGGAACGCTATGTTGCCGAATTGAAAAAATATTCAAAGCAGCAGAATGGAGACTGATATGGAGAATAACAATATTGTAATCATTGCTGTGGTTGCAGTAGTAATACTTGCCGCCATAATAGCCTACAATGTCTACAAAAACATTAAACGGAAAAATGCTGACAAGCTTTCCATGAAGATAGCAGAGGATGAAAAGCTGCATATCACACTGGACAATAAAGCAGATATGTCTGAAGTTGCAAAGATCATTCTTGAGGGCTTAGGCGGCAGCGAAAATGTCCGGGAAGTCGGCCATGACGGCGGAAGGCTGAAGGTACAGATAAACGAATACGGTGCCGTGGATGAAAAGAAGATACGGTCCGCTAAAGTCGGAGGAGTTCTCCGCCCCAGTAAAACAGCAGTACATATCATCATAGGTTCCGAAGCGGAATCTGTGGAAAATGAATTGAAAAAGCATGTTACTCCGGTAGCATGACATAACAGCCGGTGTTCCGTAGCGGAGCACCGGCTATTTTATATTATCCATAAATTCCGGTTATATCTACCAGTCTGTAAAGCTTTTAACGCCTCCCTTGCTTGATTTTACAAGGTGAGTCCGATATAATTAGTACGCTAAAGACCGAAGTTTACCCATTTTTCAAAACATTGGAAAATCACGTTTAAAAACGACAAAGGATGCTGCGGAATTTCGGTTTAATATATGATTTAAGGAGATAAGGCGCTGATGTTTAAAAAAGTTGATACAAACATGAACTTCGTAGAGCGCGAGAATGAGGTTGAGGAGTTCTGGAAACAGAATCATATCTTTGAGGATTCCATCAAAGAGCATGAGGGAGATCCTTCTTACGTATTCTACGACGGTCCTCCTACCGCAAATGGAAAACCTCATATCGGACATGTTGAGACCCGAGCATTTAAGGACATGATCCCAAGATACCGTGCCATGAAGGGTTCTATGGTTCCCAGAAAGGCAGGATGGGATACCCACGGACTTCCTGTAGAGCTGGAAGTTGAAAAGTCCATCGGCATCAACGGAAAAGAGCAGATTGAGAAGTATGGAGTTGCGCCTTTTATAGATTTATGTAAGGAAAACGTCTGGAAGTATAAGGGAATGTGGGAGGATTTCTCCTACAAGGTAGGCTTCTGGGCAGATATGGACAATCCTTATGTTACTTATCACGATGATTTTATCGAGTCCGAGTGGTGGGCTCTTAAAGAGATCTGGAAGAAGGGTCTTCTTTATGAAGGCTTCAAGGTAGTTCCCTACTGCCCACGCTGCGGAACTCCTCTTTCCAGCCACGAAGTAGCACAGGGCTATAAGGAGTTAAATGAGCGTTCGGCCATCGTTCGTTTCAAGGCAAAGGATCAGGATTTCTACTTCCTTGCCTGGACAACCACACCATGGACACTTCCTTCCAATACCGCACTTTGCGTAAATCCGGATCTTGAGTATTCAAAGGTTAAGGCCGCTGACGGTTATACATATGTCATGGCTTCATCACTTCTTGACAAGGTTCTTTCACCTCTTGCAAAGGAAGGTGAGAAGGCTTATGAGGTTCTTGAGAACTATAAGGGAACAGATCTCGTAGGTATTGACTACGAGCCCCTTTATCAGTGTGCGGCAGATGTGGCAGCTAAGCAGCACAAGAGAGCTCATTATGTAGTATGTGATTCTTACGTTACAGCTGAAGACGGTACCGGTATCGTTCACCAGGCTCCTGCCTTCGGTGAAGATGATGCCCGTGTAGGCCGTGAGAATGATATGCCTCTCGTTAAGTTTGTTGATGAGAGTGGTTGCATGACTGACGAGACTCCGTTTGCAGGCATGAGATGTAAGCCTACGGAAAAGGAAATCGCAGAGGGTGCAATCAGCTGTGATCCTGAGGTATTGAAGGATCTTTCGGGAAGAAAGCTTCTCTATGATGCTCCTAAGTTCACACACTCATATCCTCACTGCTGGAGATGCGATACACCACTTATCTACTACGCAAGAGAATCCTGGTTCATCAAGATGAGCGCTGTAAAGGATGACCTTGTTAAGAATAATGCTACCGTTAAGTGGTATCCCGAGACCATCGGTTCAGGCCGTTTCGGTGCATGGATAGAGAATGTTCAGGACTGGGGTCTTTCACGTAACCGTTATTGGGGAACTCCTCTCAATATCTGGGTATGTAAGGACTGCGGCGAGAAGGATGCCATCGGTTCCATTCAGGAGCTTAAAGAAAGAGCATATAACTATGAAGATGTTCTTTCAGAGCTTAAGGCTTCCGGCAAGGAGGGTTACAGCTCAGATTACGTAGGTTACGAGCATATCGAGCTCCACAAGCCTTACGTTGACAGGCTTACCTGCAAGTGTCCTAAGTGCGGCGGCGACATGAAGAGAGTACCTGAGGTTATCGACTGCTGGTTCGATTCAGGCGCTATGCCATATGCACAGCATCATTATCCTTTTGAGAACAAGGAGCTTTTTGAGGCACAGTTCCCGGCACAGTTTATCTGTGAGGCAGTTGACCAGACCAGAGGCTGGTTCTACTCACTTCTTGCAGAGAGTACAATACTTTTCAACAAGGCACCTTACGAGAACGTTCTCGTACTCGGTCATGTTCAGGACGAAAACGGACAGAAGATGAGTAAGTCCAAGGGTAATGCTGTTGACCCTATGGAAGCATTAAAGAAGCACGGCGCTGACGCTATCCGCTGGTTCTTCTATACAAACTCAGCACCATGGCTTCCAAACAGATTCCATGACAAGGCTGTGGTAGAAGGACAGCGTAAGTTCCTTTCCACACTTTGGAACACCTATGCATTCTTCGTGCTTTATGCGAATATTGATGATTTTGACCCAACCAGGTATTCACTTGAATACGATAAGCTCGGGGTTATGGATAAATGGCTTCTCAGCAAGCTCAATTCCGTGGTCAAGTCAGTAGATGACAATCTTACAAACTTCAGAATCCCTGAGGCAGCAAATGCCCTTCAGGAATTTGCGGATGATATGTCCAACTGGTATGTTCGCCGTTCAAGAGAACGTTTCTGGGCAAAGGGAATGGAGCAGGACAAGATCAATGCTTACATGACACTTTATACCACACTGGTTACCTTCTCAAAGATTGCAGCACCTATGGTTCCGTTCATCACAGAGTCCATCTACAGAAATCTTGTATGCACAGTGGATCAACAGGCAAAGAAGTCAGTTCACCTCTGCTCTTTCCCTGCAGCGGATGAATCCATGATAGATGCAGATCTTGAAGAGAGCATGGATAAGGTTCTTCGTATCGTAATACTCGGACGTGCAGCAAGAAATACAGCTGCTGTTAAGAACCGTCAGCCTATCAGGAATATGTATGTCAAGGCAGAGTCCGGTCTCGACCAGTATTTCATCGACATCATCGAGGATGAGCTCAATGTAAAGAATGTTGTTTTCCAGGATGACCTAAGGGCCTTTACTTCCTACACCTTCAAGCCGCAGCTTAAGACTGTAGGTCCTAAATACGGAAAGCACCTTAACTCCATACGTACATATCTTTCTGAGATCGATGGATCAAAGGCTATGGACGATCTCGAGACTTACGGCGAAATCAAATTCGTAGTTGACGGAGATGCAGAAGTTTCACTTACAAAGGATGACCTTCTTATAGATGTATCCGAGAAGGGTGGTTTTGTCACAGAAGAAGGCAATAATCTCACCGTTGTTCTCGATACAAATCTCACACCGGAGCTCATCGAAGAGGGCTTTGTAAGAGAGATCATTTCAAAGATTCAGACGATGCGCAAAGAAGCAGGCTTTGAGGTCATGGATCATATCAAGGTATATGTGAAGGACAACGATAAGATGGCTAATCTTATGCGTAAGAACGAAAGCGAGATCATAAGAGTAGTTATGGCGGACGCAATCGTGTATAATCTTACTCAGGGATACGAGAAGGCATGGGATATCAATGGAGAGACCATGACTCTTGCTGTCGAAAAGATATAAAAATAGTTGATTAATTGAACCTCCCATATGGAAACCTCAGGTCAGAAGTTTCCATATGGCTTCGAAATACATTTTTCGAGAAAGGAAAAGGATAGGATAGTGGAGAATTTCGATAAGGATTTATTCAAAAAAGAAGTAAAGAGCGGTGCCCGTAAGCTTTATCGCAGATCACTCGAGGAGCTCACTACAAAAGAGGCTTTCTTTGCAGTTGCATACGCTGTACAGAACACCATCATTGATGACTGGATGGCAACTCAGAAGGTAACTGAGAAAAAGGACGCCAAGAGAGTTTATTATCTTTCAATGGAATTCCTCATGGGAAGAGCTCTCGGCAACAACATTATAAATCTTTCCTGTCGTGATGAGATCAAGGAAGCCCTTGAGGAGCTGCATCTCGATCTTAATGCCATTGAGGATGAGGAACCTGACTGGGCTCTCGGAAACGGTGGTCTCGGAAGACTTGCAGCATGTTTCCTGGATTCCCTTGCAACTCTCGGATACTGGGCATGCGGATGCGGAATACGTTATAAATACGGTATGTTCAAGCAGCAGATTGTAAACGGCTATCAGAAGGAAGTACCTGATGACTGGCTCAAGGACGGTAATCCTTTTGAGCTTCGTCGTGCAGAGCTTTCAAAGGAAGTTAAGTTCGGCGGCTGGGTAGAAGCTGTAAACCACAACGGAAAGCTTAAATTCGAACAAAAGGGATACCAGTCAGTTATTGCAATTCCTTACGATACGCCTGTAGTTGGTTACAACAATCATGTTGTAGACACTCTCCGTGTATGGGATGCTCAGGCAAAGGAAACCTTCCGTCTTGACGAATTTGATAAGGGAAATTATGAGGCTGCTGTTGAAAATGAAAACATGGCCCGTAACATAGTTGAGGTCCTTTATCCAAATGATAATCACTACGCAGGTAAGGAGCTTCGTCTTCGCCAGCAGTATTTCTTTATTTCAGCTTCCGTACAGACAGCCGTAAAGGATTATGTTGACAGACACGACGGAGACATTAAGCACCTCTATGAGAAGGTTGCATTCCAGTTAAATGATACACACCCTACAGTTGCGGTAGCAGAGCTTATGAGAGTTCTTATGGATGATTATGAGCTTTCATGGGATGAGGCATGGGAAATAACCAAAAAGACCTGTGCATATACAAACCATACCATCATGGCTGAGGCCCTTGAGAAGTGGCCTATCGAGCTTTTCTCAAAGCTTCTTCCACGTATCTATCAGATCGTTGAGGAGATCAACCGCCGCTTCTGTGAGTATATCCGTGGCAAGTATCCTGAGAATGCCGAGCATAAGATTGCAAAGATGGCTATCATTTATGACGGACAGGTTAAGATGGCTCATCTTGCCATCGTTGGCGGACATGCCGTAAACGGTGTTGCACAGCTTCATACAGAGATCCTCAAAAAGGAAACTCTTAAGGATTTCTATGAACTGTATCCTGAGAAGTTCTCAAGCAAGACAAACGGTATCACACAGCGCAGATGGCTTCTTCATGCAAATCCGGAGCTTGCCGAATGGATTTCCGACAAGATCGGTGATGGCTGGATCACAGATCTCTCCAAGATCAGTAAGCTTGCAGTTTATGCGGATGATGAAAAGTGTCAGGCAGAGTTTATGGCTATCAAGCGCCATAACAAGGAGCGTCTTGCAAAGTATATACTTGAGCACAACGGAATTCAGGTTTCTACCGATGCCATCTTCGATGTCATGGTAAAGAGACTTCACGAGTATAAGAGACAGCTCCTGAACATACTTCATGTAATGTATGTATACAATCAGCTTAAAGATCATCCTGAGATGAAGTTCCATCCTCATGTTTATATCTTTGGTGCAAAGGCAGCTGCAGGCTACAAAACTGCAAAGCTTACCATCAAGCTTATCAACAATGTTGCCAATGTAATAAACAATGATGAGTCCATAAACGGAAAGATCAAGGTTGTTTTCATCGAGGATTACAGAGTATCCAATGCCGAGCTTATCATCCCGGCTGCAGATATTTCAGAGCAGATTTCAACAGCTTCAAAGGAGGCTTCTGGAACCTCAAACATGAAGCTTATGCTTAACGGTGCCCTTACACTCGGAACGATGGATGGTGCCAATGTTGAGATCGTTAAGGAAGTTGGTCATGAATATGCATTCACCTTTGGATTGTCATCTGATGAGGTTATCGCTCTTGAGCATAATCATCAGTACAACCCTATGGAGATCTTCAACCACAATCAGGAGATCAGAAGAGTCCTTATGCAGCTTGTAAACGGATATTACAGCCCTGAGAATCCTGAGTTGTTCCGCCCGCTTTATAACTCACTTCTCAACACCCATGAGACAGATGTGGCTGACCGTTACTTCATACTTAAGGATTTCGCTGCATATGACGAAGCTCAGAGAAGAGCATGCGAGCAGTACGAGGATGAGTCCTGGTGGGCTAAGGCAGGAATTCTCAATACTTCACATGCCGGTAAGTTCTCGTCTGACAGAACTATCGAAGAGTATGTTGATGAGATCTGGAAGCTTGACAGAATTAAGGTTAAAGTATAATAACTATTCAACAAAAAAACCAACGGAGCAGGTGACACAATCACCTGCTCCGTTTCTGCTATTTACACCATCATATATACAATTCTTTCGGTCTCGACATATCCGAGCTTTTCATATAGATTAAGTGCTATTACATTATTACTTGAGACCTGTAAAAGTATTTTTTTATACTTTCCGGGTTTTTCGTAGTTTTCCACGGCTTTCATAAGGGCTTTTCCGTGACCTTTACCCAAATACTTGTCATACACCAGGAGCCCGTACAGATAAAGGGTTTCTTTATCATAGCCTGTGAGATGGACCTCTCCGTATTTATTGCATAAATCATCGCCGGGATCGGATATGGCATGATCCAGAACCTTTTCCATGAGCAGCTCATCATAAAGATGTTCTGCCCCTATAGCCATCAGCGTTTCATAGGTATCCGGTGCAATGAACGGAACCGGTGCTTTGATCTTAAAATCATCTTCCTGATTCTGCCCAACTGATTCACCACAGGCTTCAATCTCAAAAGAATTACATTCCTTATCCGTATCATCTTCAGAACCAAAGCTTATATGTTCGTATGAGGAATCATCGAAACCGAATAAAGGCTTCTTTATCATGAATTTTATCTTTACGTCCCGGAAATCATCCCTCAGGCTGTTATAGCACATGGAAAAGAAGCCTATTCCCCTCATGACGGGATGGGTAAAGGCTTCTACCTCTATCACCTTTTTCCCTTCCACAGTCTCACCGAGAAAGTAGCCTGACAGAACAGCAATAAGCTCAGAATCAATTCCGCTTTCTTCCTTGTCATCATTTCTGACAATATAATAAAAATCCCCGTCCAGATCGGTATCATAGTTCGTATGATCTGCGAGATTACATTCATTGACAAGCTCACATACAGCGGCTCTGTCCATATCTTCCAATTCTTTAAATAATTCAGCTTCCATGGTGAGGATTATAACAAAACAGATAATAAAAAACCAGTGAATTCCATCATTCCTGTAACCGTTCAGCTTACTCCGTCCACAGAAACCACAGGCTGAGCTGTTACACCTTCTTTAAGGTTCTGTTGCCTTCAAAATCATCATTTTTTGACACCTACAGCCCATTATGATAAAATACATAAGCCTTTATAGAAATCAGTTAAAAGGAGATATCATGGAGAAGATATACAAAACTATGAGAGATACCGGAGCAGGCTCAATAGCTCTCGGAATAGTGATCCTTGTTGCGGGAATTACAGTAGGCATTATTTCAATCATCAACGGAACCATACTTTTAAAGCGCAAGAACGAACTCACTTTCTAAAAATGGCAAAGCATTCAACCAGAAACCAGAAGATTGGTTGGATCCTTTTCGTACTTTATCTGGCTGCTCTTCTTTATCTCATGTTTTTCTCTGAGATGGAACAGAGAGGAGTAGGCGCAAAAACAGAATACACCTATAATCTCACACCCTTTGTAGAGATCAGCAGATACCTTTTTTCCGGAAAGCAGATAGGGCTGAGAGGAGTTTTACTGAACCTCTACGGAAACATTCTCGGCTTTATGCCCTTTGGTTTTATACTGGGTGTGATCAGCTCAAGATGCAGGGAGCATTGGTACAATGCCGTGATCTGTACTTATCTCCTGAGCTTCGGTATCGAGATGATCCAGCTTGTACTGCGTGCAGGAAGCTGTGATGTGGACGATATCATACTTAATACTCTGGGAGGCACTTTAGGTTATGCTGTTTTCTGTTTTGTGCAGCACATAAGAAAAGTAAATTATTTTAAACGTCATCCGGAAAGACGTCATGGATCCAGAGGCATTTAGTGGCTAATAAAAAAAGATATAATTATATACGTAAAAAGATTGTACCCGGTACGTGGTTCAGAGTGATGACCGCCATAATATCCTTTGTTTTACTTGTGTCCTGTATCGTGATCTCCACCTGTATGGAGGGACAGGGACCATTGTTTGTAGGTGCCCTGGGCATAAGTTCCATCATTATGGCTGTTTATACAGTTTTTAATTCCATGGTTTTTGAAAAGGATCCAGAGTGCAATTACATACCTTTATACGTTGCAGGTATCGCAGCAGGAATCATAGTGATCCTATGGGTCATCCTGCTTCTTTTAGGTTTGTTTTTTTGAGGTAATATGGAACGATATAACGATGCTATAGAGCGCATCAGAGAAATCCCGGAAGAAAAGGCTGTGCCGGAAACTTTCCGGGATTATTTCATAACATGCGCAAGATTCATCATAATGCTTGATGATTTTATAAAAGAAACTGAACATACAGATCTGTCCGGATATTCCTTTTCGGAAGACAGCCATGCCGATGGCGGCGGAAACATTGACCTTCGTGAGTGGAATCGGCTGCTGTATGAAGATATGGTAAGGGATTATGAGAACTCCTACCTTAATCCGGCTTACGCTGAAAAGAAGCTTTCCCCCTATGGAAATATCCTTTCGGTGCTTCTCATGGAAATCGAGAATCTTATTCAGAGTGCCTATGAGAAGGATCTTATTGATATAACAAATGTCCTGGAAACCTTTATTCAGGTATATTGTCTTTTCACCTCTGATTATAGAGCTTCAGAGGTTAATGCTGACGCACAGACACTTCCCGAGGTTCAGACAGTAAAGGATGTTCTGTATTCCTATGCTTATGATTACTCCATGGACTTCCTGAAGAAGCAGATGGACGGACAGTTTATAGCTTCAGACACCTATACAAAAAAAGTCCTGTCATCTCATGATTTTAAAAACGTTGATGACATATATCTTTACGGAGCTTATATATCAGATACAGCATACAAAACAGCAGAGTTTACCGCTTCTCTTACAGATGAAGAGGTGGACCGTATGGCTTACACCTGGTACAAAGGCTTCAAAGACGGATTTTTGAGCCAGGGAAAGCCTTATGATAAAAAATCTCTTATTGAGTTTAGATTCCATATAGGTTTCGAAAGAGTGGTAAAACGTGCAGCGGAGTACTTTAAGGAAGATGGTTATGATTACACCGCTCCGGTGAGATCCTCTCACTTCCTTACCAGATCTCCCCAGGGAGCCGGCTTCCTTTATGAGAGCCCCAACCGGCAGATGGACTATGATCACAGCTATGATCTTTCTCTTGTAATGGGAGATCGCATATCATCCCGTATGCTTGAGGAAACGGATCAGATATTCCGTTCCTATGATTCGGAGATAAAACGTTATGCCGGGCCCGTTGTTATGGAAACCTTTGGAGAGCCCGGGTTCGAGCCCGTGGAGAAGTCCGAGAAGCTAAGCTTCAATGATCATCAGAAGGAGGTTTACGGAAAATACAGAAGTGACCTCCAGAATACCGTATATAAATATATAGATGCCGAGGAACGTTCCTTCACCATCATTGCATGGCCCCTGCCTACCATCGGTCCTGATTTTCAGGAAATCTTCCGTGAGACAATTGCCATCAACACTTTGTCATCGGAAACCTATATGCCGGTACAGGCAAAGCTTATAGATGCTCTTGATAAAGCTGATTACGTGCTTGTAAAAGGCCGTGGTAATGATACTGACATGAAGGTGATGCTTCACCCTCTTAAAGATCCTGAGAAACAGTCAAACTTTGAAAACTGTCTGTCCGATGTAAACATTCCTCTCGGAGAGGTATTTACATCTCCTGTACTTACAGGTACAGAAGGTATACTGAATGTTAAATCGGTATTTATAGGCGGCATACAATTCCATGACCTAAGGATAGTTTTCGAAAACGGAAGAGTGACTGATTACAGCTGTAAAAACTTTGAGGATTCTGAAGCCTCAAGAGCACTTATCCGACGCGTGATCTTCGGAGAGAAGGAAAACCTTCCCATAGGAGAATTCGCCATCGGAACAAACACACTTGCTTACAAGATGGTCGATAAATACGGGATCGGTGCAAGGATGCCCATCCTCATTGCAGAAAAAACAGGGCCTCATTTTGCCGTTGGCGATACCTGTTACTCCTTTATTGAGGAAATGCATCTGTTTAACCCTGACGGAAAAGAGCTCATTGCCAAAGACAACGAGTGCTCCATCCTCAGAAAAACAAATCCCGATAAAGCATATTTTGCCGTTCATACGGATATAACAATCCCGTATCATGAACTTGAGTCCATAGAGGCTGTTACCGGTCAGGGCGAACACATCTCCATCATTTCCGGCGGACGATTCGTTCTTGACGGCACGGAGGTACTTAATGCTTCACTTGACGCTTAAAGATTTTGATCTGACTGCCATAGCAGAATCGGGCCAATGTTTCCGCATGACGCCCGTGGGAAACATTAACGAAAAATATCCCGTATATAAAATCGTAGCCTCAGGCAAATGTCTTCTTATCTCAAGAAACCCTGAAGGTGACCGGGATTCGTATCTGGCAGGCTGCACCGAATCTGAGTGGGAGGAATATTATAAACATTATTTCGATCTCACAACGGATTACGAAAGCTACAGAAGCTATGCAGATCCTTCGGACGAATTTCTGAAATCCTGCATGGTTTATGGAACAGGCATCCGTATACTTAATCAGGATCCCTGGGAAATGCTCATAAGCTTTATCATTTCTCAGAGAAAATCCGTTCCTGCCATACGTACAACAGTAGAAAAGCTTTGTGCTCTTTCGGGAGAGGAATGCTTTATCGACAGCTCCGAGTGGCATGTATTAGCCCCGGAAATACCGGAAAAAACAACCTTTTATCCATTCCCGGATGCAGAGACTCTGGCAGGACTTGATGATAGGGAGATAGGCTTCACCGGAACGGGCTACCGTACCGGTTACATAATGGAAGCCGCGAGGAAGGTGACCACAGGAGAGATTGACCTTAAAACACTTTCCGAAGCCTCTGATGAAATTCTCCTGGAAGAACTTTTGAAGATCCGCGGAGTCGGTATAAAGGTCGCCTCCTGTACAGCACTTTTCGGATTTCACAGATTATCCCTTTGTCCGGAGGATGTGTGGATGAAGAGAGTAAAAGAGCAGTTTTACAGAGGCACCTGGCCGGAAAGCTATAAACCGGTCCTCGGAGTGCTCCAGCAATACATGTTTTACTATGCAAGACTTGAACATGAAAAAGACAAAATAAAAAGAACCGGAAGAGAGAACCAATGACCAGAAAGAAGCATGGTGGAATACGGTTTTTAACCGTGCTCGCCACACTGACAATTTTAATATGTAACCTCATCACGCCTCTTAGTGCCATCAAAGCGTACGCAGCATGGAATTTTCCGTATGTGGAGATCAATGCTGAAGCCGGCATCGTTATGGACGCAGATACTGGAGCTGTGCTTTTTCAGAAGAATGCACATACAAAAGAGTACCCGGCTTCCATCACAAAGGTCCTGACTGCACTGGTAGTGCTGGATAATTGCAAACTTGATGATATGGTCACCTTTTCACATGACGATGTTTACAATGTTGACGCAGGATCCTCCAACGCCCAGATAGAAGAGGGCGATACTCTTTCGGTTGAAGACTGTCTCCACGCACTTCTTCTGAAATCTGCCAACGAGGCAGCCAATGCTCTGGCCTGTCATGTCGCAGGCTCCAGGGAAGCATTTGCGGAAATGATGAATCAAAAAGCTGCAAAGCTTGGATGCACAGACAGCCATTTCACAAATCCTTCAGGTCTTTTTAACGAGAATCACTATACCAGCGCCTATGACATGGGTCTTATAGGCATAGCTGCCATGAAAAATGAAGCCTTCATGGAGATCGATTCACACCTTTCCTATAAGCTGGCAAGCACCATCCGTAATCCGGATGGTCATACGGTTTATATGGAACACAAAATGCACCGTGATGATACAAAGTACTCCGACAACAGAGTCATTGCAGGAAAAACCGGTTATACCATGGATTCCGGCAATACTCTCATCACCATGGCCAGTGAAAACGACAGAAATCTTGTAGCCGTTGTTCTTAAAGATAAGAACCCTGCTCACTATACCGATACAAAAGCCATGCTGGACCTAGGTTTCTACAGTACGGAAAAACAGCCTCTGGATCCATCACTCTTCAACAAAGAGGATATAAAGAACCGTCTGATCGCAGATACTATTGTGGATTCCGGATGCACAGCTTCAGACCTTTCCGTAAAGGAACCCATGTATGTGTCATTACCTGTCGGCTCCTCTCAGGAAGGACTTACCTACAGACTGAACTATAACCTGCCGGATTATGTTTCCGCACACACCATAGCTGAAATTGAATATCTTGCAGACGGGCTCCCCGTGGGAAGATATTCTATCGAAAAAGAACCGACAGTCGCCATAGAAACCAGCTCTCAGGAATCCTCCGCTGCGGACGAACAGCCTAAGGAAGCCCTGACCTCCATAAGCGTGACCGCAATTGCCGGCGTTGTCGGTGTTGCCATTTTAGCCACATTCGCCGCTCTCGGCATCAAACGTGTAAGAGATTCCCGAAAGATGGCCAGATACATGCATGACCGCCGCACCGAACGCCTCAAAGACATTGACATGTCCGAAGAGGAATTCATGGAAGTCCTGCAAATCCGCCGATCACAAAAAAACCAAAACCACAACAACAATAATTTTAATTCTAATTACAACAACCGTTACGACCACTACGACCACAACAATTCAGCTAACCGCAAAAACATCAGCCGTGGCCGTAAAGACCACAGGATGTAATAATCATATCGTTTTAGCCGGGCCCAATGCGAAGCATCGCCCGGCTGAATTTTTTCTATTGTTCTCCCCTCTCTAAAAATCACGTTAAAGTTTCACACACTTTATGTCTTCATTGCTATGTAACAGTTCAATCTAAATGTAGAACAGCCAAGCTCAGAAAATGCAAGGGATGTGCGGCTAGGGCTGCGGACTGAAAGCACATTTGTCACAGATATGTACGAACAGGATGCACGTCAGTGCAGCCTGGGCGAACATATCTGTGACAAATGTACTTTCAACTCCGTGGCCCGTCGCGCATCCCTTGCATTTTCGTCCGGCTTGATATAACATATAGAGGACAGCAACGGAGCTGCCGCGCATGCGGTAGCTCCGTTTTTTTGCGTCAAGTCATAACCCGCAGTTGTCATAAATATTCTATCATTAACATTGAGTAATATTTTAGCCTTAAATATGTTGAAATAATCCTTAAAAGTGATAGAATAATCACAAATGTTTGTACAAGAAACACACTTGTTTTTTCTGGGCGGACAAAATAAGCAGATTGTACAAAAACAAATAACGGATATAAGTCAGCTTTAGCGTGAAAGCGAAGCCTGCATATATCGACTTTTGACTAACGAGTCAACACTTAGGAGGAAAAAATGAAACTGAAGAAAATCTTGTCATTAGGTCTTGCTGCAGCAATGACTGCATCACTTGCTGCCTGCGGAAGTTCAGTACCGGAATCAAATTCGGGAGGCGGTAACAGTGCAGGCGAAAACGTTATAAAGATAGGTGTATTTGAGCCCACAACCGGTGAGAACGGCGGCGGCGGATTCCAGGAGGTGCTTGGTATCCGTTATGCAAACGAAACTCACAAGACAGTCAAGATCGGTGACAAGGATTACACCATAGAGCTTGTTGAGGTAGATAACAAGTCCGATAAGACTGAGGCAGTAAATGCAGCTAACAAGCTTATGGGCGAGAAGGTTTCCGTAGTTTTGGGTTCTTACGGTTCAGGTGTTTCCATAGCAGCCGGACAGATCTTTGCGGATGCCAAGGTTCCTGCCATAGGATGCTCATGTACAAACCCTCAGGTTACTCAAGGAAATGAATATTACTTCAGAGTATGCTTCCTGGATCCGTTCCAGGGTACTGTAATGGCTAACTACGCTATGCAGAACGGCTATAAGAGCGCAGCCGTGCTTACACAGCTTGGCGATGACTATTCATCAGGTCTCGGTTCCTACTTTAAGACTGCTTTCACAGAGCTTGGAGGAACAGTAGTTGATGAGGAGCAGTTCCAGACAAACCAGACAGATTTCAAGGCAGTTCTTACAAACATCAAGGCTGCAAATCCTGACGTAATATTCGCTCCTTCATCCATTACTACAGCACCGCTCATCATCAAGCAGGCAAGAGAGCTTGGTATCACAGCTCTTATCGCCGCAGGTGATACATGGGAGAACTCAACCATAATCGAAAACGCCGGCAGTGATGCAGAGGGCGTGGTTCTTTCAACCTTCTTCGATGAGGCTGAACCTGCCAATGCAGAGGCCGAGTCATTTATCAAGGGCTTCAAGGAGTACTTAAAGTCAAATGATCAGTCAGACATCATCCCTGCGGTATCCGCTCTCGGATATGACGCTTACCTTGCAGCATACAATGCCATCGAGAAGGCACAGTCAACAGACGGCGAGGCTATAAAGGATGCTCTCAAGACTGTATCATTTGACGGTGTTACAGGTGCTGTTTCTTTTAACGAAGAGGGTGACGCAAACAAGGATATGGCATTTATCAAGACCATCCAGGATGGTGCATTTAAGTTCCTTACAACCACAACCATTAACAGCTGATCATAAAATAGTTTGTTGATGGAAACCGGTTTTCTCCGGAGATCCGGTTTCCCATATTCATTCAAACCCGGATCAGTCTCTGAAAGTCCAATGAAGGCTTTCTAAAAAAAGCCGCCAGAATCATTCAATCTAAAAGGCGTTATATGAGGGGACATCCTTAAAGATGTCCCTTCAATCTTTGTAAGACCCTATGGTCAAAACAAAATCTATTCTTTCAATAAGGGGAATTGTCTTATGTCTCTTACAACATTCCTGCAGCAGTGTCTGACAGGTATTTCACTGGGTGGTGCATATGCACTCATAGCCATCGGTTACACCATGGTTTACGGTATACTCAGACTTATCAACTTTGCACATGGTGATATCTTCATGATGGCAGGATACTTCATGGTATTCGCTATGGCATCTTTTCCATGGTTTATAGCCCTTCCGGTTGTTCTCATCGTGACAACCGTTCTCGGTGTGAGTATCGAGAGAGTAGCCTACAAGCCGCTCCGTTCAGCACCCAGAATGTCTGTTATGATCTCAGCCATCGGTGTGTCATACCTGCTCCAGAATCTTGCAACCTATCTTTTTACGGCACTGCCGATGGGATACCCTGAGATCCCGGTACTTAAGAAGGTTTATCAGCTTGGAGGCCTTTCAGCATCCTTCGTCACCTTCCTGACACCGGTTCTCACACTTATTCTTGTATATCTTCTTATGACACTTATCCAGCACACAAAGATGGGTATGGCCATGAGAGCGGTATCAAAGGACTATGAGACAGCTTCTCTTATGGGTATCGATATCAACCGTACTATTTCCATAACCTTTGCAATAGGTTCACTTCTTGCGGCTGTGGGTTCCATTCTTTATTTTACAGACCGTATGACCGTGTTCCCGTTCTCAGGTTCACTTCCCGGAATGAAATGCTTCGTAGCTGCGGTTTTCGGTGGCATCGGCTCCATCCCGGGAGCAGTAGTGGGCGGATTCCTCATTGGAATCGGTGAAACCGCACTGGTTGCTGCCGGGCAGTCCACCTTCTCGGATGCATTTACTTTTGTTATCCTGATAGTTATTCTTCTTGTCCGTCCTACCGGAATTTTTGGTGAGAAGACTACCAACAAGGTTTAAGGAGGAAAGGATGAGTCCAAACAGAATGATCAATAAAGAAAAACGAAGAAACTGCATATGCACACTTATCCTTATAGCCGCAGTGCTCGGAATATGTGGTTTTCTTGAGGCAAATAAATACAGCTACAGTTACGCAATTTCCATCATTGAAAGATCCATGGTTTACGCAGTGGTTGCAGTTTCCATGAATCTGGTTAATGGTTTCACCGGTCTGTTCTCACTTGGACAGGCAGGTTTCATGGCACTTGGGGCTTACGTGACAGCTATTTTTACTATCCCTGTGGATCAGCGGGCATCTGTTTACTATATTTCCGGAATAAATCCTGCCATTGCCGGAATTCAGCTTCCCATCATCGTGGCACTGATTCTTGGTGGTCTGGTTGCCGCAGGTGTTGCAGCTCTTATCGGTTTCCCGGTTCTCAGACTTAAGTCTGACTACCTTGCCATAGCAACCCTTGGATTTGCCGAGATCATCCGTGCATGTATCGCTGCACCTCAGTTTGATACCATTACAAACGGATCATACGGTCTTAAGTCCATTCCCGGATTTACTAATATTTTCCAGCCGTTGGCATTATCCGTTATATGCATCGGACTTATGGTGCTCCTCATCAACTCTTCCTACGGAAGAATGTTTAAGGCAGTACGTGAGGATGAGATAGCAGCCGAGGCAATGGGTATCAACCTTTTCAAAACAAAGGAGCTTTCCTTCGTTATCTCTTCATTCTTTGCCGGAATAAGCGGCGGAATGCTTGCCATGTTCATGAGATCAATTGACAGTAAGACCTTCCAGGTTGCCCTTACCTACGATATCCTTCTCATCGTTGTTATCGGTGGTATCGGTTCTGTTACAGGTTCTGTTATCGGTGCTTTCATCGTTACCGCAGGAAGAGAGCTTCTGAGATTCTTCGATGAGCCACTCATGCTCGGAGGAGTTCAGGTACCGCTTTTCAGACCGGGATTCCGTATGGTCATCTTCTCCATACTTCTCATGGTTGTAGTTCTTTTCTACAGAAAGGGACTCATGGGAACAAATGAATTCAGCTGGAACGGAATCTTTGACTTTTTTAAGCATCCGTTCAAAAAGAAAAGTAAAAAGATGGAGGGCAAGGCATAATGAACGATAACACACAGAATGTCCTCAGCATGCAGAATGTCATCATGCAGTTCGGAGGCGTAAGAGCCATAGACAATCTTTCTCTTGATGTAAATAAGGGTGAGATCGTTGCTCTCATCGGTCCTAACGGTGCAGGTAAGACAACTGCATTTAACTGTATCACAGGAATCTACACACCTACTTCCGGGATGGTCAGCTTTAATGGTAAGAATCTGAAGGGAAACTCCCCGGACGAGATCACAAGACTCGGTATCGCAAGAACCTTCCAGAACATCAGACTTTTTTCAAACCTTACGGTTTTTGATAATGTTCTCATCGCAAAGCATCTCCGTGCAAAGGATAATGTTTTCACCGCGACGCTGAGACTTAACCGTGCGGAAGAAAAGCGCATGAGAGAAGAGACCGCACAGCTTCTTAAGGAGCAGGGTCTTTATGAGCTTAAGGATGAGATAGCATCTTCACTTCCATACGGTCTCCAGAGACATCTTGAGATCGCAAGAGCACTTGCAACCCAGCCTGAGCTTCTGCTTCTGGATGAGCCGGCTGCCGGCATGAACCCCCAGGAGACTCAGGAGCTTACTGATTTCATCGTAAAGATCCGTGATCAGTACAAGCTCAGTATCTTCATGATAGAGCATCATATGGATCTGGTAATGCAGATTTCAGAACGCATCTATGTTCTTAATTTCGGAAAGCTCATCGCTCAGGGAACTCCTGATGAGATCCAGAGCAATCCTGAAGTAATCGAAGCTTATCTGGGAGGTTCTGAGGATGCTTAAAGTAGATAATCTTAAAATAAACTATGGCGGAATCGAGGCGGTTAAGGGCATCAGCTTTGAGGTTCCGGATCATTCCATCGTAACTCTCATAGGAGCAAACGGCGCAGGAAAGTCTTCGACCCTTCGTACAATTGCAGGTCTTGTTAAGGCCAGCGAGGGAACCATCAATCTTGACGGAGAAGACATTACCAATATGCCATCAGCAAAAAGAGTGGGAAAGGGCATCGTGCTCTGCCCCGAGGGAAGAAGAGTATTCCCCGACATGACCGTTCTTGAAAATATAAAGATCGGAGCATATCTGAGAAATGATGATCTCACAGCAGACATAGAGAATGTTTATAATCTGTTCCCGAGACTTAAGGAACGTAACTGGCAGCTTGCCGGAACTCTTTCCGGCGGTGAGCAGCAGATGCTTGCGGTGGCGAGAGCGCTCATGTCCAATCCTGAGATCATGATGCTGGATGAGCCCTCCCTCGGTCTTGCACCCATAGTTGTGCAGGAAATCTTCTCCATCATCAAGAAGATCAACAAGGAGCGCGGAACAACCATCCTCCTCATCGAGCAGAATGCCAACATGGCCCTGAAGGTTGCCGACAAGGCCTATGTCATGGAGACCGGACGTATCACGCTTTCCGGCACCGGGGCAGAACTGCTTCAAAACGATGAAATAAAGGCTGCATATCTTGGCAAGAAGAAATGAACCCCGGGGACGGAGTTATGGCTCATTTCATATGAAGCTGTGGTCTTTCCAAATTGATTTCTCTTCTCATCAGACATTCAAAACAAATATTTTTAAAATAGCAAAAATGACATCCGATGATCCTATAACAAGGAATCGGATGTCATTTTCCGTTTTCTTCAATTTTTTCAAAAAGGTCACCTGGTGAGCATTGCAAAGCATTAGTCAGACGGTCTATGGTCTCAAGACGAATGGATATAACTTCATTATTCATCAGTCTGCTGAGGTTTTTGTAGCTGGTTTCGCCAAGCTGTTTCTGCAGCCAGTATTTTGTACGTTTTTGTTCTGCCAATATTTCTTTTATTCTTAAACGTATCATATAACCCCCTGTTTTTAATTTTTATTGAACTATTATATTTTGATAATTATGTCGATATAACTTATGTGTACGTAAGGTATGTACGCATAAGTTATTTGATCAAATCGATATTGATAATTGGTTTTATTTTCAATACTGTTGAAACCTCTTATCAGATTTATGAGTATATCGATTTTCAATGGAGGTTTGTAATGAAGGTCAGAAATAACTCAGCTTCTGTTAATGTTTTGAGAAGATTCGGGATGAATCAGACAGAAATGCAAAAAGATTTGGAGAAGCTTTCTTCAGGCTTCAAGATCAACAAGGCTGGAGACGATGCAGCCGGTCTTGCTGTGAGTGAATCCATGAGGGATCGTATCAGGGGTCTTGACCAGGGACATAATAATATAGATGACGGAATGTCACTTATCAATACTGCCGAAGGCGGAATGCAGGAAATAACATCTATGCTGCAGCGTATCGGTAAATTGGCTGATCAGGCTTTGAACGATACCTATACAGAGACAAATCGCCAGGAAATACAAGCCGAAATAAATGAGTTGAAAAACGAGATAGTACGAATAGCAGACAGCACTGAGTTTAATGGCATAAGTGTTCTTAAAATGAAGAAGGAAGATAGTTGGAATTCCTACAAAAGTACATTACCTGACTGGCTGATAAACACTGAATATTCAGATACCTCAACCACAATGGCAGCAGGTAATATAACAGGAGCGCAGGATCCGGAAAACTATGAGCAGGTTCTGATAAAATTATCTGATCCCCCATGTGAAGCAGATGGCAAAACATTCCTTTTCGATTATTACGGTCCGGAAGGTACAAGTCCTAAAGACAGTGAATATATTAAATACATTTACAAAAGACCATGGACTGAGAGTTTGAACGACAATCTTAGCGCCTGTATAGATTTTGGCGGGCTTGTCAACAAATATGACGGATCCGATCCAAGTCTTACAGCTGTAGATCTGTATAAAGATGTTTATAGTCTTCTGGGTACAAGCATGGGTGTATCCTGCGCAACCTGTGAAAATCCTTCGGTCACAGACAAACACTATTATGGGTTCACATTTTACGGAGAAGCAACGGAAATAGACAGTGGAAGAAAAAGAGATTATGTACTTGACGGTATGACGTATACAGACAATGAGGGCAATCCCACTCATTCTGTAACCGGAAATGCAATAGATATAAGCAAGATAATGATCCCGGATGAAAGCGGAAAGCCCTTATTTGATTTTCTATATTCTGTTGTTGATGGTTCAAGTTCAATGAGCCTCAAGGATGCAGCAGCTAATGTGGCAAAAGCTCTTCAAAGCGGAACTTATGAAGGCCTTAAAGAGCAGGTTGAAAATGAACATCATTATAACGATGTTCTCGACCAAAGTGATCCATCCCAAAACGTATACAAAGTTGGTATATATGATTACAGAGACATAGATGCTATAAATGCTTCTTCTGTCAGTATACAAACCAACTCAAAAGGTTACTATCGGGAGGAACCTGGTCCGATATGGATCCAATGTAGCAATGCTAAATTAGACCGCATTCCCTTAGATATGCCTTATATTGATCTGGTCGATCTGGATATATCTGGTTTTGATGTATCAAAATACAGAACTTATGAAAAAGACATATATAATATTGAAGATGTAGAAAGAGAACGCAGAGAAAGAAGGGATAATAGCTTCTATACTGAAGAAACCATCACCACACCTGAGAGACATGTACATTATGAAATACCGGAACATGATGAGCCAATTTATAAAGAATTGAATGATGAGAATGGTGAAGGAAAAATAATGCAGGTAGGCACAACCCATGTGCCGCAAGAGATTGTAGACTATACCATTCCTGCAGGCAGCTATACCACAAGGACATATAATGGCTTCATTGCCCATCCTACAGGAAGAGAAAAAATAAGGGAGTATGTCCGTCCGAATGTTGACGTGATAGATAAGGCCATCAATAAGATTTCCTCATATCGGGCAGCCTTAGGTGCTAAATATAACCGTTTGGAGCATGCCAAAAGTAACAACGAAGTAATGGACGAAAATGTAACAGCTTCCGAATCACGTATAAGAGATACTGATATGGCTGATGCAATGGGTAAGTTCCAAAAGGACAGTCTGCTCTTGAGCGCCACAGAAACCATGCTTGGCGTAGCAAATGATTCCACAAGAGGAATCCTTGATCTTCTTGGTTAAGCAGCTGAACAAGTTGGGATTAGGGATGTTTTCTTAATGAATTAAATCAATATATTTTGAAAATCATGTCTATTTTATTACTATATGGACTTAAAAAATTTATTCAATTTAAGTTATGTCCATTTTTTATTTAATCGAAAGAGATGCCATGTTAAGTATTTTTGACAAGAAAAATAAAAATAATCAAGTAAATGAACATCATAAGACAAATGCCTCCAAAAGCATCGGTGCCATATCATCCGAAAGGACTACAGTTGATCTCTACTCATTAGATCATAGTTTATTGTGCAGATTTTATCCTCACTCAACCATAATAATAAAAGATAATGAATCTATCAATACGATAATCATGTCAGTCTCCACAATTAAAGAAGAAAAAGATGAATCCACCGATTTTTTATTCTGTGAATATATTTCTCCCGAAAATAAAAAAGAGATTTCTCAGATGATGGAGATTTTATCATCTGATCTGCAGAAGGCAAGGACTAAAGGGGTAAATGCGTTTGTTGTACCTCAAACAGGTCTTGATTTATATACGTATATTCAAGCGAGGCCTTCTATAGATATTGATATGGATGAGCTGGCAAAGGAACTATCAAATAACAGTGACAAAAAGCTTAGGACTGATTTACTGAGTAATATCCAGTCAGGCAAAACGGTTAATATTTTTATCGCAAAAAACTGTCTTTACAATTATGTTGCCTGTGATATGTTAAAAGCTGCTTATTCAAAATACTCTAATGTTCATTTTTATGAAATTAAACCTGAAAATAATGGTGAACCAATTAATTGGAACAATGATACAATTGGTTCATGTATTGCTTTATACAAAAATGCCATCAACATCGGTGTAGGGATTGAAGGAGCTGCACCTTCTTTTACCTTGAAATTAGTACAGAATGAGGAAAATAGTGTTATTTCTCAGGTTGGAGCACTTATTATGTATCCTTTAAATGCAAGAGAGGAGCTTTTAGAAGCCCAGGCTGTCGGACATGCTGTAGCAATGCTGAAGGTTGGGCAAAAAAGAAATTTAAGTACGGAGGTTATTGAAAAAGCCATAAGAGACCTTGCAAAGGCAGCAGCTCTATATATGTATGACGAGTCAATTTTAAATACATTTGATAATATGGCTATAAAATCAAAACATATCGAAAATGGGTTATGTACTGTACACTTACCGTTTAATGACCCGATTCTAATAAATAACTATTTCACAGAAGCCCACACAGGTTTACTGGCAATAGTAGGTGAAAAGGAATTGTATTATTATGGCGAAAACGAGACTCTTAAGCTATTAAGTGAAGAGTATGGGTGGGCTATAAATGAAATGGGATTCACCTTCAAGGTTTTCGATAACCGGGAAGCAATATACGAACTTTCAGAAATAACTACTAAAAGAGAATTCATAAAAAATATCAATACAGTTATATCAGGCAGAAGCAGCCTGAAGGAGACCTATGATTCTATAAAGAATATTGCAAAAAGATTCAATGAGACTATGGGAATAGATATGGAAGGTCAGCTAAATCTGTTAAGGTTTGTAGATGCGATAAAAGACGATGAAACAAAGCTGAAGTCTGTACGAAGGATAATAACAGAAGCATTGACGACACGTCCAGCCTTCAATCCATTTGGTGAACTTTTTGACCACAATTTATTCAACTAAGCTGTCATTCCCTATTGTTCAGTAACAGTTCAGCCGACCCT
>JAGAGL010000091.1:0-18931 GCA_017627595.1 Oribacterium sp. | reverse complement strand
GCCAAGAGGGGACACTACGTTTCCCCTCCGGTGCTTGCGCACCTACCCCTATGTGTACTTTCCGCTTGGCAAAGCTCTAAAGAGCAGAGCTTCACCAGGCGAAAAGTCTGTCCTGTCAGTCCGTCCATGTTTTGGTATGCCGTTAAGGTGGAAAGTGAGGTGCGGACATGACAGTTAAAAATATCAGCACCCGTGCCAAGATATGTGGCAGGAGTGCCAAATGTACGGGCGGTCATTCTGCCGTTGAGCAATCCTCATATATCAGCAGGGAGAAGATGTATTGCGAGTATGACGGTCAGACATATTATCCCAAGTATTCCGAGGATCTTGTTCATTGCGAGGTTTTATTACCGGAGAATGCACCCGAAGAATACAAGGATCCATACGTTTTATGGAATAGCGTTGAGCTTGTTGAAAAGGCAAAGGATGCTCAGCTTGCACGCACCTTCCGTATAGAGCTACCGAACGAGTGGAGCTATGATCTTGCCAAGGAAGTGGTGAAAGATTATTGCGAGCGGAACTTTGTCAGCAAAGGTATGTGTGTTCAGTATGCCATCCATGATTCTGAAAACAAGCAGGGACAGAGGAACCTGCATTGCCATATCATGCTCACATTACGGAGTATTGATGAACAGGGGAAGTGGATGCCGAAACAGAAAAAAGTTTATCAGAAAGATGAGAACGGAGAACGCATCCCAGACATTGATAAAAAGACCGGACAGCAGAAGGTTGATAAGCAGAACCGTAAGCAGTGGAAATGCACTACGATTCAGACCAATGATTGGAACAGCAGGGAGAATGCGAAGATATGGAGAAAGGATCTTGCCGATACCATAAATGCGGTCAATGCAAAGATTGGCATGACGGATAAGTTTTGGGAGCATCGTTCCTTCAAGGAGCAGGGGCTTGATATCATCCCTCAGATCCATCTTGGAGAGAAGGCAAGTGCCATGGAGCGTGCGGGGATCCGGACGATCCGAGGCGATATCAACCGAGAAATCATAGCGAAGAATGCTGTTATAAATGCTGCCCGTGCTGCTTATGAAAGAGCCAAGGATGAACTTGCACAGGCTATGGCTATTCCGGCTACTGTAGTTAAGGCATTCAAGAGCGAGATCATTGATGTAATCCGGAAAGTGGCTGAGCGTAATAATAATCGTTTGAGTCTGCCGATAGTTAAGGGCAAGTTTATCGGTGCTGTTTCAGATCGTGCTTCTCTGCAGGACAAGGCAAAAATGGAAGCCTATGTGCAGAGCAAGGGATGGACTACCTTTGATGAAATGCAGGAAGAGCGTAAGGCGACAAAAGCCGAGTATGAAAAGCTTGGTAAGAGCCGAGGCGATATGAGCGCACGCATGGATTATCTTGAAAAGTTGCTTGATTTCCATGAGAAGTATGAGCCGTATCAGAAGGTCAATGCGGAGTATTGGAAGCTGAAAAAAACCGAAGAGAAAAACGGAAAGCCACTTGGTTTCTTTAAGAAAAGTCAGGCAGAGGAATATAAGAGAAAGCATCAGACGGAACTCAATACTTACAAGATCTACCGTGATACCCTTAAGAGCATGATCGTGGAGCCGGACAAAAAGATCAATCCAAAGGCATGGACGAAGGAGCTTGACGGTCTGAAAGAAAGCTATCGGAAAACGGAAAGACCGTTATCGGATGCTATCGTGGATCTTGCCAAGATGGAAGTGCTTAATCACAACAAACATGATCTTGAAAGAATGCTTCAGAACGAGAGAAGCGAGAGGAACCAGACACACATCAGAAACAGGGATCAGATACTGTAAACATGAGCATATTGAGGAGCAAAAGGCATGGTTATCATAGCGGTAATCGTGCCTTTTCTTTTCGGAGAGGAGGATTATGGAGAATACCGAACAGAAATACAATGCCGGAGGATCCTTTGAGACCACCATCGGCAAGACACAGTACGAAGTCGTTATGAACTTCAAAGAAGAAGGCATGAGTATGCAGGAAAAGGCGCTCAGAGCCGTAAAAGAGGGCATTTCCGAGGATAGCAAGCCTGCCTAACATATTGCAAGTGATAGTAATTTGTTCTTGACAAAATGCTTCCAAAAGGAACCGTAGTGAATGAGTGCGGAAATGCTCTTTTGAAGCATGGATATAAGGTGAAGATCTTTAATACCATCAACTTCAAAAAGAGTATGCGATACAATCCCTTCGCTTATATTCACGGGGAAACAGACATCCTGAAGCTTGTCACAACGCTAATTGCCAACACAAAAGGAGAAGGCAAAGGCGGAGATGAGTTTTGGGAGAAGGCCGAGAAGCTGCTTTATACAGCGCTGATTGGCTATATATACTATGAGGCTCCGGAGGAAGAGCAGAACTTCTCAACGCTTCTGGAGATGATTAACGCCATGGAAGTGCGAGAGGATGATGAGGAGTTCAAAAACGCAGTAGATCTCATGTTTGAGGAACTAGCGAAAAAGGACCCGGAGCACTTTGCAGTAAGACAATATGCCAAGTATAAGCTTGCAGCTGGAAAGACAGCGAAATCGATTCTTGTTTCCTGTGGCGCCAGACTTGCTCCATTTGACATCAAGGAGCTTCGGGACATCACGAAGGAAGACGAACTGGACCTTGATAAGCTTGGGGATGAGAAGACAGCACTGTTTCTGATTATGTCGGATACAGATGCGACTTTTAATTTTTTGATTAGTATGATTTACACGCAGCTTTTTAATCTGCTTTGTGAAAAGGCGGATGACGTGTACGGAGGAAGACTTCCGGTGCATGTGCGCTGCCTTATCGATGAGGCAGCCAACATCGGGCAGATTCCAAACTTAGAGAAACTTATGGCAACGATTCGAAGCCGTGAGATCTCCGCTGTGCTGGTCTTGCAGGCCAAGTCACAGTTGAAAGCAATTTACAAAGACAATGCAGATACCATCATTGGTAACTGCGATTCACAGATATTCCTGGGAGGCTCGGAACAGACGACCCTGAAGGATCTCAATGCCACGCTCGGTAAAGAGACGATTGATATGTATAACACAGGAGAGACCAGGGGAACGAGTCAGAGCTATAACATGAATTATCAGAAGCTGGGGCACGAACTGCCATACTTGATCGTGAAGAGTTCAGATGCCCACAAAATACATCGAACAGGGACACGATCATCTGGGCTTCAAGTCCGGGCAGACAGCGGTTTTCAGCCGTTATTCGGTCTGCCCTCTTGCATCACAACCAATATCGTTTTAGTTCGTCGTAGAAGTTCTCGCGAGTGCCGACCATGATAACTACCACGGTCTCGGTTTCGCCTGATTCCTCATTTACACGCTCTTCAACAGTGTATGCAAGTTCATAGTTGATCTTATTGTAGTAGATATCATATCCAAGGACACCCTCAAGATCACCATGCTTCGGCTCACCGATGGTAGGATCTTTACATATTTCCTTGATGGCTTCATCGTATAATCTTTTGAGTGGTTTATCCTTGAGCTTTTTCAGGTACTTTGCTGCGGGCGGGAGAATTATGAGATCAGCCATCACTTATTCCCTCCGAAAATGTCCTCATAGGAATAGTATTCGCCAATTCCGTTAGCAGCATCTTTTGCAGTCTTAAGCATTTTTTCAACAGCGGGACGTACTTTTGACTGTCTTGATTTGAACTCAGCAAGTAGTTCCTGTCCACTGTACCCTTCAGCGATAAGATCGGATAAAATCTGTTCTGCAAATTCGCCGCCGTTTTCTGAACGCGCAGGCTCAATAATAAGCATACCATTACCAAGGGTGCATACTGCTTCACGGTCAAATCCCAGTTCTGTAAAGAATTTCTGGGGGATGGTAAACTGCCGTTTTGACGATATAGTAACTTTTTTCTGTTCAGGTGCGGTTGCTAAAGCTGGCATATTTTTGTACCTCCATTCAAGAGAGTAAAGTTTCCTTGTTTCCTTGTTATTATATAAAATATTTAAGATTTAGTCAAGCAATATGGAGTGTATCAGTTACGCTTCTTTTTCCGTCCCTTCGTCATATTCCTCAACTCTGCCTTATATCGTCCCGACCGCTCAAAAATGGACATAAGGGTTTCCTTTTCTTCGGAGGTCAGCTTGTCTAACGGCATACGGATCTCTTTTGAGAAGTAATATAGGAGCAGATCCATAAGATTCTTTTTGGCACCACCGGTATCGTTAGTTATCGAAGCTACATCCTCAACGATGGAATTAAACCGGGAGGCTATCATATCGTCCGGAGCAGCATCAGGATCCTTCTTGTGAGCCTCACGCAAGTCCTTGGCGATGATATCCATATCGCAGTGCAGGAGATTGAAGAAATATGCGTCATCTTCGATATGGGCAACATCGAGCATCTGAAGGTTTTTGATATCTTCGGGAGAGGAGCCACCTGCAGCATTATCACCGGACAGATCACCGTTTATGATAGAGTCACGGATCGCATCCACGATGGCATTCAGGCTTTGTATCTGAATACCGGCTTTCCCGTCAACATATATTTCCAGATCGGCAAGAAATTTTATAAAGGCAGGATGGACCACCAGCTCACAAAGGAGCCGGTTGTTGATATCACCGCTTTTAAGGAGTCTGATCATATCGTCATTTATGGAAAGCTCCCGAAGATCTGCTCCGCCTTCCTGTTCATTTTCGGTAAGACCAAGCAGGTAATCTGTTGATACATGATAGAACTTTGCCAGGGCCACGATTGATGAGTGGGGGATATCTTTTAGCTCGTCGTTTTCATATGTACTAAGGGCTGTAGTAGAAATGCCGGTTGCATTGCTGACCTGCTCCAGTTTTAAGTTGCCATTATTGTATCGGAGATCACGAATCTTCTCCTGTAGGCTTTTCTTCATTTGCATAATAATCCATCCGTCCTGTCCGTCAGTCTGTAACAGCTTATTTATGAGCTATCAGTTTATATATCGGCATCATAATTGCCGTCATTAGACCACCTTTGAAAGCAATTTCACAGGTGGCCTTTTTATGCCTTCAGTAGCGTCATGATCACACAAACATTATACCTAAAATCACGCTTTTCCGCATTGGCGGAAAAATGAGCTATAAGGAGAGTTTTTTCAGATATGCGGATATAACGCACAGGGCTCTTATTTGAGCCATAATAAGCGCAATCCCGGGACAAAACCGGAGTGCAGTGCACGGCACTTCGGGGAAAGGAGAGGAGCATGGAACACGATTATATAACATTGAAAAAAGAACTGCCGGAAGGAGTCTATTATCCAAAGTTTTTACAGGATGAAATGTTTTTATCGGCATCAGCAAAGCAGCAGTATATTTTTCTGCTTGAGAAGACACTGAAGGAAGAAAAATCAGATGAACTTGGCAGGCTGTATACGGAGATATCTATCGAAGATCAGGCGTTTCATTTGAGCAAGAGCATCGCAACGATCAAGCGTGGACTTTTGGACATGGAAGTGATGCAGCTGATTGAGAGAAAAAGACAGGGAGTTGGCAAGGTGAACCGGATCTATGTGATGGTCTGAAATGGGGTAGTAGCAGAATGTTACCGCTCATGGATGAACCATAGGAGCAGATTGTTACAGCGCAGTAAAGAGCTATGTGAGCCGGAAACGGCTATCATGATTCGTAGGGCTTGAAAGCAGGTGAGAGGCTTGCTAGCCAGGGTCATATCATCATCGAAACACGGCATGTGATCGGGTATGGCGATGGAGGGAAAAACCGACCGGAGCCGGGACTCTGAGGTCTCGAAGAGCGCACTTCTATACATCCTCATCCGGGGATGTATGCCGCGCGACCTGCCGGTGGCTGGCGAAGCCGTCATCCGAATGCCGGTTTCGCTGCGTAGCCTGCGGCTCCGGTAAAGGGGCAGGCCCCTTTCGCTGCTTCGCAGCTATCCCCATAACACGGCTCATCCATGCGCCTACGGTATGTCCATACCACGGCGCAGATATGAGCCATAAGCAGGCAGAAATGTCCAAGTGCAGTGCAAAAAGTACAGATTCAAATTCACCTGCCTGCACTAATTATTTTCATAACCATAACTTCACAGATTTTTCAGCAAAGGAGGCTGACAGATATGAGCAAAACAAAGGAAGAATTATTGGAAGAATATAAACAGAAGGAGCATGAGCAGGAGCAGCTCCGCCACCGTATGCAGCGTACAGAGAACCGCAAGGAGTACGCCCAGTCCGTATCACGCAGAAACCGCACACACAGACTTATCACAAGGGGAGAGGCGATAGAAAGCATTGTGCCGGAAGTAAAGGAAATGGGAGAGAGGGCTTTTTACCTTGCTTTGGAAAAGTTCTTTGATGATGAAAATCATCGTAAGAGCTTGTGCGATGAAATGAGCAGGCAGGCAAGGATTTTTGCAACTGCCCAGATGTCCACAGAGGGTAAAGGATCAGATAAAAGCCATAGCGACAATTCCACGGAAAAAACGAAATTGCCTACCATCCAGAAAGGCGGTGCATGATGTCAACTTATCATTTCCATGTCAATCCGTTAGGGCGCAGTAAGGGGTATTCCGCCGTGGCTGCTGCGGCATATCGTTCCGGGGAAAAGCTCTACTGCGATTATTACGGTGAGACACACGATTATACGAAAAAACATGGCATACTCCACACGGAGATCATGCTGCCGGATTATGTGCTGGAGCGTTTTAAGGACAGGGAGGCACTTTGGAATGAACTTGAAAAGCAGGAAAAGCACCCAAAGGCGCAGCTATGCTACAGCTTTGACATAGCACTCCAGAATGAGCTTACATACGAGGAAAATCTTGCACTTGCAAGGCGCTATGTGCAGGAGGAGCTTGTAAGCAGGGGGATGATCTGCGATATAGCCATCCATGCTCCGGGAAAGCATGGGGATGACATTAAAAATCCCCACTTTCATGTCCTCTCTCCCATCCGTCCGTATCTTAAAGAGGGCAGATGGGGAGAAAAGCAGCACCGTGAATATACCCTTGATGAGAATGGGGATCGAGTGAGAGATGAAAAGGGCAAATATGTCTTTAATTCCATTCCAACTACGGATTGGGGAAGTCCCGAAACCTTGGAGCATTGGAGGAAACGCTGGGCGGAAATGGTCAATGAAAAATTTGAGGAAAAAGGTCTGTCCTGTCGCATAGATCATCGTTCTTATAAGGAGCAAGGGCTTGACCTGATACCGCAGGTACACGAAGGCTCAGCCGTGCGCCGTATGGAGGCAAGGGGCATTACCACACAAAAGGGCGAACATAACCGTTTTGTGAAAGCAACTAACCGTGCGCTGAAAGACATCATTAGCAAGCTGAAGGAGCTTGCGGAGTGGTTTAAGAAGATCAAACCGGAGCTTAACAGGTTAAGCGATCCTACTCTCGGCAACCTTATCACGGAATACTTTGATTACCGCAATGAGGTGGCAGCCACCTATACTCATGGGGTACAGAATGCCAAGAAAAGCAACTTACAGTTGATGGCGAAGGTCATAGCCTATGTGCAGGAGCGGAAGCTTACTACTCCTGCGGAACTTGAACGGCGTATTGCTTATCTTACGGACTCAGCGGAAAAGAAGCAGCTACGCATAAACCAGCTCAAGGGATCAGTCAAGGACTACAGCGATAAGGTCAGGAACTGCAAAGCCCTCATGGAAACACGGGAAATCTATGAGCAGTCACAGAAGATTTTCTTCCCTACGGCTAAGAAGAAGTTCCAGAAGGAGCATGAAAAGGAACTGAAACGCTACCATGCCGCCAGCCGCTTTTTCTCCGGTATGGCACTTACTGATGAGCCTCAGTTTTTCTTAAAGGGCTGGGAAAGCAGCTTAGAAGCAGATAGGGAAAAGCTGAGTAAAGAAACCGATGGGATAGGCGTGATTAAATCAGAGCTTCGGCAGCTTAAGGAGATCAGGAAGGCGGTTGATTATGCTATCGGGAAGCGTGTGGGAGAAGACGCAGAATTACCCCCGATCCGCTTCTATGAGCGAGGTCAGGAAGCCGTTAATACTGCCAAAAGCCATACGGCGGATAAATCCTTGTCCGACAGGCTGCAAAAGGGGAAAACCGAGCAAAGGAAGACAGAGGAAAGCCATAAAAGGCAGGCAGTGAAAACACAGAAGAAAAGCAGAGGAATCAGCATTTAGCGGGAGGTCATTATGGAGAATATAGATCATACAACAGGTAAGAAACCTACAAGATTTATTGTGGTACGAGAGTTTGGCGGCTCCCAGAGCATGGCGGATGCTTTCGGCTCCATCGTGGAGCGTCAGGCAAGCGACGGCTATGAGAAATGGCGCAGCGACCATGCGGCGGACACCGGGCATGGAGATGTACTTAAAAGCACCGTAAACACTGCATAAATCTGTATAAAAAGCACTTGAACAGCGGACAGGGACATGGTACTATACTTCTATCGTGTCCCTGTTCGTGCAAAGGAGATAAGAGCATGAACAGGAAAAATCAGACAATCACAAAGGTAACTGCCCTCTACTGCCGCCTTTCCATTGAGGACGGGCGGGATAATGAGAGCATGAGTATCAGCAATCAGAAGCTGATGCTTAAGGACTACGCAGACAAGCACGGTCTTTACCCTTGCGAGTATTACGTGGATGACGGCTACACCGGAAGAAATTCCAACCGCCCGGACTTCCAGCGTATGCTCTCTGACATTGAAAAGGGGAAGATCGGAACGGTGATAACCAAAGATCTCTCTCGTCTTGCGAGGAATTATCTGGAGTCCGGCAGTTATATCGAGGTATTCTTCCCAAAATATAATGTAAGGTACATAGCGATCACGGACGGGGTGGATTCCCTTACCCGTCAGCAGATGGACATCACGCCCTTTAAGAACATCTTAAACGATATGTACAGCCGTGACATATCGAAGAAGGTGCTTGCGGGGATCATGACACGCTCCCGTCAGGGGAAGTTCTGCGGCGGCAGACCACCCTTTGGCTTGATGCGTGACCCGGCGGACAAAGGACACCTGATCATCAACGAGGAGGAGGCTCAGGTTATCCGCCATATTTACGAGTTTGCCCTTAACGGTAACGGCTGTATGCGTATTGCGAAGCAGCTTATGGAGGAAAGAGTCCCCATCACAAAGGTAAAGGCGAACACGGAGTGCGATGTGAACTATTACGCATGGAGCGTGAGCCGTATCAGCACCATCCTTAGAAATCCCTTTTATAAGGGCGCTCATGTGGTCTGTAAGACGCACCAGAAGGCAATCCGCTCCAATACCTACAATATCATCCCAAGGGAGGAGCGTGAGGTCATAGAGGACTGTCACGAAGCTATCATCAGCAAGGAGGACTGGGAGCGGGTGCAGGAGCTGATCGACCGCAGACCGCCGATCATGCAGGGCAACACCTGTCCTTATCAGAATATATTTCATGGCATGGTGTACTGTGCCACCTGTGGGAAATCCATGCAGGTTCGCTATGAAAAGGTAGGGAGGACAGATAAGAACCGTTCCACAAAGAAAAAGCGGGAGCCGATAGATAAGGCGTATTATATCTGCCAGACCTATAATCGCCTTGGGCGGGATACCTGCAGTAGCCATAAGATCGAAGCAAGGGCACTCCATGACCTTGTATTAAAGGACATACAGGAGCTTGCGGCGGAGGCGATGAAGGATGCGGACGCATTCTATAACAGGCTTGCAAAGCGCATGGAAAAGCAGTACCGCACCGACTTTACTGAGCTTAAAAAGGAGTATGGCAGGCTTCAGAGCCGTAATGAGGAGATTGACGGCATTATCGGGAGCCTCTATGCGGATAAGTCAAAGGGAATCCTTACGGAGAAGCGTTTTGTGAAGATGCTGGGCGATCTTGAAGCGGAGCAGGCGGATAACGAGGAGCGGATGCGGGAGCTTTCCAAGCATCTTGATGAAACGGACGCTCAGGAGGGCGATATAAGGCTCTTCATAAGGGAGATACGTAAGATGGGGGCAATCCGGGAGCTTGATGAAGCCGTGTTAAACCGCCTGATCAACCGTATTTTTATAGGTGAGGCACAGAAGAAAGACGGAGAAAAGGTGCAGGAGGTCAGGATTGTTTATAACTTTGTCGGTGAGATTGACGGATAATGCACAGAAGAACTAGCTACAGGGCAGCCCATGATCTTATACGGATTGTGGGCTGTATTTGTATCTGAAAACGAATTTTATATCTTCTATGGTCGTTTTAGGGTGTATTTTGGTCGATTTAGGAAATGGGACGAAAGTAAGCTCATAAATGAGCCGATAATATATTGATAGGGATAACAGGAAGGTGGCGTATGAATATACTGATCTGTGACGATGATAAAAGGGATATAGCGAGGCTCCGGAGCCTGATAGAGCAATATGATGGGGAACGGCATATTGGAGCTGAGGTGTTTTGCTATGAGCGTGGTAAGGACTTTCTTGCAGGCATAGCAAAGCACTTACCGGACATCATCTTCCTTGACATCAATATGGAGGACATGGACGGTCTGAAATTAGCCGAAAAGGTCAGGGAGCGGAATGAGGAAGTTCCGATCATTTTAGTGACCGCCTATATGAGCTATGCCTTGGACGGCTACAAAGTCAGGGCGAACCGCTTTCTTGTGAAGGATGATCTTGATAAGACCTTTACGGAATGCATGGATGATATATGCAGACAACTTAAGAAAAAGAGTAAAAATATGGTCTTCGCCTGTGTTGAGGGGGATGTGGATATAAAGCTGGCGGAAATAATTTACATTGAAATTACCGGGCATAAAAGCGTGATCCACCTTAAAGCGCAGGATTATCAAATTTATGAGAGCATGGACGATCTGGAGGATAAGCTAAAGCCTTATGGCTTCCTGCGGGTGCATCAGAGTTTTTTAGTCAATATGAAGCATATCCGCAGTATCAACAGCTATATGCTTACACTTGATACGGGAGTGGAGATCAGGATACCAAAGGCGAGATATAAGAAGGTAAAGGTAGAGAGAGCCTTGTATGTGGGGAAATCATTATGATGAATTTTTTAGATTATATGATGAGTGCCTTTGAAGTATTCGGATGGGTGTGGTTCTTCGACGTCTTTCTGGATATAAGGGAGTGGAAATATAAATGGCTTCTCTATCCCTTATTATTCTTTTGTTCCATAGGGATAGAAAAGGCTTCCACCTTCGTATTCCCTCAATATGGTAATATTATCAAATCGTTGATATTGGTTGTGGCATTAACTGTTGTGTGTAGGATATTCTACCTTGCTGCTCCTATGGTTGCTTTCTTTTTTTCGGTGCTCAATTATATTCTGTTGTTTTTCGTGGACTGTGCCTATGCGTGTCTTTTTGGAATAGAGAAAACAAGGATAAGCTTCTTTACATGGATTGGAATACGCCTGTTGTGGCTTGGGTTAATCAGCTTTTTGTGGAAGAGCCTTCCCGACATTAAACGGCTATTTAAACAGGACAGGATCATATGGAAAAATTTTGTGTGGCTGCCGGTATTTTCAGGGATGGTAGGCATTTATTTTTATTATCTTTTCCTTTCGGGTGATGAAACACCACTGTTTTATTTCTTTGTTTCGATGGGTATTGTTGTATTGAATGTTGTCGCACTTTTCTTCCTGCAGGACTCTCTGCAAAAAGAGGAAAAACTGTACCAATCCGAGATTCAGCTACACAATAAACAAAATCAGCTTCAGATGTTCTGTGATATGCAGGCATTATATGAAAGGCAAGGGAAGAAGCTGCACGATTATAAGAAGCAGTTACTTACTGTGTCGGAGTTGATTGACAGTAGGAACTTTGATGCCGCAGGAGCTCTTACAAGGGAGCTGACAGAAAGTATTTCCGTAGAAGCATCAGAGGTAAATACGGGACACCCGGTTATAAATGCAGTGCTAAATCAGGAATATCGAATTGCAAAGAGCAAAGGCATAGGGATTATTATTTCCGTAGGGTTAGCGGAACATATCAGGTTCAGTGATGAAGATATTGTAGTGGTGTTCGGAAATCTTCTCGAAAACGCTATCCATGAATGCGAAAAAATAGCGGAAAATGGGAAAAATACGGCAATACAGGTAAAGCTGTCTGATATAGATGGAGAAACAGTTATTATAATTCAAAATCCTGTTTTGTCGCCGGTGCATATAAAGAATAACTCGATTGTGGATAGGTTGCAGGAAGGACACGGGATAGGGCTTTCAAATGTGAGAGAAACTGTAGAGAAATATGGCGGCAGTTTTGCAATATCATGTGATGATAAAGAATTTACAGCAGTGGTTATCATATGAGTAATGGTCGTTTTAGGGCGTATTTTGGTCGTTATAGGAAATGGCTCTAAAATGAGCCGATGTATCTGTCGATAGCAAAATCAGAGGCAGATTATATGTCTATATGACGAAAAGGATTTCACGAAAAGCCAAAGGAGGGCGATGATTATGGCAATGGATATTAACGGAGTGTATGGGAGCTATGCAAGCACCTACGCAAATTCAAAAGAGGTAAAGCAGACGAAGGAAACAAAATCTGCGTCTGAGACTTCGAGTGCGGCGAGCACAAAGCAGGCTGAATCGACTTCGCAAACATCAAAGGAATATCTGAACGATTTGCGGAAGAAGTACCCGAACATAAATATTACTGTTGCTGATTTTAAGAATGAGAAGCAGGAGCGCTCTTATATGCTTGGAAGCAGTGGCGGGAATAATATTGTCATTTCACAGAGTGTTATTGACAAAATGGCAAAGGATCCTGCTACAGCCGCAAAGTATGAAAAGGTTATAGAGGATGTTCCAAACGCTTCAAAGGAGATTAAAGAGGCTATCGAATCAGAACCGGGCAGCAAATATATTGCATCCGGGGTCAAAATTGATAAAGAGGGAAAAGTGACATATTGGAGTGTTGGAAGCAAGACGGGTGAGGGACCGGGAACAAAAGAAAAGATGCAGAAAATGCTTGAAGAAAAGCGAATCGAAAAGAAAAAGCAGGAGAAAGCTGAAGCGAAGAAAAAAGAAGATATAGAAAAGCAGGAAGCATTAGAAGAAAAGCAGGCTGAAAAGAGAGCAGTGGAAAAAGAACGTATGGAGCTTATGCTTGCTGAAGGAAACAGTGCAGATGAGGTTGTTTCAGCAATAGCAAATGGGAAAGCTGAAACGATTTCGGAGAATGAAATTAGCGGAATAGACGCAGGAAGCCGAATCAATCTGACAGTCTGATAATGGTATGTCTGGCGAAGGCTGTTATCGAATGACAATGGCAAATTCAAGATAATGAAATGGAGATGGTTATATGAATATAAGAATGAGTGGTTTCAACTTTGGTCAGTGGGGCGGTTTTGGAGGCATTGATACAAGCAGTAAGCAATATAAAGCAGCTATGAAAATGCTGGGAGTTGCTAACAAGGGTATGCCTATGAATCTGAATGATCCGCATCAGCAATTGGTAATCAAAAATTATATGAAGAGCTTTGATGCAGATGGCGATTATATAAATCCACGAACGGGAATCGCAGGTATGTGTGTTAATGGTATTCCTGTATCTGAACGACATAAAATTATCAATGTTTCTGAGGATGCCCGACAAAAGATGTTTGATGAGACAAAGAGGCATTTTCTGGAAGAGAATGGCAAACTGAATGGAAGAACTACAAAAAGATCAGAAGTCTTTCAGGCTTATCAACGAAGCGTTCCTAAAAATGAACGCCTTAAGGGAACATGGACACTTTCGCAATATGAGCGTCAGTACAGGCAAGCTATGATTTCTGCTTGTAAAGAAGCTGATCCGTCATGGGATTTTGGAAAGCCGATTCCGGCAGGAGCCGTGGATGGCGTTACAAGAGAAAAGGTGGATGGCGCGATTATTTCAGATGGAGTGAATCTGTCAACGAAGAAGATTGATTATATTGTTTAAGGGATAGTGTCAAATGATCTATGAAAAAACTGAGTCAAAAAAATAGGCTCAGATGAACCTTGAAAATTGCAGATATATAGGTTGAGGTAGCCGGACGCCACCCTTGACAGCACAAAAAATAACTGCTGACGGTTAATCACCGACGGCGAAGAACTCAAGAACAATCAGATTTTCTCCGTCGTTTGCAGCAGTGTAGCAGTTATTTTTTGTGCCATCAAGGGCAAGCCGCTAAAGCGGTGGCTAGGTTAATACCTCGGGCTCAGAATCTAAGAACAATCAGCTGGCAGCCTGAAGTTCAAGTATCTTCTTCTGACCGAAGTAGATCATCAGCTGCCACCTAGCGGGCATGTTTTCAGCCTTTGACAGAATCTCATCTACAACTGGAGGCCTGTAACCATTGTGCTTATGCGGCCTCAGGAAGTTATAATACGCAACCCAGAGAGTCAGATCATAGTTGGCACCATCGTAATTATCGAATCCATTGGTAATGCGATATGAGGCTTTATAAGTGCGGTTAAGTCGCTCAATCATCTGCTTGAAAGGACGGTATTCCTTGGATACTTCGTCTTCGTTCTGGAGACCGATTACCTGAGTGATTTCAAACTTGAACTTTTCTCCAAACTCGTGGAAAAACTGCTGTGCAGCTAAAGGATAGGCACTGTAACCATCAGCTATAAACTTAAAGTTCTTGGGAAGTTCAGTGATACCTTTTAAGGCCATTCTCATGGCGAGGATGCATGGACCAACGCCTCTGTTATCAGATACCTGATAGCCAATGATGGCTCTGGATGCAGCATCAATTATGAGCCAGATATAGCTTTTAATGCCACGGACTTTGATGTAGGTCTCATCGGCAGCAAAAGCAGCACCTTTCTCGTAGGGATAGTTATCGACAAAAGGCTTGACGCATATGGCTGCCGTTTTGCAGTAGTTCGCTATCTGCTGATGGGATATGGATATACCATACAGGTCTGATAATGCCTGCCTTGTTTTGCGTAGAGACAATCCGAGATTAACGTGGAATGTAAGACAGAGGGACATGATGTAAGCATTGTGTTTGTTGAACTTAAGCGACGATGCATTCTTGGGGAGAGAGTTTAGGTCCATCTTAAAGAAATCTATCGTGAATTCGCGGTAGATGTAGTGGAGCTTATATTTGTTCTTTCCATGGTCTTCAGCAAGATCTTCCTTGTCGACTTTCTTGAGGTTGTGGAGATAGTAGGGACACTTGGGATTAACGCATTTGTGGATGACGAAATGCTTACGGTCTTTCTTCCGAACAAGGGTATGCTGGCAGTGAGGGCACTTTAGAGACATTTGATTATCAAAGCGGTTGTCTCCGGGATTGAAAGCAGTCTGACAGATCTTACACATGAGCTGTCCTGCCTTACCATTGTTCTTGTAAAGATAAGGCTGTGGGGCATGGCATGAAGGACAGGTACAGTCCTCTGGAATATCGCATTCAGAGCGGCGCTTGATCGGTTTGATGGCCTTACCATAGCGCTGGGCATAGTAGTTATTGAGATCTTTCCAGTCCCAATCCTGATGGTAATAGACAATCTTAGGGAGTTCATCGACTTTGAACTTTTGATATTTGGGAGAATGAGAATCATCGAAAGCCCACTGCTTTAGAGGTATATATCTGCAGATGAAATTAATCAGCCAGCAGTTTTGTTGATAGAGTTGTTGAATGATTTGAAGTAAATAAAGTATAATGTTCACGAGCATTGTCTCCGGGTTATTTTGTGAGTTTGGTCGCTGACATTATACCAAAAAGGGAGGTCAATGCTCTTTTTATTTTGAACTCCCGATAAATCAAGGTTTTAGAACTAAAAAAAGGGTAGTTAATTTGACACTACCGTTTAAGGACGGAGGGATTGATTATGGCAGGAATAAATACAAATTACAGTCAGTTTTATAAAGGAACAGAGCAGATTAAGAATTATGGCACTGCTTCAGGACAAAAGGACACCGTTGTCCGTTATCAGTTCAATACCACAGATGAAAAGGGCAATAAGATAATGGATAAAATGTCCAAGGAAGAAACCATGCGAGCGGTGAATGAGATTTCATCCATGTATGGAGATAATGTTATAGTGGAATTTTCCGGCGATGGTATGGCGAAGTTAGCGGATCATAAGCTAATGATGGATTTCCCAGAAGATCATCGGGAAATACCGGAGGATATGATGATACAGTTGGAGGGACCGGAGCCGCTGACGGAAGAACAGCTTGCTAAAATGAATGAAAAGCATGGGGATGATACAGAAGCCTTGATGAAGGTTTATGATCCTAAGGCTTATGAAGAAATGAAGAAAATTGAGAAGGAAGGACTTGCCACAGGTACAAAAGAGGGCATGGATGCCGGATTCAGGTATATGTGGAAGTGGATGAGCGATAAGGCAAAGACAGATCCCGGTTGGATAGATAAGGCAAAGAATAGGCAGCAGACGGTGAAGAATGATCATATTATGACAGATTACAGCCACGAGCTTGCAAGCAGGATGCCGTCTATATATGGCGACAAGGATGCTAATGGTGAATATTCACTGCGTAAATTCTTTTCTGTATCAGATACAGCTGATAATTTATTGAAAGCGTATGCATCGCTTTATGATGAGATTATAAAAGGGCATGAAGCAGGAACGAGAGAAATCTATGTGGAGGATAAGACGGCTGAAGGTGGGTATCGTAAGCTCACGATGGAGGAAGAATTTAACGAACTGGACAAGGCATACAAGGATTATGCTGATAGATATGCCTCAAATCGTGATAAGCATGTCATGGATATTCTTTCGGCTCACGCGAAAAAGGTTTCAGATATAAGTGGCGGCAGAGGAAAGATAGCCGAGGAAGTAAAGGATCTGTTAGAGAAGTATAAAAAAGATCCTGTTCCGGAGGATTTTAGTAGCAGGATGGTTAAGGCGGCAAGTAAGTTTGTGCAGCAGTATAGAGCTAACAGAGGATTGGATATAAGCAGTTTATTGCAGGGTATTTCCGTATTGGGCAAATAAGCATTATAAAGGAGCCAGTTATTGACAGCAAAATTGATAAAAGATATTTTCTCTTGCCTTAAGGAGAGCGAGCTGCCGTTATGTATGATAGAGAAGCTTTTCCTTGATGACTATAGTGGAAAGCAGATTCCTGAAGGTTATACGATTATTCGGGAGAGCATGCCTGTGAAACTTGATGAAAATCAGAAGTCATGTGTTAAGGAATTGATTTCGGAAGGGAAGAAGATTGCTTTCCTTATGATGGACGGAAGAATTGTGGCTGTGATTGGGTATTGTGAGGCGAAGGTATGAAAAGAAGAATATCTTTAGCATTTATAGTACTTTTACTCATCTCAGTCACAGGGTGTGGAGGAAAGACTAAATTGCCTGATGATCCAATCGCATTTTCACACGGCGTTTTAGATGGATGTTCCATACTTAAGACTGATAATAAAGAATATCGACCTTTCTGTGATGCGGATAAAGATTATATCGGCGAATGTATCGGGTATTGTGATGTCCCGGTAAAAAATGCAGAGCCTATGGCTCTATGGCAAACTCTCTCCGGGAATGGATGAAGTCAGAATGACGATTGATAGTGTTAAAGATGGACGGCTTACACAATATCCTATATCGGCGTGTTTCTTGTTAAGATAAAATGATTGGCAGGTGGGACGTATAAATCTCACCTGCTGATCTTATGTTTTATAAAAATCGCATATACTGCAAGTATTTAATATTATCCGCATCAGAGTATCGTTCACCAAATAACTTGTAATTTGCTCTGTTTTCGTAAAATTCTTTAAGTTCAGGGCGTTCTTCAGCATCAAGATATATGACACCGCCGCCGATACGATGCTGGATGTCTTTCAAAATATCCATAACAAATTCCATGAGTAGGGTGCCGGTTATGCGCTTTCCGGCATCTACACCGTAGTTCTTGCCAAATTGGGCAAGTAAGAATGCTGATGTGGAATATGTATCAGAATCATCTTCATAACGGGCGTGGTTACTTAGCTTGCGGCGGCTTGTATTGCTTAGATTTTCGCCTTTAATGTCAATCGCTTTGTGAGTAAGAGTAAAATATCCTACGATTTGAGAATCAAGATTATCAAATACTATATATGATATAGACAATTTCCTTTTTGCAAAGTCTATCGCCTTGCTTCGTGCAAAGGTTTCTATTTCCGTATTTAGAGGACAAGAAAAAGCGGAGAGAGCCTCTTTAATGTTGTCCTCTCCGCTATCCTCTATAATATCAAGAATATTAAGAACAGTATAGCTCATTTTATGGTCTCCCGGTTTCTTTTGTTTGTTTCCATTATCCTTCTTATGACAGAGGGATCAGTTTCAACAACATGACGCTCAGGGCTGATCCTTACCCAGGGTTCTTTTTCGGATGCCTCAAGAGCAGCAACAAAAGCCTCGGCCTTTTCTGGGGTATCTATTTTTACATTATGAAAAATGCTTGATGTAGCCATATCGGCACCTCCTTTTTTTCTTATCGGCATTTCTGCCTACCTTCTCAACCTTATTATATGCAAGAAGTAATGATTTTTCAACAGAAATTTGAACTCTTCACTTGACAATGTTGCAGAGATCTGATGAGTATCGATGAACTGGCGGTGATGGACGGCGGCAAATGCATCGTGCAGGTGCGAGGCGTAAAACCGTTTCTGTCAGATAAGTATGATCTGACGCAGCATCCAAACTATAAGCTGACAGCAGATTATGACAAGAGGAACTGGTTCGACATCGAGAAGTTCCTCAAACGCAGAAAAAACTTAATATTGAAACCGGATGACAAGTACGATGTCATCAACATGAACGAAGAATAAGGCTCTTCTTACCGGCGATAAAGGTCGGTAAGACAGAGTCTTTTTCTATGCCCTGAAAAGGGCGGATACGGCCGTATCAGTCCGAATCAGTCGACGGGTTCGGACAGGAACCAGTAAACACTTTTATCAAAGAATATGGAGGATTTTATTTTTCCAAAAAGTTACGGACAAAACATATTCTAACCCTTGGAATGCTGATTTTTCAAGGGTTAGAGGGTTATGTTCATACTTTCCATAAATGAACAAAAACAGATATGAACAAAAATAGTTTTGTACATAAGTGATATG
>JAGAGL010000011.1:0-4016 GCA_017627595.1 Oribacterium sp. | reverse complement strand
TAAATGCCGTTGCCCCCAGATGCCTATTGCCTGTTCTTCTTCGGCGGGTACAGTTAAGCACGGTATCAAATAATCCCCTTGCCTTTCGTATTTGCCGCCCAGTTCCTCAAATAATGATTTTGCCATTGTCTGTTACCTCCATATTGTAACTCGTGTTCCGGGGCTTAAAGCCCCGAAAACACTGTATTTTCAGTTCGAGTACGCGTACTCGAACTACGTTGTTGTATCATATAGACGCCCACGTAGGGTATCCAATTCCAGTTTTAGTCGGCGATTCTCTTCTTCAAGTTTTTTAATTCGCCGATCTTTTGCTTCCAAGACCACATCCCTCGACTGTTTTGTTTTAAGCCTTTTTTGTCTCTTTATCTCCGCTATCTCATGAGTGTCTTTTCTTGCATTTTCTATTTCTTTACGTATTTCTGCGTTGTTATACAAAAAGTTTTTGGATACCCCACTTACTTTATGTACCGCCGCAAAAGTCACTTCATCCTCTAGGGCAATCAGTTGATTTATGGCTGATCGGGCTTTCTGTACAGAATCTGATGTCCTTGAAATCCAACTTCCCCTTAATCGCTCCGCCCGTTCAGACATCTCTATCCTCCCGGGTCGATCCATTCTTATGGACTATCTTTTCAGCCCTGATCCGAAAAACCATCTTTTCAAGAACAGACAGATACTCCTGATTCTTTGTGACCCAATCGTTACGTCCGATTTCCTCTCCAAGCTGTATCTTTTCCTTTATACGTGCAATCTCCGCTTCATACTCCGGTATATCATCTTCGCAGCTGCAAAAGCTTCCACACCCAAGGCAGTGATTTATCTGCTGCTTACAGCCCAGCTTTGAAGGTTTGAAACAGGTGCCAAACGGCACCTTCACCGCATCCAGGTTAGCCTTGACCTTTTTATAATCCACGGTCTTTTTGTCGGCCTTCTGTTTCTCATCAGGTCTTTTAGCCTTGATGGTTAACAGACCAAGTTCTTCCGTTTCCTTCCATTTCTCATACAGCTTGTTTTCAGAAACCTTGGCATAGTGGAGGGTCATCTGCAAACTGCAATGCCCGAGCATCTGCTGTACTACACCAATCGGCATATCCTGCTCCGTGTACTCACTTGCCCGCGTATGCCTCAGGCTATGGGCTTTGAAATGATATATAGCCCCGTCAGCATCCCTGATCTCTTTGCGGTCTATGAGTTCCTGTACCGCATCAGTAAATGCCACTTTTGAATAAGGAAGCCCCTTGCATCTGCCTTCGTATGTGTTGAATAGATATCTGTCGGGGTTATTGTCTTCCGTACTCTTCTCACGTGCGGTTTTTATGAGCTCCTTGACCATCTCACCCACTTCATTTCTGAGCGGGATCTTCAGCATCGGTATTCCGGTCTTTGTTATCTCACCGCATAGATATGGCACATAGGACTGCTCCTTGTCGTTCCACACATAATCAAGGCAACGGTCATATCTCAGATCAAGCACATCAGTTCCGCGCCATCCTGTCTCCCTCAGAAGAACATAAACCGGAATCATTTCCGGGGGATCGATTTCCTTTACGGATGCGTCTATCTGATCCCTTACAGGCTTAGGAACATACTTGACTTTAGCCATCGTATCTTCCGAACGCTCCCTCTTGGGTATGTCATCGTCAAAGATCAGCTTGTCTATGTCCTTCTTCGGAACTCCCGGGTATTCCGAAAGCTGTATATAGTCAAGGAACGTGCGGATAAACGAAACTGCCTTGCTACGGAAGGTTGCGTTCTTGTCGGCATAATCGGCGGCAACCCATCCAAAGTATTCTTCCATATCCTTGCGGCTAAGTTCATCAAGAAATCCATCATGACGATCATGTGCGTAGAAGGACTTGAAGAAATATCGTATGTACATCAAAAGTTCTCTACAGTATGACCAGCTCCGCTTGATGACCAGACGTTTCATAAAGCGTTTTACCATAGGACGGTAATACTCCGGAATCTCCGTAAAGTTCATGCTGGGACTCCGGCGTTTCATTGACGCCGAAAGTCTGGCGCCCTTGATGTTCAAAGCATGCCATACATCCTTTTCCGTCTCCGGAGTGTCATCGTAGAAATCCTTGATAAACCCACATATCTGCCGTACGACGGCTGTCAGCTGGATCTGTTCCGTTTTCGGAAGTTCAGGAAGGCAATCATCGAACGACGGTATATCAACCATGCTGAAACTGATTGTATCCTCCGGCAGATATCTCCATAAGTTACGGATTGCCCAGGTATAGTTATGACCGACACCGACAACAGTGATATACTTCTCTTTCAGGCTGTGTAACAGATGGTATTTTGCCTCGGTTTTCAACCTCCTGGAAGGGTATTCAGAAAAATCGGCAATGGTACATCCTTTCTTTGGCACTTTCTGTTTGGGAACTTTTATCCCGGCTTCCGTGAACGCACTGTCCTGCATCTTCCATATGTCATTGTTCAGCCAGTAGCCGTCTTCTGATGACAGGTATGCGGTCATCTCTTTATATTTCTCATCCGTGTCATCAACCAGATACAGACTCGGGAACGCTATAGCAGCTGCTTCCATTACCGATCAGCCTCCTTCCCGATTCCCGGCATTCTGAGGTTGTCTGATGCTTTACGGAAGGCTTCGGCGACTTCTTCCTCTGTCGGATGCACATATGTATTCAGGGTGGTGTAAATGTTCCTGTGTCCGGCACGTTCCTTCAAGAGCTCCGGATTCCATCCCGCGGCGTGAAGCAGGCTCAAGGATGTATGACGGAACATATGGGGCGTGACATATACGTCGGTTCTCTTTCTGAGGGCACGGAAGAGGTTATCTACATCCTCATACTCCATTGCCATGCCTTTATGGTCTCCGCGAATCTTAAGCAGCACATGGTTTGTTTCAACATCCGCATCATGATACGTGCTAACATACTCTGTAAAGAGATCCATCAGTTCATTCGTGCAGTCCAGTATCCTGGGGCTTTCAACGGTCTTTATCTCTGCCAGGTTCTCTAATTCCCCCCTGTCACAGATGTGAATCTTCTTCCCGGATATATCGAAATCCTCAAGCCAAAGCGCCAATGCCTCGCCTATTCTCATCCCTGTCTCAAACAGAAGGGATAGCAGGAAGTAATCCCTCAGGTTATGGCATGCCTCCAAAAGGACAACAGCGTCTTCTTTCCTGACAGTCTTTACCACCCTCTTGGACACAGGCATCTTCAGCATATGGCTCTTTGCCGGCCTACTGTCTGCAATCCCGTACAGGAAACTCCTGTACGCCGGACTTGGATTCTTGACGAATACCACCAACTTCTCGGATAACCGATTCGCCATTCCTTCGTGCCTCATCAGGTAGTCATATAATGCTATTACCGTATCAACGTGCTTGTTGATCGTTTCTGCCGCATGTGCAGGTTTCTCCCTGAATGCAACTATCTTCTTTTCAATGTCCGGGTTCTTAAGCCAGCCAACAAACCTGGCCAGGTCATCTATCGTTACCTTTTCGTACTGCGTCCCCCTTTCTTCCAGAAACTCAAAGTAGTGCATCAGGTGTATACACTCTCCCTTGAGCGTATTCCTTGCATAGCCAGCGGCATCCCTGAACTTCAGGAATTTCATCACTGGCTCCACTGGGAGACCATCTTCCCCGGCAAGGTAATACTTTGTCCTCCCATCAGTGGTTTTGAACTCTACTGTCTTCATATCCATGCTCCTTTCTTTGATTTAGCATGGATATCTTAAATCAGTTCGAGTACTTGGAGTACTTAGAGTACATACCACGAGTTTCCAATGTACTCCAACAGGATTATTCTCTGTTCGAGTACTTAGAGTACGCTACTTTACTAACACGAGTTTCCACATTCTTTTTGATTTTGAATGTCCGCAAAATCCGTCCTACATCAGACGGTCTCCATGGCACATCCAAGTGATGAAGTGCTATCAGCCTGTCCTGCACATTCGTACCGGCTCCCATCTTCTGCGTTGATCCCAATAAAAAACGGACCTGTCCGCTTCTTACTTTGCCAAACAGCTCCGCTTTC
>JAGAGL010000090.1:0-5456 GCA_017627595.1 Oribacterium sp. | reverse complement strand
CACTGCCAATGATCAAGCCGGCTATCCTGTCAACCATCCTTCTGGTTTTCGGAAGCGCCATGGGAAGTTATCCGGTTCCTCACTACCTGAACCTTACAACACTTTCAACAAAGTACATCTCACTGAACAGTAAGTACACCGGTGAAGCAAGTATCCTTGCCATCATCATGATGGTATTTGGAGTTCTGATCCTGGGCATGAACCAGATGAGTCTGAAGAGTCGTAAGAACTATACAACCGTAACAGGAAAGTCAGGACAGCTTACAAAGATCTCAATCGGTAATGCCGGAAAATATATTGTGGGAATCATCTTTATACTGATAACCTTCTTCACAAGTATCTGGCCTATCATCCTCTTCGCGCTGGAGACATTCCTTCCGAACCCCGGAGACTACAGCTTCCTGTACACAGGAAATATGGCGCATCTCACTACCAAGTGGTGGATGACAAATGAAAACATTACCGAGAACGGAATGTATGGTCAGCCCGGTATCCTTTACAACAAGACCATCTGGCATGCATTCTTCGGAACCCTGTTTCTTGCAGTGGTATGTGCCCTTATAGCAGGAACCATCGGAACACTTATAGGTTATGCGGTTGCCAAGAATAGAAGAAGCAAGTGGGCAAACTACGTTAACAATGTAGCCTTCTTGCCATATCTTATGCCATCAATTGCAGTTGGTGCAGCATTCTTCATTCTGTTCTCAAACGAGCACATCAATCTGTTCAATACTTACACACTGCTCATCATCGCAGGTGTTGTTAAGTACATACCGTTTGCGTCGAGAAGCTCGCTTAACTCCATGCTTCAGATAAGTAATGAGCTGGAAGAGGCGGCCATCATTCAGAACACGCCATGGATCAAGAGAATGACGAGGATCATCATTCCTATCCAGAAATCATCAATCATCAGCGGATACATGCTTCCGTTTATGACATGTCTCCGTGAATTGTCACTGTTCCTGCTGCTTTGTACACAGGGCTTCATCCTGTCAACAACACTTGACTATTTTGATGAGATGGGACTTTATGCATTCTCAAGTGCCATCAACCTTATTTTGATAGTGACGATTTTGGTATTCAATACATTGGTAAATAAGCTGACAGGAGCAAGTCTTGACAGTGGAATCGGAGGAAAGTAATCATGCCTGAGATTAAGTTGGAAAATATCACAAAGAGATGGGGAAAGTTTTTCGGTGTAGATAATGTAAGCCTGAACATCCCTGACAATTCATTCATAACACTTCTGGGACCTTCAGGTTGCGGTAAGACCACTATCCTTAGAATGATAGCCGGACTTGAGACACCAACTGAAGGAAGGATCACCATCGGAGATACAGTTGTATTTGATTCGGATGCCGGTATCAATGTTCCGCCAAACAAACGTAAGGTTGGTTTCCTGTTCCAGAACTATGCACTGTGGCCCAACATGACGGTTTATGAGAATATCTCCTTCGGACTTAAGAACATTAACGAAGAGATGCCGGATGTAGACATTGAGGCAAAGCAGACAGGAGATATGATCAGATCCCTTCAGAACGGAAACAAGGTGAAGGAGATCGTTTCCGAATGCTTCGATAAAAACGGAAAGCTGGATGAGAAGAAGGCTCTGGTTAAGCTTATTGATGCATTTTCACTTTCCATCTTTACTGCGAAGGAGCTGTTTGATCTCAAAATCCATGAGGCAGCTGAGCCTAATACCGCAGCACAGAGCAAGCTCGCGGATTATGAGAAAAAGCTTGAAGATATAAAGAAAAAATATGCCGGCGAAGGCAAAGAGCTTAACGATAAATTCGAGATAACCCAGGGCGGAAAGGTTCTGGAAACCAAGAGAAAGCTCACAAAGGAAGAGATCGATTCCAGAGTCAGAGCATGTTCAAGAATCGTTAAGATCGGTATGTTCATGGACAGATATCCTGCGGAGCTTTCCGGCGGCCAGCAGCAGAGAGTTGCCATCGCAAGAACACTTGCTCCGAGACCTCAGGTACTTTTCATGGATGAGCCTCTTTCAAACCTTGATGCGAAGCTCCGTCTCGAAATGAGATATGAGCTCCAGAGACTTCATGTAGAGACAGGAAGTACCTTCGTATATGTAACCCATGATCAGATGGAGGCCATGACTCTGGCTACCAGAATCTGTCTTGTAAACAATGGTGTTCTTCAGCAGTATGCGGCACCTCTTGAGGTTTACAACAAGCCTGCCAATCTTTTCGTTGCCGACTTCGTAGGTAATCCTTCCATGAACTTTGTGGATGCAAAGGGAACCCAGAAGGAGGACGGAAGCTTTGAGGTTAGTATCCTGGATGGAATCAAGGCAGAGTTTGTTCCTGAAGTAAAGATGGATATCGTCGAGTGGAGAAGCAGGAGAGATCAGGCAGACCGTGAAAAGGAAGAGCTTGAAAGAGAGAGACTCAGCCGTAAGGGTGCGGTTGAAAAAACCAACAAGGATGAGGTTTTCAAGTATCATATCCAGAAGGTTACAGAACAGGACGACAGTCTTCTGGATGAGCCGGTGATCACCGATGAGGATTATGTTATCGGTATCAGACCGGAGGCTATTGACATCGAAGAGAATGGCAGCATCGAGGCTACAGTATACGGTGCCATGCCCACAGGTATGGAGTCTACCCTCAAGCTTAAGATCGGTGATTTTCTTCTCACAGGTGTTATCTTCGGCGGCATGATCTACCAGATCGGACAGAAGGAAAGAATCGAAATCACAGGAAAGAACATTCTTCTGTTCGACAGACGATCCGGAAGACTCATCGCTAACGGAAGTCTCAGGATAAAAGGATAATTGTTTCATAATAAAATGACAGCCTCGGGGATTACCCCGGGGCTGTTGCTTTAAGCTATGGTTTTATTTAATTCATTTAACTGGTGTTCCCCTCTAGGGAATTCTTTATCCAGTTCTTCTTTTATTAGTTCTTCTAATTCTTCCTGAGATAATCTCAAGAGTTCTTCGGGAATTTCATATCTATCGTCTTGTACATAGACAGTTTTATCCATCAAATCACCTCCCAAAACTCAAGCCCATATGAACTTGAAAGTGCTTTTAAAGCACATATTTGTGCTTCATATTCATCATGACATTTATTATAAAAATAAGCCACATACAAATCATAAAGTTTTTGTGAAATCATTTTTTCGGACTTGTCATATCTTCATACATTGTACCGGATCTGTGAATAAGCATTTCTTTTGCTTTTTTATAAATTAATCTATTAAGTTTTTTGTTGTCTGTTCAATATTCATACCCATCAAAATACTCCATTATGTTTTATGACTTGTGAATGATTTGTTGTAAGTCAATTTCAATAAAATTCAAGATGAAATAGTTATGCATTATATCTTGCGGGGAAGCTGAATTTATAGTGTTCACCGTTGCTGTTTATTCTTATCTCACCGGTCTTCCCGGTTTCGAGGATTTTTACATCGTGGTTCTCAAGTATTTCCAATGTCTCCTTATGGGGATGCCCATAGCGGTTGTTGTCTCCGTAACTCAGGATGACAGCATCAGGTGTGAAGAAACTCAGTAGTTCTTCTGATGTGCTTGTGGAACTTCCGTGGTGTCCTGCTTTCAGAATGTCGATGTCGAAATCGAACTTCGTGATGTCAGAGTTCGCTACATAATCAAGCATCTTATATTCACATTCCTTATCCATGTCTCCTGTAAACAACATGTTGAAATTCTTATAGTTTAAAAGCATTCCTATGGAGTGACTGTTGGCTTCTTCGATATAGTTATTGGTTAGAGGATAAAGGCCTATGAGGTTCATATCATTCACCTTAAGTTCGCTGCCTGCGCCAAAATACTGTATTTCAGTATTCTTTTCGGAGGCGGCATTTTTTAACTTGTTGTATCTATCATCGTTTTCAGCAGGCAGAGGGAGCACCAGTTTTTTGATTCGTATATCTTCACATTCTTCAAGAAGATATAGGATGCCACTGTAATGGTCTGAATCGCAGTGGGTGATAAAAGCTATATCGATCACGTCTATCCCCTGGGACTCAAAGTAGGGGATCAACATATCTTCAGGCAGCTTCTTTTCCGAGGTGGAGCCACCGTCAACGGTTATCACCATATCCTCGTATCTTATGACCAGCCCATCCCCCTGACCTACGTCTATGGCGGTGATTTCGAGACCGGAGGGTGGCTTTCTTATGAGCAGAAAACACCCGGTCAAAATAACAAGTACAGCAATTTTAGGCATGATGGAATACAAGTGCTTTGTTTGCCGTGACATGAGGTTCTTTTTCTTTAGGGTTTTCATATAGAGTACCGTGAGAATCAGTATGCTGAGCAAAGAATAGTAGACTATGATGCTTCGGATATCCGGTCTTCCCAGAAGAAGTGAGGAATAAGGTATCTCTTTCATCGCGATGCACAGGTTGTTATAGAGCCTGAGAATATAGTGTCCAAACCCAATCGAAGCTATTCCGAGCATCACTGAAAAGAAGGATAATGTCACTGCCAGAAGCCCGCTGTAAACTACATAACTCATCAGTGGCAGGACGATGAGATTAAGTAAAAGTCCGTATAATGGGAATCTGAAAAAGTGATACAGGATAACGGGCAGAGTCATGATCTGTAAAAACAGAGACATATAGACACCGTTTAAAAAGCTGTTTTTAGGATGAGGCAAAAGGTTGCCGATACCCAAGGCAAAAACCGCCATAAAGCTAAGCTGGAAGCCTGAGCTGAAGATGATATAGGGCTCGTCCATGACCAAAAGGATGCATGAAAGTGCCAGTGCAGTCAGCATGTCATAGCTTCTTCCGATAGCTGCTCCCAGGAACTTCATAAGCAGCATGATAACAGCGCGAATGGCAGAGCCCGAGCTTCCGGTAAAGATTCCATAAGATAAAATCAGAACTGCTCCACCCACTCCGGCGAGCTTTTTGGAAGCGCCGAGTAGTCTTAAAAGATCATAGAAACCGGCTCCGATTATAGAGAGGTGAAGACCGGACACTGCAAGGATATGAGCTATCCCCATATCCTGATAAAGGTCACGGATATCTTCATTCATATTGGATTTTTCACCCACAAGAATAGCTTTATAGATTCCCGAATCCGTGTCATCGGCAACCTCATCAAGTTTCCGGCAAATCAGGTTTCTGAAACTTTGAAGCCCGGCCTTAAAGGGCTCAGGTTCCCCGCCGATGACTTCATAGCGGTCAACGTACATGGAACCGCTTATACCGAGAGTCCGGTAGTATAGTTCAAAGTCAAACTGTCCTTCGTTGCGGACACCCTCCGGCGGGAGAACAGTTCCGTAAGCCTTGATGATTTCACCCGGGAAAGGTCCCGCATCCGATACATAGAGCGGATTATCAGTCTGAGAAGTCTGATGACCCTTAGGAGGATGATCTTCGTCGTATGAAAATACTACTTCTGTGTTTGATGAAATGGAACTGTCAGAAGAAGAGATTTTTGTATCAGAATCCTCCTGTTT
>JAGAGL010000089.1:0-4799 GCA_017627595.1 Oribacterium sp. | reverse complement strand
TCTCGTGATTTACGTACAGGGCCACACTGCCTTTCAGCACCTTGTACATGTATGGATGAATTTCCTTTTCCTTAAATATAATGTCTCCGGCAAGGTACCTTTTCATTCCGCCGGGTTTTACTTCGCAAGCCATATCAATCTCCTATGGTTTCTGATCAAATATTATACACGGATTATACGTCAGAAACCGGACTTGTTCCACCCAAAACTCGAAATGCCAATAGGCCAATCTATGTTTTCCATATTTTTTCAAGAACACTAATTTGTATTCCTTTATTCATACAATGTATTGATGATGTACTATTATAATGTTATAATCAATCAAAAGGAGGATTATTAAAATGGCACAAGCAACATTAAGTATTCGAGTAGATAGCGAAGACAAAAAGAAATTTGAAAATTTTTGTTCCGAAACAGGAATGAATGTTTCTGTTGCGGTAAATATGTTCATGAAAAAGGTAATCAGAGAACAGAGAATACCCTTTGAAATAACCGCAGATCCTTTTTATAGCGATTCAAATATGGAACGTTTACGCAGAAATGCTGAAGAAATGAACAGAACCGGTGGAACTGTCCATGAGGTGAACTTAGATGAATAAATCATGGACCGATGATGCATGGGAGGATTTTGAATATTGGACGGAACAGGATAAAAAAACTTTACGTCAAATAAAAAAGCTCCTGAAAGATATTGATAGAAACGGCTATAAAGGTTTAGGTCATCCGGAACCTCTAACAGGAGATTTGGCCGGATATTGGAGCCGTCATATTGATGAGAAAAACCGAATAGTATATAAAATCGAGGATAATACTGTAAAAATAATACAGTGTGGTTCTCATTACAGAGATAAGTAAAAAGAGCAGCCGGCGTAGTAAAAAGGTTGGCTGCTCTTTTGATAAATGCAGAATGTCAAATTGTATCATATTTGCATAGATAACGTTTTTTCACTCAAAAGTACCATTTAAAAGCCGTTTCCCGGACACCAAAAAAGAGGAAACAGATCACTCCGTTCCCTCTTCATCCAGCTTGGTTTTACATCCTCAATGTACCTAAGAAATCAACAGACCCCCAATTATCCACTGATTTCTTTCTGCTTGATATGTCTGTCCAGTAAGTAAAATCCCAGACATAAGACATATATGAAAACAGCATAGAAGAATGTAAATGCCATCAGCTGTCTTGTGAAATCATTTTCTTTATCCATATGCATTAGCCGAAATATCTCTTGAGGAGACCTGCAAATGCCTTGCCGTGTCTTGCCTCATCGCGAGCCATTTCATGCACGGTGTCGTGGATAGCATCAAGGTTGAGCGCCTTTGCTCTCTTAGCAAGTTCTGTCTTGCCCTTGCAAGCGCCGTTCTCAGCCTTTGCACGAACTGTAAGGTTCTCCTTTGAGGATGGTGATACGCACTCGCCCAGAAGCTCTGCATACCTTGCTGCATGCTCTGCCTCTTCAAATGCAGCTGTTCTGTAATACTCACCGATCTCAGGATAGCCCTCACGGAAAGCTGCTCTTGACATAGCGAGATACATTCCAGCCTCTGTACACTCAGCCTTAAAATCAGCTCGAAGATCTTCCTTGATATCTTCCGGAGCGTCAGCTGCTACGCCGATAACATGCTCTGCTGCCCATGTCTCTTCCCCTGCCTGCTCAACAAACTTTGATGCAGGAACTCCACATGTAGGGCACTTCTCAGGAGGTGTATCTCCCTCATGAACATATCCGCATACTGAACAAACCCATGTCTTCATTTTTCGTACTCTCCTTTTCTTTAGTTCATCGTTTCCGGTGTCCTCGGAAACTGATGTAATAACCGTTTTCAATTAATATCACTCTACCCATATTTAATAGATTAGTCAATGATATAGTGAAAATATCTTTCATTATTTTTTTAGCCAAAGATGTTTGTTTTGCCTAACTAAAACTATACTGTATCTATTCACTTTTTCACTGTTGATTCAGACAGGTTAATAAAAATATCATGGACAGAAATGCCCTGTATAAACTATCATTGAAGAAAGGAGCTAATGCCTATGTGGAGTATAATCATTATCCCTTTTCTGGGAACAGCGCTGGGAGCTGCCAGTGTATTTTTGTTTAAAAAAGAGATGGGACAAACGATGCAGCGTGCCCTGACAGGATTTGCTTCAGGGGTTATGGTATCTGCATCCTTTTTCAGTCTCCTGCTTCCTGCTCTCGATCAGACTGAGGAAATGGGGAGACTTGGGTTTCTTCCTGTGTCTGTAGGATTTGGAATAGGAATGCTTTTCCTTCTTGTCATGGATATGGTTACACCTCATATGCACCTGGACAAATGCGAGGAAGGCCCACGAAGCGGACTTAAGAGAACAACCAAGCTTGTCCTTGCAGTCACTCTCCATAATCTTCCCGAAGGAATGGCTGTGGGAATAGTTTGTGCGGGATGGCTTTACGGAAACAGTACGATTTCATTTTCGGGAGCCCTGGCTCTGGCTATAGGTATCGCGATACAGAACTTTCCGGAAGGTGCGATAGTTTCTATGCCGCTTCTCAGCGAAGGCGTTCCCAAAGTCAAGACATTCCTGTATGGTGTTCTGTCCGGAATCGTTGAACCGATAGGTGCACTTCTGGTGATCGCCGCATCAGGATTTTTCATTCCTCTCATGCCCTATCTTCTGAGTTTTGCTGCGGGAGCTATGATATACGTTGTTGTAGAAGAGCTTATCCCCGAAATGTCCGAAGGTGAGCATTCAAACATAGGAACCATCGCTTTTGCTATGGGATTCATACTTATGATGGCACTGGATGTGGGGCTTGGCTGATTGATGTTTTCTATAGGCTTGATTGATTGACGGTTTTCTATAGGCTTCGTTGATTGATGTTTTCTTGGGTGGATTTTTTTCATTAACCGACTTATAATATATGAGCATTTATGGGCTCAACTGACTGATGCCCGGTGTAAAAAGCCGGTCCTGAACATTATTCTTCAGGCATTCAGGAACGACCATAATTATACTTATTTCATAAAAATCAAGGAGTTGAAATGGGACAGATTAAAGTTACCAAAGCACCTATCGAAGGCCTTTATGTAATCGAGCCAACCGTTCATGGCGACAGCCGCGGATACTTTGTAGAAACATATAATCAGAACGACATGCATGAAGCAGGTCTCGACATGGTTTTCGTTCAGGACAACCAGTCCATGTCCACCAAGGGCGTTCTTCGCGGACTTCACTTCCAGAAGCAGTTCCCTCAGGGCAAGCTTGTTCGCGTCATCAAGGGTTCAGTATATGATGTTGCAGTAGACCTCCGTCAGGGTTCCAAAACCTATGGACAGTATTTCGGAGTTGAGCTCACAGAGGAGAACAAGAAGCAGTTCTACATTTCCGAAGGCTTCGCTCACGGCTTCCTGGTACTCTCCGATGTTGCCGAGTTCTGCTATAAGGTTACCGATTTCTATCATCCCGGAGACGAAGGCGGACTTGCCTGGAACGATCCCGAGATAAACATTCAGTGGCCTCATCTCACAGGTGAGTACAAGGGTAATGCTTCTGCCGAAGGCTATGCCATGGACGACGGAACAGCCCTCAACCTTTCAGACAAGGACCAGAAGTGGCTTGGTCTCAAGGACACCTTTAAGTTCAATGTATAAGCAGCTCTGCAGGAGTTGATGCCCGGGCAGTAGCCAAGTATCACTTACTTCATCAGCCTGCAAAGAAATCATATGTCAAAAAATCTAAGAGTACTAACCTATACAATCCCGAAAAGCTTCCACGGCAAGACCGTAGAGGCTTTTCTTCGTTCCATGGGATATTCAAGATCAGTTATATATCATCTTCGAAATACAGGAACAGAACTGATTCCTTCGGATGTTCCGGGACTTTTGCTTAATTATGATAAGGCCTGGCTCAAAGCCATGCTTCATGAAGGTGACGAACTCACATGCAATATATTGGAAACCAAAACCGGAGAGAACGTGGTGGAAACAGACCTTCCCCTGTCCATCGTCTATGCGGATGAAGACCTCATGGTCATCGATAAATCCGCCGGCATGCCCATCCATCCTTCCATGGGGCACTACGATGACACTCTTTCCAATGCTCTCTGCTGGCACACTCACCATGTCCTGCATTATGACACCTACGTGAACCGCATCATTAACCGGCTTGACAAGGACACCAGCGGCCTCCTGATCTCAGCCAAAAATATGCATTCCGCTGCAAGGCTCGGAGATTTTGTAAGGGAGCGTTCCATCCACCGTCAGTATATCGCCATCTGTCAGGGTGACGTGAGAGACTGCATTGATCAATATCCTTCAACACTAGAAGGCTTTAATATGACCATTTCCGCACCCATCGCAAGGAAGGAAGCCTCCGTTATCGAACGTGTCGTAGATTTTACCACCGGAGACCCCGCCACAACTCACGTGAAGCCTCTCCTCTACGACAGCGAAAAGGATCTGAGCCTCATAGCTTTGAAGCTCGAAACAGGCCGTACGCACCAGATAAGAGTTCATATGAAGCACATCGGGCATCCCCTGATAGGAGATTTTCTCTATAACCCGAATTACCGCTACATAAAAAGACAGGCTCTCCACTCATGGAAGCTGAGTTTTCAGCATCCTATAAGTGACGAGCCCATGAGCTTTACCGCGGCATTACCTGAAGACATGCAGGTTTTGTTTCCGGAATTCAACTGATTTACTTTTCAGCAAAAAACCTGTTGTCTTAATCTGTAATAGTTCCTTTCCGGAGCCTATACAGGACCTGATCATTTCTCCAATTCTGACAGTCTTTTAAACACTTCTCCTATGCTGTC
>JAGAGL010000088.1:0-6943 GCA_017627595.1 Oribacterium sp. | reverse complement strand
TACATCTTTTGCACAGACTGACCTTGAGGCTCAGGCACTTGCAAAGGTTAACGAGATAAGAATAGCAAACGGACTTTCAGCAGTACAGCACAGCGCATCTCTTGAGACAACATCAGTAGTAAGAGCAAACGAGATCACAACAAAGTTCTCACACACAAGACCTGACGGATCAGACTGGTACACAGTTAATGCGAACCTTCAGTACGGCGAGAACCTTGCAGAAGGCTACAACACAGCAGATGACGTAGTAGACGCCTGGATGGCATCACCTACACACAGAGCAAACATCTTAAAGCCTGACTTCACAACTTGCGCAATCTCAACAACAACTCAGAACGGAAGAACATACTGGGCACAGGAATTCGGAATCTAATAAATAGAAAATAATAAACTTCTCATTATAAAATATACCTCCTTATATAGAAGGCCCCATCAGAAATCTGATGGGGTCTTTTATTATTTATAGATTTTCCTCGCCCCATTTTTTAAGGTCAAGAAGGATTGGGATGAGGTTTTTTGTTTTCTCAGTGAGATTGTATTCGACCCTGACAGGCATTTCATCGTATTGTTTTCGTTCTACAAGTCCGTCTACCTCCAGCTCTTTCAAAGAGTTAGCGAGCATTGTGTTGGTGATTCCATGTATAGAACGACGTAAATCCCCATAACGCACGATATCATTCTTATCTATGACACAGAGGATCATGATCTTCCATTTTCCGCCAATCTTATCAATTATTTTTTTTAGCCCACAATTCTGTCCCGCAATATCTTCACATAATGGTTCATGGTTCTCTTTTTTTCTCATGGTATACTTTTCCTTACTAGATAAATAAAAACTGCGTACTTGATATATAATATATACCACATATAATAAGATTATCAGCTGAGAAATACAAGTAGTGAAATAAAGATATTATCGAAAGGGCGCTGAGAATCAGCGTAAAGGTTAATACTATGGAATACAGATTTACAAGAGATAATTTTGACAAAGAAGTAGTGAACAGTGATGTGCCAGTACTGATTGATTTTTATGCAGACTGGTGTGGTCCATGCAAGATGATGGGACCTGTAGTTGAAGAGCTTGCCGAAGAGTATGACGGAAGGTTTAAGGTAGGTAAGGTTAATGTTGATCAGCAGCCTGAACTTGCACAGAGATATGGTGTGATGAGCATTCCTTTTTTTGCATTTATCAAGAATGGCAGTCTCTGCGACAGTGAATTGGGTGCAATTCCAAAGGAACGACTTGTCAGAAAAATGGAAACAATGGTATAAGGAAGTAAGGATTTAATTAACCATGAAGGGATTAGTGTGAAATGAAGCTAGATTTGAGCATTCCTATGTTGACGGTTTTTCTGCAGGGTCTTTTAAGTTTCTTTTCTCCGTGTGTCCTGCCTCTGATTCCGGTCTATATGGGATATTTGTCCGGTGGAACAAAAGAATATGACGTGCAGGGAAATATCATTTACAACAAAAGAAAAGTTCTGATAAATACATTCTTTTTTGTCATAGGTGTAAGCTTTGCATTTTTCCTTTTGGGATTTGTAATGACCGGAGTAGGAAGATTTTTTAGCGGAAATCAGATTCTGTTTGCTAGGATAGGTGGAATAATAGTAATTATGTTTGGTCTTTACCAGCTTGGTGTATTGGGAAGCAACAGTATGTTAAGCCGGGAATACCGACTATCTGTGAGATTCAAGAAAATTTCTTCATCTCCACTTATGGCTTTAATAATGGGATTTGTTCTTAGCTTTGCATGGACACCATGTGTGGGTCCGGTTTTATCAACCGTGCTTATCATGGCTTCAACAGTAGGTACAGCAGGAGCCGGGTTCATGCTTATAGCAGTATATACTCTTGGATATGTAATCCCATTTATGGCTGTAGGACTTTTTACAACTCAGCTGCTGTATTTTTTCAAGCAATATAGAAGTGTGTTGAAATATACTGTAAAGATTGGTGGAGTGTTAATGCTGCTAATGGGAGCCATGATGTTTACAGGGAGCATGAACAGGATAACGGGGTACATGTCCTCCGTAGTTGTTGAAAGCAATGAATCAATAGATGATTCCAAAAATCCTGACGATAGCAGTGATTATGATGATTCTACGGTAAGTACAGATATTTCTGAATCAGAAAAGGACAATGTACAGGACTATGTTGATGCACCGGATTTTATTCTGTTGGACCAGTACGGGAATAGCCATTCACTTTCTGATTACAATGATAAAATCATATTCCTTAATTTCTGGGCAACCTGGTGCCCGCCATGTAAGGCAGAGCTTCCTTATATTCAGGAACTATTTGAAGAGAACAGCATCAATGAAGATCCCGATGTAATCATACTTGGTGTGACGTTTCCTGGACTCGGTAATGAGAAGGATGCTGATGGTGTAAAAGATTTCCTCACAGCGAATGGATATACATTTCCTGTACTTTTTGATGAAAATGCTACATTGATGATACCGTATTATATTAATTCATTTCCAACAACGTTTATCATACTGCCGGGCGGAAAAGTTCTTGGATATATACCAGGAGGTATGACTAAAGAGATCATGCAAAATGTAATTGAACAGGCAAAAGAATTAAGCTAAGAGAAATCGTGTATAATTTGTTGTCTTCTGAGCATAATCTCTAACTGGGTTGATCGATTTAAGAGTTAACTGATTATTCCGCACTCGTAGCGCACCCAGTCCGCGATTCAGCCCCGCCGATTCGCTAAACAGCACCGAAGGTTCTGTCCGCAGTTCAGCCCTGAATAGTTACGCATATTTGACATCAACAATAAAAGATTGTACTATGAAAAATATTGCAAGCTTGTGCGAGTTCGTTCACGAAGCGGCAAGCCATTTCGTTCAAGAGCATGCTTTCATGGGATCATGGAACCAGGAGGGAAAACATGGACAACACCGGGAAAACATACATTCTTTCAGTCGTAACTCCATTTCATAATACGAATCTGACGTTCTTTGAAAAGTGTCTGGACTCTATGAAAAAACAGACGCTTGGATTTGAAAATATCGAGTGGGTCATCACCCTTCACAATTCGGAGCCTGCGTATGTGGAAGGGGTCAGAAATCTGTGCGATGGGTATGAAAACGTCAAGCTCTACGAGCTTTACAATGACAATCGCACTGCCTCCAGCCCCAGGAACGAGTGCATGAAGCATGTGACCGGGAAGTACGTCTTCTTTCTGGACGCGGACGACTTCCTGTTCCCCTATGCGCTGAAGACGCTTTTAGAAGCGATGGAGGAGAACCGGGGGGACATCGGATCCTTCCGCGAAGAATCCATCGTGGGAACCGAAGGACTCCAGCGCATCGAGCAGATGCGGTTCAAGTTTTTGCTGGATCAGACCAAGCCGGTTATCGTACTGCACCGGGACAGCCCCGACCTTGCAAAATATCTTGATACGCGCAACGGCACCGTCCATAAGATGTACCGCGTCGGCCTACTCCGGGACAATGATATCTCCTTCAGCGATGAGATCAGGATCGGCGAGGACGTGACCTTCAATCTGAATTGCATGAGATACATGAACACGGTCGTCGTCCTGCCGCAGTGTATCGGATACGGGTATTTCATGAATGCCGGATCGCTGGCCCAGTCCGTGAGTAAAACGCCGGAGGGAATCGCGAGCCTCGTCAGCGATTTCTGCCATTGGATCGAAATGGCGGTGCAGACCGGGCTGGACGTATCCAATATCGTATGGACGGCAGCCGCCGGCAGCGCCAGAATGCTGAGCATCCCGGGGCTTTCAAAGGAATTTGTCGCAGAGTGGAAGGAAAGATTCGCTCCATTGATCGATAAGCTCCCGCCCATGAAGGGCAACGCCAAGTACTATACCCAGCAGCAGGCCGACGGAATGATGCAGATGGCGCGGGCTTTCTTCGCGCAGGATGGCGGAAGCGAAGAGGTCAACAGGAACGTCAATCTCCTGTGGGAAATCCTCGAAAAAAATAAAGGGACGGATATCGGTCAGAACCACCGCTTTGACCTGATTCATACCTACGAGGCGTTTAAGAAGAGCGTTCCCTTGACGGAATACGATTTTTACGAGCCCCTGGTCGAGCTGACCACCCGCATCGGCGAAACCAACATCTTCTGCGCCGAACCCTTAGTCGGCTACTCCTTAAGTTCCGGAACTGCCGCCGGGCAGAAACGCATTCCCTATACAGCCGGCCATCTGGTCGCCTATGCCGCCTGCATGCGCGAGATACTGCTCGACGGAGAGGCCACTTTCGCTCTGCTGGAGAGCCTGCCGAAGGAAATGGAATACGTGGATCAGACCCGTCTCGACTCCATCATCGGCGCCGCGTTGAGCGTGATCCGCATGGAGCTGTCCGAGTGCTCCTATGCCAAGCGGTTCAAGCAGGGCGTCATGACGAGTCCCATTGAGCTGTTCTTCCCTTCAGAGACCATCGATCCACGCTACCCGAGATTGTTGTTCGCGCTGCTTGATCCCGACGTCTCTCAGATCGTGGCGCCCTTCACGTGGACGGTGCTGGATACGATCCAGTATCTTGAGAAGAACCACGCCGCCCTGCTGCACGACATGGAAAACGGAACGATCAGCGCCGATTTTGACTTTCCCGAGGCCATGCGAAAGCAGCTGGAGGCCAAGCTGACGGCGTCTCCGGAGCGGGCTGCGGCGCTTCGGGCAGAGTTTGAAAAGGGCTTTGAGGGCATCCTTCCCCGCATCTGGCCCAAATGCCGTCGGATCGTCGCGGCGGGCACCGGCGCATTCTCCATCTACACGCGCAAGCTGAAGCTCTACAGCGGCGGAATCCCCATAAACAACGGTTTCTATGCCGCCTCGGAGGCGGTGATTGGTCGTTCCATGGGCGATGGTAGCGACGAATACTCCCTGCTCACCGATAATGCCTTCTTTGAATTCCTAAGGCCGGGTGCGCAGGAGCCGGTGGACTCGGAGAGCCTGGCAGAGGGAGAGGAGTATGAGGTGATTCTTACGAATCAGGCCGGCCTCTATCGCTATCGCCTGGGCGACGTGATCCGCATCCTGCGCAAGGAAAACAACGTACCCATCTTCACCTTCGAGTATCGTCTGGACAGCTGTTTGCAGGTGGGCGGGCTCACGATCACGGAAAGAATGCTGGAGAGGGCAGTGGAGGACTTCGAGGCGCAGACCGACGCGGACATCCGCGACTTCTGCGCCATGATCAGTGAGGATGGCGGGGTGTCAGTGCTGGTGGAAAATTTTGACACGAAGAGGAGCTTTCCGGCGTCCGGGGAACGGAGCAGGATCATGGATGAAATCCTTTCCTCGTTGTGTCCCGCTTACCGGAATTTAAGGGAAAGCTGCGCGATTCCCCCCGCGAAGGTCAGGATCCTGGAACCCGAAACGCACCTGCTGTACCGCGACCGCAGAATGTTCCTTGAAAAGACCGCGCCGGATCAGATCAAGCCGATCCGCGTTCTGGATACGCAGCGCAATAAGGAGTTCTTCATGGCGCTTTCCGAAGAATAAGTCAGGGTGACGGTTCTTCTCACTGATTCCTGCCAGACAAACGCACGCCCCCGGCGAGAGGATCGCCGGGGCGGGACGGAAATCACCAATCACATTATCTTAGGAGACAGGGTGGACGACAATGACGTCATCCTGGACGCCAACGTCCATCCACATCGGCTTCCTGGACTTTCAGCTTTTCAAAGACCGCCCCATCTTCTACGACACCTGCAAGCTCATGAGTGTCCATGACCACCATCTGTACACGGACCTTTTGTCCATAGGCTATGTGGACTTTACAAGCATCCACCTTGCCACGGAAGAGGACAAGCTTTATATTTTGAAGAAAAATCCAAAAAATGAACAAAACTCTATATTAAGCAATGATCATTGCAACATGGAAACAGGTCTCTAATCGATTAGGGACCTGTTTTTATTTGTAATAGTCAAACAAATTATTTGTAGTTAAATAATGATGTACGATAACTTCACAGACGTTATGGTCTTTTAACAATTAAAAGCTAATCACATTAAATGATAATGTCGAAATAACTGATAGGGGGAATGAGGATTAATAACTGACAAGGAGGTGGAAAAATTGGAAATAAAACATCATAAAGACAATACACTTGTGTTTTTCGTTATGCTGATTGTTTCTGGCATCCTGTCATTCTTGATAGTTTGTAGACCGTTTCAAAAACAGGAGAGCAGCACAGCTGTTACTTACAGTGAGTTTAAGGAGCTGGAATCTGATCAGAAAAAAGAAGAATTTTCCAATCTTACCGGGCAGGAGATATATGATCTTGTAAAAAATAGTGATGAGAATTGGCCGGTGACAGCATATGACCTTATAACTCCACGCAATGCTAAGTGGACGATAGTTCTGTTTGATAATAATGGAGATCTTCATTTTAACCTTGCATGGCCGCACTATGGTGGTTTTTTACCCGAGAGCATAGCATCAATCAAAGAGCTTTCCGGAACAGTTGATGTGAGCAGAGACGGAGGAGATGGCGGGTATTCCATGTCCTACGGAAGAAACAAAGATGGAAGCTATCCGGATGATTCACAGAGAAGTGTCCCTAAAAGCTCTGCTACGGTTCGAACCGGAACATTGGATATCGATAAGTATAAAGAGGTAGTCGAGATAGTAGTAAGTGAAAACAGTGAAGAAGAACGACTTACTGCGCTAACAGATATGGACTACAACGAGGATATTGCTGTACGTTTCATAGCTGATCAGACCGCATGGCTGACACGTGATGAAGTTGCCGGACCGGATAATATTTCGGATGGTGCAGCCTCTGTAGGACACGAAGTTGAAAGCAGTTATGGCTATTATGGAGTTACTGCCCCTTGGAAAGCCGGGGACCTTGATTTATGTGGCGGCGCCGGACAGATAAATACCGTTTTCAGTTGGGGAACCTTGTGCGATTCCGGGCTGATATATGACATTGGAGAAGCTGAAATCAAGAT
>JAGAGL010000087.1:0-13911 GCA_017627595.1 Oribacterium sp. | reverse complement strand
CCGATCTTCTGACCAAGAAAAATGGTCATACCCATACACAGGCTGCTGATTATATTTGTGATGGTGGCCATAATCTGAGAACCGGTGGAAACAGCAGATACATCAGCCGATTCCGCGAACTTTCCCACCACCAAAAGATCAACAGCACCGTACAACGCCTGTAGAAATAAGGCTAAAAGAACCGGTCCCGCAAACTTAAGAAGGGGTAAAACTATAGCACCTGATGTAAAATCTATTCTTTTTTCCATTGAGTATTTCCTCCGTCCAAATTCCTTATGGTAATAAAAAAAGCCGGACAAGAAGCTGGTATTTCAACCAGACATCTTATCCAGCTCGTTATTTCAAAACGAATAACTCACCCTCCGATGACGTTCACATTCTAACATATAGAAGTCTAATGTCAACAGTTGCATTATTTTAAAGTACAATCCTGATCCATCAGGATTTCTTTATCGCATCCATCATAATATCGTCATGATCAAAGGCAAGATCTTTAAGGGTAAGTTCTAATTCTCCATTAACGAATCGAGTATTGCCATCATCATTTTTTACGGTAAACCATCCGGCATCCGCTGCATCATCCGCGGCAATAGGCTTTACCTTATCAGGATCAACAACAGCTAGATATGCTGCAGAAACTGTCCATCCACGGGGATCTCTTCCAGGCTTACTGTAAACGCCTATCAATGTAAGGTCTTTCGGTGCCATTGCAATGCCGGTCTCTTCTAAAAGCTCTCTTGCAGCTGTTTCTTCTATACGCTCACCTTCCTCAGAGAAACCTCCCGGGAAAGCCCATTTGCCGAGACAGGGATGATTTCCTCTCTTAATGAGCAGTACCTTTTCTTCTGAGTCTTTCTTTGTGATTATGCATATGTCCGCTGTTAATGACGGCTTCTTCCATTTATTAGAATCATATGATTTCAAATACTCTTCTTCTGTGAGTCCGTTTTTGTCTATTATTTCACTCATTGTCAACCTCCATTAAGCATTGCATTTCCTTAATTCTTCAATATATTCAAATCCGAATAACTCAATCTGGTCCAATACCTTCCTGAATTTTTCACCCATTTCGCTAAGGCTGTATTCTACTCTTGGCGGAACTTCAGCGTATACTTTCCTGACGATAAGCTTATCATCCTCTAATTGTCTTAACTGTCTTGTGAGCATCGTTCTTGTGACTTCCGGAATGTTACGTTCAAGCTCGTTAAAACGCTTTGTTCCTGTACTTAGCTGAAACAGGATAACTATAGCCCATTTTCCCTGGAGGACTCTCTGGGTTGTTGCATAAGGACATTGACCGTAAATACTTTTCATAAAAAATTCTCCTTGAAAATGCGCAATAGTATCAAAAATGTAACAATGTATTATAAATGTTCGTACTTGTTTAAATGAACCTTAGAGATAAAATGATGATACAGCAAACAAAAAGAAATAGCAAACAAATGGAGGAAAAACAATATGTCAAATTTTAAAAAAGTAAATGTAACTGAGGACCCAAGAACAGAGCTTCATGATGCATTGGGGCTGACAGGAGCAGAAGTAAGCATCAATCATCTTCCTGCCGGTGCAAGTGTTCCTTTTGTGCATTCACATAAAAAGAATGAAGAGATCTACATCATCCTTTCCGGAAAGGGCAAAGCTTCGATAGATGGAGAGGATGTTGAAATCGCAAAGGGCGATGTAGTCAAGATTTCACCCGAAGGAAAGAGACAGTTCTTTGCGGCTGATGATTCAGAGCTTAGCTACGCATGTATCCAGGTTAAAGCAGGTTCTATTGAAGGATACACAGCAGATGATGCGGTGGTATACTAAGGCAAGGTGCTAAGGATACAGTAGGATCTTCTTGTGAGGCGGTGATAGGTAATGATAATAAACACAGGACAAAGGACGGACATACCTGCATTTTATTCGGAATGGTTTTCCAGAAGGCTTAAAGAAGGTTTTGTATGTGTCCGTAATCCCTATAATCCTGAACAGGTCAGCCGTTACCGTCTTGATCCTAATGTAGTAGATGTTATCGGATTCTGTACAAAAAATCCTTCACCAATGTTCAGGTACATGGATCTTCTTAGAGATTATGGTCAGTACTGGTTTGTGACGATAACTCCCTACGGGAGAGATATAGAGCCTAATGTACCTGACAAACATAAGCTGATAGAAGATTTCATAAAGCTGTCTCAAATGGTTGGAAAGAATTCCATTGGATGGAGGTACGACCCTATATTCATCACTGACAGATATACAGAAGAGTATCATATACATGCATTTGAACAGATAGCATCAGCTCTTCACGGATGCACAGAAACTGTAGTCATCAGTTTCATTGATCTTTTCCCTAAGGTAAGGAGGAATTTCCCGGAGGCAAGAGAAGTAAGTAAAGATCAGAGGCTAAGACTTGGAAAAGAAATGATAAAGATTGCGTCCCTTCATGGAATGACTGTAAAACCATGTGCTGAAGGTGATGAGCTTTCGGAGTATGGTGCCGACTGTGGAGGATGCATGAGGATAAGTGATTATGAGAAAGCAATAGGAAAGAGGCTTGATGCTCCTAAGAAAAAAGGTGCAAGGGCAGAATGTTCCTGTTATCTTACATGTGACATAGGAGCCTATAATACCTGTAAGCATCTCTGTAAGTACTGTTATGCCAACGCAGAACCGGAAATAGTACTCTCGCAAAGCAGGCTTCATGATTCGAAGTCTCCGTTTCTTATCGGGAATTATTCTGACGGAGACAAAATACATGATGTTCCGCAAAAATCATGGGTTAACGGGCAGATGGAGCTGTCTTTTGTTTAGGGACAGAAAATATTTCAGGTTTCAGTTTCTTTTCAGTATAGGGTGATATTATATGCTCATCAGATGAGGAACATCTGAAAACCCCAAAAAGTTTTTTTCATACTACTCTAGCCGGCAGACTCCTGATCTGCCGGTAACCCTCTGAAAACCGATGATCAGATAATATTCACTCTATCATCTTTATATAAACTTACGCGGTTAAGATTCGGTACATTCGAATTTTAACCGCTTTTTTATTAAAATGCGATTTATCTGCATCCTACAATATAGGAGCAAGATATTTTATACGCGAGATATTAAAATCCCTGGATGTGAATTCAAGGTTACTTGTTGAGGCAAAAGTTCCTCAATGCAGTAAGAGAAGCACCAGCACGTTATCTACATTAATTAACCTCAATGCGGAGCTTATGTCCTTAGCGGCATAAGTATCTGAGTTAAGGCTGAATGGTAGAAACGCAGTCCACCCTCCTAAAGAGGGGTTATGTAAAAAAATAAGAGAACAATGGCATCGCCATCTTTCTCTTATTTGCTCACATATTTGGAAGCACGCGACTTTAGTCGTGTGAGGCTTCACTTAGCTCTGTTCCAGTCTCTTTCTTATCTCTACAACTTCCTTCGGGGCAAGCTCGGGCAGTTCTCCGCCATTTTCAAGGGCTGAAGCATAGCTTTCAATCAGAGCCACTCTCTTTACTTCATAGGCATGCTTTTCTTCGGCTTTTTCCAGCACCACTTCAATATATTCTTTCGGAATAACACATACTCCGTCAGCATCTCCCACCACCAGATCACCTGGCTTAACATTAACACCAGCACAGGTGATCTCTGTGTTAATGTTTCCTTCTCTCTTTCTGATGGGGCCTCTTGGCAGAATACCAAGTGAATATACGGGAAAATCAAGGGCTTTAGTTTCCTCCGAGTCTCTGGAATATCCGTTTACAACTATGCCCTCAAGTCCCATGACCTTGCAGGCTCTTTCAAAAAGGTCGCCGATATAAGGTCTTTCCCTGTAGGCTTTTCCGTCCACTACCATAACGTAACCTGCAAGGGGTCTCGTATAGGCCGCGATATTTATGGGAAGGTTATCCCCTTCTTCGGTTTCCACGGTGAGGGCTGTACCTATCATAAGCCGGGTGGTTCCCACAGGCTTCATCTCAGCACACATACAACCGTCCATAGGGATGGATATCTTTGCTTTTTTTACTCCGTCGAGAAGCAGAGCGACACCAAGCTTTCTGACTCTGCTGATAATTTCTTCCGGTAACAATGGGGCGTTTTTGTTGATCATAAAAAGAGCCTCCTTTATAAAGATATGTTAAACATATCATCTAAAGGAGACTCTTTCAAATAAAACAAATGTCATGATTTGTATATATAGAATTTTATGAAAACTGATAAGACAACATCTAGGTTAAGAAGTATTGCGGAGAATCCCGATGGTGAAATGGGAGGCACACTGAAGGCTGTTTTTTTACAAATTTTTTGGCAATATTTTTTGCTGTATTCTAAATCATTTCCGGTGGGCAAAACAGGATATCATTCTTGTCGGTAAATCTATACATTTTAGTAAACTTGCATTAAAATAAGTGACAGACGGTTTACTTATCAGAGGTACATTATCACCCTTCCGATTGTTGATCTTTCCGGATAAAGGAGTTTTTGCACAACTGATTTGTAAACTCTAGAGAAACATTAACCCGAAGGCAGGTCCCGCCCCGGAACATCTGATGGACAGAATCCGGTTATCAGTATGTACAGGGCGACCACTGATTAAAAAAAGGAGATGACAACACAAATGAATGCTTCTGAATTAAAGGAATTGAAGCTCAAAGCTGTTGAAGTTAGAAAAGGTATTCTTACAGCCACACACGGTGCCAAGTCCGGACATCCCGGCGGAAGTCTTTCCTCTGCAGAGATGTTTACCTATCTGTATTTTAAGGAAATGAATATCGATCCGAAGAACCCTAAATGGGAAGATCGCGATCGTTTTGTTCTTTCAAAGGGTCATACCGCACCGGGTCTTTACTCGGCACTCGCTCTCCGCGGTTTCTTCCCTGTAAGCGATCTTGCTAATCTTCGTCACACAGATTCCTATCTGCAGGGACACCCCAACATGAACACTGTACCTGGAGTAGATATGTCCACAGGCTCCCTGGGACAGGGAATTTCCACAGCAGCGGGAATGGCTAAGGGCGCAAAATATCTAGGAAAAAATATACATGTATATACGCTTCTCGGCGACGGTGAGCTTGCCGAGGGTCAGGTTTGGGAGGCGACAATGTTCGCTGCTCACTATAAACTCGACAATTTCTGCATCATCGTTGATCTGAACGGTTTACAGATTGACGGCAGAACCAAGGATGTCATGAATACAGCACCTGTTGATGCAAAATTTGAAGCTTTTGGATGCAATGTCATTACCATTGACGGCAATGATTTCGAGCAGATTGAAAATGCATTTGATGCTTTCCATAAAAACGCAGGCTCAGAAAAACCGACTGTTATTATTATGAAGACCATAAAGGGCAAGGGTGTATCCTATATGGAGGATCAGGCCGGCTGGCACGGCAAAGCTCCGAATGATGCAGAGTATGAACAGGGTATGGCTGAACTTGAAGCTGCCCGTAAAGAAATTGAGGAGGCGTAAATCATGGCTGATATAAAGAAAGTTGCTACACGTGACAGCTACGGTAATGCATTAAAAGAGCTCGGCGCTTCTGCATCAGATCTTGTTGTTCTCGATGCTGATCTCGCAAGCGCTACCAAGACAGGTATATTCAAGAAGGCTTATCCTGATCGCCATTTTGACTGCGGTATTGCTGAATGTAATATGACAGATGTTGGTGCCGGTCTCGCGGCAATGGGACTGGTTCCCTTCGTTTCCACTTTCGCAATGTTTGCAGCAGGACGTGCTTACGAGCAGGTACGTAACACCATCGGTTATCCTCATCTGAATGTTAAGATCGGTGCTACACACGGTGGAATTTCTGTAGGTGAGGACGGCGCTTCACACCAGTGCTGTGAGGACTTTGCCCTTATGCGTACCATCCCGGGTATGACTGTTATGTGCCCTTCAGATGATGTTGAGGCAAGGAAGATGGTTAAGGCTGCCTATGAAATGAAAGGCCCTGTTTATATGCGTTTCGGCCGTGCCGCAACACCTGTATTCCACAGTGAAGACTATAAGTTTGAGATCGGCAAGGGTGAAGTGCTTAATGAAGGTACTGATGTAGCCATCATCGCTACAGGTATCATGGTTCCGGAAGCTATCGAGGCATGCAAGGCTCTTCAGGATAAGGGCGTATCTGTTTATCTCATCAATATGCCTACCATTAAGCCGATTGATGAAAAGCTTATCCTTGATGCAGCAGAGAAGTGCGGAAAGATCGTAACCGTAGAGGAGCACAATATCATCGGTGGTCTCGGAGAGGCTGTATGCTCCGTACTTGCAGAAAATCATCCTGTACCGGTTAAGCGTGTAGGTGTTAATGATGAGTTCGGACACTCAGGACCTGCCGGAGAGCTTCTCAAGGCTTTCGGTTTATGTGCAGATAATATAGTTGAGCAGGCACTGGCACTTATTGAGAAAACAAAATAATAACAGTCAGAATCATGTTTTATTAAACAGGATTCTACGAACCAAATGAAAGACGGCTCTCTATCACATAGAGAACCGTCTTTTTATTATTTAGAGCCTCCATTTTAGCTGTATGTTAAACATATATGTAAAGAGACTCCTGTTTTGGCCGGATTTTTTAGCTAAATTTTCTTTCCGGAAGACTCTTGGGCCTGTACTGGATATTACTAACCTGATATACAGTAACAAAGGCCTGGGGATCCACAGTATCAAGAAATGTCATAAGCTTCTGGAACTCATGCTTGTCCACAATGGTGATGATCTCTTCGTGCTCATCGAGGTGATAAGCACCGATAGCTTTATAAATGGTAGCACCGCTGTGAAGATCATTAAGAATAAACTGTCTTATTTCATCATTCTTTGGAGAAACGATGCAGACACGACGTTTCAGATTATGGTCAAATATAAAATGATCCAGCACGATACCATTGAGATATGTTCCCAAGAGGCTTAGCACTACTGTTTTTACATCATATGCAAGATATGAGGATAATGCTATGCAGATTCCGGCAGCCGACAAAGCCTTTCCCATTTCGATACGGAAATACTTGTTTAGGATCTTTGCCACGATATCAAGTCCACCGGAGGAAGCATTTCTGTTGAAAAGGATGGCGAGGCCAATGCTCACCATGAAAGTATAGCATATGACATCAAGAAGTGAATCCCCGGTAAGTGAGGAAATCGCAGGAAAAAGCTTTTCAAAAATCCAGAGATATATGGGAAGCAGGATGGAAGTATATACTGTTTTGTAACCAAACTCACTTCCACAGGTGAAGAAACCTATGATGAGAAGGATGACATTCAAAAACATGGTTATCTGTGACATGGTGAAGGGTACAAAGTTAACCAGTACTATGGCAAGACCGGAAATGCTGCTGATGGATGCATGAGTAGGTATGAGTATGAAATATACGGCAGCGGCAATGATGGCGGTTGCAAAGGATAAGATAAACAGTTCCTTTATGGTTGACAATATTTTCATGATGCTCCTCTATAAACACATAATTTAATAATCTGTTCCGGACATACAGATTCCGATTTGTTGGGACCGAAACTATAGCCATAGCAATAACTTCAAATAACAGCTCGTATATTCTAGCACCAAATCAACCCAAAACCAAAAGCTAAAAAAGCTTTTCATTGTCACCACTTTGCACCATATCGATACAGGCGTTGTGGATTTTTTTACAATAAGGAATATAGTTAAAAAATACATACATTGCTGTTGTTCGTGTACTCAAACCACATGGTAAAGTGGTATACTGTTACCATGTGGTATTTTTATGTTAATGTTGTCATGTGGGCGTTTCATTCGTGAGGTATATAACATAAAAATTCATGAAAAATCTTTATGAAAGCGGGTAACTGCCATGGAGAATCAAAAGTCCCCGTTGATTGCGATCTGTTCGTTTATAGTAGATAAACGGAATCTGTTCTTTCTGATCTATGGGATCCTCATGATTTTTTCCTTTTTTTCACAGAACTGGGTGTCGGTAGAAAATGATCTTTCCGCCTACCTTAGTGAAGACACAGAAACCAGGCAGGCCATGGATCTCATGGAGAAAGAGTATACCACCTTCGGTTCCGCCAAGGTTATGGTATCCAACATCTCTCTAAGAGAGGCTTTTACAGTGTGCGATACCATCAGAGAGACCCCCGGGGTATATGAGGCGGGCTTTCTGCCGGAGTACCTGAATCCGGCATCGGGAGAGGTGGCAAAAGAAGGCGAGGAGCTCACCATAGATGAGATACGGGAGCATTATAATGATTCCTCCGCTCTCTTCGAGGTAGTTTTCAAATACCCACAGGAAGATGATCGCTGTCTGGATTCCCTGAACAGTCTGAAGGAGAAGCTAAGCTCCTATGACCTGCATGTTTCAACTACCCTGGGAGATGTGAAGGCGGAAGCCATTGAAGAAGAAATGAAGGTGATCATCGTTATAGTGGCAGCGGTTGTGGTTCTGGTGCTGATCCTCACCTCTGAGACCTTCGGTGAGGTGCCGGTACTTCTTCTTACTTTTGTTTGTGCAGCCTTTATCAACAAAGGAACCAACTACATGATGGGAACCATTTCCTTCGTTTCCAACTCTGTGGCCATCGTTCTGCAGCTGGCGCTTTCCATTGACTATGCCATCATTTTCTGTAACCATTTCAAGGAGCAGAGACAATACTATGATACCCGTGACGCGGTCATCATTTCCCTTACCCACTCCATACCTGAAATTTCCTCAAGCTCCCTTACTACGGTTTCCGGACTTCTGGCGCTTCTTTTCATGGGCTATGGACTCGGAAGGGATCTGGGACTTACCCTCACAAAATCCATAATCATAAGCCTTCTCGCGGTATTCACCCTGATGCCTGGTCTCCTTGTGCTGTTTTCCGATATAATGATGAAAACCAAACACAAGAACCTGGTTCCGAAGATACCCTTCGTGGGGAAATTCGCCTACGCTACAAGGGCATTCATCCCTCCTGTATTTCTGGTGGTCATTCTGGCAGGTTACTTCATTTCCTCCAAGTGCCCCTACGTTTATGGCTACTCAAATCTGAAGACTCCTATACGGAGTGCCTCCCAGATCACGGAAGACATGATCAGGGACACCTTCGGCAGCAGCAACATGATCGCCATCAATGTTCCAAGCCATGACTACTACAAGCTTTCCCGGATCGCGAACTCTCTGGAGGCTATGCCCGAAGTAAAGAGCGTTACCTCCCTCGCCAATACCGAGGCCAAGGGCGGATATATGGTTTCCCAGCCTTTGACTCCGAGACAGTTTTCGGAAATGGCGGATCTTGACTATGATGTGGCTGCCATGGTTTATGGTATGTACGCTTCCGACAAGGCTGAGTACGGACACATCATCGGAGGCATCGACAAGTACAGGATACCCTTCCTGGATATATTCATGTTCCTTCATGACAAGATCGATGAAGGCTATGTGGAGCTTAATGAAAAAGAGCGGGCAGACATAGATGACACCTTTGATAAGATCATAATGGGGAAGAAACAGCTAAGAGGTGAAAACTATGAACGAATGCTGGTGTATCTGAACCTTCCGGAGGAGAGCGGGGAAACCTTCACCTTCCTAAAGGGACTCCACAGGGAGATCGATCCTGTGTTTGAGGAGGAAATGGACAATAATCCGGAGCTAAATGTTTATATCGTGGGTGAATCCACTTCCGAGATGGATCTGGGTGCCCAGTTTGAAACGGATAATGTCGTGGTTTCGGTGGTTTCACTTCTCTTTGTACTTGTGATCCTTCTCTTTACCTTTCAATCCGTGGGTATGCCTATCCTTCTCATCATGGTCATCGAGGGTTCTATCTTCATAAACTTCTCCTTCCCGGCTGTTATGAAGGAAAACATTTTCTTTATCAGCTACCTTATCGTTTCGTCAATTCAGATGGGTGCCAATATCGATTACGCCATAGTCATTGGCTCCCGCTATGATGAAAACAGAAAGACCATGGGCCGTAAGGAAGCCATCATTGAAACAATTAATTTTGCCTTCCCCACCATCATTACCTCAGGCTCCATCCTGGCAATTGCAGGAACCGTTATCGGATTCCTGACCTCCGACGGTGCCATAGCCGGCATCGGGCAGTGTCTCGGACGTGGTACCTTGCTTTCCATGTTCCTGGTACTGTTTGTTCTACCGCAGATCCTTCTCCTTGGTGACAAGATCATCGCCATGACTAAGTTCTCTGTTGCAAGACCTATAAGAGCCAGGGCTGAGAGCGGTATCATCAGAGTTGACGGCCGTATCCACGGGCATATCGACGGGCAGATCCTCGGTACGGTGCATGGCATCGTCCGCGGAGATGTGCGGGCTTCCATCATTTCCGGAGACATACAGAAGCTTGCGGATAATGAAGGACAGAATATAGAGGAGTATCTTGACCATGAAGATAATGAGTAAAAAAATAATACAGACAGCCCTCCTCTTTATGATGACACTCGTAGTGCCGGTGACTGCTCCCGGCGTGCTCCTTGCGGCAGAAGGGGAGGAGTCCCGGACCTTTGAGATAAATAACATGGAGGACTACAAAAGCTTTGCAAGAAGCTGCCGGGCTGATGTCTGGTCCAATGGCATGACCGTCAACCTGAACACGGATCTTGATTTTTCGGATGAAAGCACCTTCCCGGCTGTTGCCTGCTTTAACGGAAGCTTCCTGGGAAATGACCATAAGATCACAAATGTGAGATCCGGGAATCCTATGTTCCGTACTATCGGTTCCACAGGCACGGTGAAGGATCTGGAGCTTTCATCTGTAGTTGACTCGGAGAGGGATAAAACCGCTGCCTTCGTGTCGGAAAACTATGGTCTTGTTGAGAATGTAACAGTTAACAGCAATGTTAACGGAAAGACCACCACAGGTATCCTGTCGGCCATAAACTGTGACACCGGCATCATCAGGGCGTGCCACGTGTCAGGAAACATAGAGGGTGACAATGCTACCGGCGCCTTCGCAGGAAGAAACGAAGGACTCATTGAGGACTGCAGCAGCTCTGCAAGGGTCAATGCTTCAGTCCGGGACACCAGCGTTTCCACCGAGGACATCAAGGATATCCTGGAAACCATACTTATCACCCGAAGCATTAACAATGTTGAAAATTTCAAAAACAGGGTAGATACCGGAGGGATAGCCGGATATAACCTGAGGACCGGAACCATACGAAACTGTGAATCCACCGGCGTAACCGGATACAATCATATCGGCTACAATACCGGCGGTATCGCGGGGAGGAACGGCGGAGCCATTGAGAATTCCGTAAATAAAGGCTCTGTTTTCGGCCGGAAGGATACCGGAGGCATCGCCGGGCAGCAGCAGCCGGAGATCATCGTAGACTTCTCAAAGGATGTGCTTTCCTCTCTTTCGGACGAGATCGACCAGATAAACCTCCTGGTGACGGATACACTGAATACCACAGAAGGCATAACCAACAGTACCTATGACCGTTTGAACGGCATCTCCAAAACCCTTACGGAGGTTAAAAACTCCACCAATACCATGTACAATGCTTCCCTGGAGCGTTTTGACGAGCTGGCGGACACCATTAACTCCAGCACGGACACCCTGCTTAATGCAGCCGGGGACATAGGAGACGACATGGACTATGTGGATGACAGCCTGAGGGACTTAAGCCGGATGTCTGATGATCTCAGCGCTTCCATGGACGATCTGGCATATGCATTTTCCCTGTCCGATGCGGATAAGGAAGCATTGGCCGCCAGGAATAACCAGATCCGGGAGGATCTTAATTACAGCAGTGCCTTTGTGTCCGAGGCACAGAACCATCTCCTGCCTGAGGTGCCGGAGGCAAGACAGGCAAGGGTTAATGAGGGTGCCACCCGCATCAACCGGCTTGTCAGTAATGTACGTGCCACCCGCACTATGCTTGAGGGACTTCGCAGGCAGAAGGAGTTAATAGCTAACGGAAGTGTTCAGACTGATTTCAATAAACGGAGCGCAGCTCTTGATGCATCAGTCAGCGATATCCTTGATTCCCTTGAGGATATGGACAGCGCCACCACAGGTCTTTCCAGATTCAGTAAGTCTCTGGGGGGAACCCTTACGGACATTTCAAACAGCATTAACATAAACGTACAAAGCAGTCCCGTGATCCGGGCAGCAGGGGACAATCTTTATGCCCAGCTTGACAGTCTCTCAACCCAGCTTGACAGCTTAAGTGCCTTTGGACGCGATGACAGTATGGAGGTTCTCAGCAACCTTTCTGACATCAATAAGCGTTTTGACAGCATGACAGAGCTTCTGAAAAATGAGCGTGAGCGCCTTAATAACCTTGCGGATAACGGTGGGATATTCAATGACACCTCTGCTCCGGGAAACTCCACATCCCGGATCACGGGCTGCAGAAATTCCGGCAACGTTTCCGGCGATATAGGAGTTGGCGGCATCGCAGGAACCATAGGCATAGAGTATGACCTTGATCCCGAAAAGGATATAATCAGGTCCCATGACCGCTCCCTTGATTACAGCTTCGGAGCCTCAGCGACGATCGTGGATTCCGAGAATCTCGCCGGTATCGAGGGCCGCGGAAATTACATCGGAGGAATCTGCGGAAAGCTGGAGCTTGGGTACCTCTCGGGAAATCAGAATACCGGAGATGTAAAATCCAAAAGCGGACACTTTGTGGGAGGAATCGCCGGATACTCTGACGGAACCCTTGACAAGAACACCGCAAGATGCCGCATCACCGGAGAAAAGAATGTGGGCGGTATCGCCGGTTACGGAACCAACCTTACCTACAACAGTGCTGCTGTCACCATCCTGGAGGATGAGGAGTATGCAGGCTCTGTTGCCGGAAGGCTCGACAAGCTTGACCCCGATGCTGTGTGGGGTAATGTTTACTTCGGAGGCAGCTTAGGCGCCATCGATAACATTGACTACGCCGGAATGGCTGAAGCTTCACAGACTCCTTTGGGAACTCTGCTTGTAAAGTTTATGCTGGGAGGAAATCTCCTGGATATACAGGAAGTGACTCCCGGAACTATCCTTAAGGACGTGAAATTTCCAGAGGCAGAGCAGAAGGAAGGCTTCTTTATACAGTGGGATCAGCCCATGGACACAGTCATCGAAGATGACCTTGTGGTCAAGGCATACTATTATCTTCCGGTGGCTCTCCTTAATTCTCCGGCGAACTACAAGGACAGCAGCCAGCCACTACTCATCGTTGACGGTCAGTTCATGGAGGAGGATGTTCTGGGCTTCAAGAGCCCGGAGGAAAACCACTACATAGTGGAGATCCCCGAGGACGGTCTCAAGGAGCGTAAGGTTCGCGTACATAAACCGGAGTGGAAAAACTACAGCTTCACTGTAAACGGTAAGGAACAGGCGACTGAAGACTTTGGTGATTATCTCATCTTCGTCACCGGCGAAAGAAACCTTGACATTCAGATGGTGAAGGATGCTGTTCCCTGGAGAGATATTGCTAAAGTTGTGGGAGGCATCGCGCTGGTGATACTGCTGTTTGTTTTGGCGGACAGATTCAGGAAGAAAAAGCAGATTAAGAAAACTCCGACTGAAGGAAGCAAAAAAGGTGACTGAAAAATTCCAAAAATAAGCTAAAATTGCGAGATGATTGGAGAAAAATGGTGTTGTAGTCTGTCAATGTTTTGTCCGAAACTTTTTCTGTAAATATGGGTATTCTATGATAATTTAGATTTATGAGGGAGCAATCAGACTGGTTGCTTCCTTTTTCGGACTATATATTTATTAAAGATATAAGTCAATATCAGTTTGTGATTGTACCAAGGATTGTAGTATGATTATTTGCATATGCAATCGATAAATGGAGTTTTAAGGATCACGGAGATAATGATTGAGATTACATACTTTCAACTTTTTCTATTTATAACGATAATATGGATAATCACTCGATGTTTCATAGCGATAAAATCGAAGACATTTTCAGTAAAGCGTGAATGTCGGCAACTTTTGGTTTATGTGTGTATCGT
>JAGAGL010000086.1:0-14014 GCA_017627595.1 Oribacterium sp. | reverse complement strand
TCATAGAAGCTCTTGATCCAACGAAGGTATACTCTGAACTCTTCCTCGTTGATTGAGTAGTCGTCATTAAGTGGTACTGATACTGCAGGGAATATTGTCTTGAAATTCTTAACCTTAGCCATGATTGTTTTTCTCCTTATTGATTATCGAAATTATTTTTAGGGTGATTCTTTAACTGCATCAGCAAGGCGCCGTTCGCTGTCTGCAATCGTTTGTATTTCTTATGGTTAAGTTATATCACCGGCTGCAAACGTTTGCAACACCTATGCGTTCTACTGCAAAAAGTTGCATATAGCCTGCAATAAGTTGTATAAATTGTTATTTATTGCTATTTTAATCATACTTAATTGTGCATTATTAACATCATTGGCAGTTCTTTCTTTATATACATCCATGAACCGGTAAGCTCTGCAATCGTTTGCATCCTAGTTTTTCTCCCAGTCCTCATCTATTCCTTCTTCCAGCAGTTTGCAGTACTCCTCATAGCTTATATAACAGCCGCCCATGCTCTCCAGGTGATCTGTGTGGAACTGACAGTCTATCATATTGAAGCTCTTATCCTCCAGGAACCTTGCAAGGAAAATGAGCGCAAGTTTAGAGCCGTTTTCTTTTATGCTGAACATGCTCTCCCCAAAGAAACATTTGCCTATGGAAACACCGTATAGTCCTCCCGCAAGTTCACCATCGATAAATGACTCAACGCTCGTGGCATAACCTGCCCTGAAAAGTCTTCCGTAAGCCGCCTCCATTTCATCCGAGATCCATGTACCCTCCTTGAACTCTCTCTGAAGTCTGCATCTGTGCATGGTATCCGCAAAATCTCTGTTCAGCTTGATGCCGATATCATGATGCCTGATGAATTTTCTCATGGAATGTGAAATGTGTATTTCCGAAGGTCTTATGATATATCTCTTATGGGGACACCACCAGAGAATTTCATCTCCGGGATCGAACCAGGGAAAAATCCCATTGGAATAAGCAAGCAGAAGCCTGCCCAGGGAAAGATCCCCTCCTACTGCAAGAAGTCCGTCCTCCTCAGCTTCTGAAGGCATGGGAAACCATATTTCTTTTTCGTCTAACCGATATATCGCCATATCTAAATCTCTATCTGTCTGATTATCAACTTGTTTCGCAACCGCCCAGATGACATCTTTTCTGCTAACGACCGATTCCTGCTTTTATCCAAAACATCTCTCATTAAGCTCAGTGCAGCATAACACGTCTTATTTCTTCAATGCTCACCTTATACAATTCCATCGCAGAATTCGAGAACACACTGACAGCGAAGTTTTCCATTTCTTCCGAATACACATTCAGACCTTCGTATCGCTGCCACTCCGGACTGTTACTTACACTAAGGAAGTCCTTCCCGACTAAATCGTATATAAGTCCGCTTCCATGATATTTTCCGTAGGCCTCCTTCAAAGTCCAGACCCTGGCAAGTGCCCTTATGGCAGCATCCCCATCCGCGGTCTCTCCAAAAGCCTTCATCTCATCCTCAGTCAAAAACCGCTTTTTTACCTGTGTTAATATCTCCGTATAATTCTGTACATCGATACCGACCACGTCCTTATCCACAACACAGGCGAGAGCATTGTCACAATGAGAAAAATTGAAACAGATATCAGACCCCTCTATATGTGGTTTGCCGGACCTGTCATATAATAGTTTCGGTTTTTCCCGGATGCCGTATTCCTTTTTCAGCGCGTACCTGAGAAGTATATAGGCGAAGGTACACAGAATCTTATCTTTATAGAATCTGTATCTCTCCGCCTTTTCCCGCCTGTCGTCATCCAGCAGCTCCGCCCAGTCAGAAAGTGGTTCATTTAAATTTTTAAAATCCGCAGAAAGCAAATATATCATTCTGTCTCCCTTGTTGGTTTTACATCCCCTGTAATCCGGATCAGAGTATTTCTTTATTATCACTCTCGCCCATGGTTCAATACTCCATACCGATAATTATAACTAAAAACACACAAAGAAATCCACCGGGGACGGTTCTCGCCGGCGAGAACCGTCCCCGGTGGATATTTATGCATCTTGATAATCCCGTATAATAAGCAATTTCCCATTAATCACTCATACAGCTTACCGGTATTTTCATCTTCCTCCCTGCCCTTGAAGGTAAGCTCGGGGTTTTTGATGCTGACTTTCGTATATGGAGGTACCGATTCAGTGATGAATGAGCTGCCTCCGATAGTGGAATGCTCGCCGATAACTGTATCTCCTCCGAGTATGGAGGCATTGGAATAAATCGTAACGTTGTCCCCGATGGTCGGATGTCTCTTGATTCCGGAAAGCAGCTGACCCTTTCTGGTAGAAAGCGCACCCAGGGTTACGCCCTGATAAATCTTCACATTATTGCCGATCTCCGTAGTCTCACCTACAACAACGCCGGTTCCGTGGTCGATAAAGAAGTATTCTCCGATCTTTGCACCGGGGTTAATGTCTATACCGGTGTGAGAATGTGCATACTCCGTCATCATTCTTGGAATAAAAGGAACACCCAGTAGATAAAGCTCGTGGGCTATCCTATATACAAAGATCGCGTTAAATCCCGGGTATGAAAAAATGACCGCTTCTTTGCTGCCGCTGGCGGGATCACCGTCATAAGCTGCATCTACATCAGTAAGAAGTATCCTGAGGATTTCGGGGAAACGCTCTGCAAATTTATAGCTTATTTCCTCGGCTTTTGCATTGATCTCCTCAGAAAAACCCTGATCCTCCTTGCCGTACCGAAGTGCGATAACAATCTGTTTTTTAAGCTCCTCGATAACAGAGCTGATCATCTCTCCTGCAAAATAATGAGATGTGGTTTTCTCAAATGCAACCTGCCCAAAGTAGCCCGGGAACATTAATCTTCTTATGGCTTTTATTATAACGATGATCCTGTCCCTGTCAGGAAGTCTCCTTTTTCCCAAAGCATTCAAAAGATCAACATCTTCGTAATTCTTATTGATAATATCTACAAGGTCGCTAAGCTTCCTGTTCTTCTCTTCGTCAGTCATCATGTAACCGGTTCTCCTCGAAAGTTTCTTTATTTTGTCACTTTAATGTATTAGCATAATTTGCTGTATAAGTCCAGTGTCAGACAAACTGGCCCAAGATGTACGAAATTGCGCAGCATCCGTATACGGAAAGACAGGCACCTGTCCCATCATGCATCCAAAGAATATAGTTGCTTTTTCCATACCCGGGAACGTTGAATATGGTCCCCCATTGTCACGCCACCTTAAGTGTTCAAGTTACCGGTTTCAATTAACCCCATGGAATCTCTCCACTGAGTGCGCGGAAGGCTGAATCTACGGTCCGGATCGCGTTCAGCGCCAAGGCCGTGTTCCGCCAAAACATCCATAAGTGCGTTTACATAAACCGAAATATCGAAATGAGCCAGACAATTAATCTGGAAACTGCCGTTATGTTCGATGATATTAAGGTGCAGTTTGCCTTCCATCGGAGGAGCGCACAGGAAATGTATACCTGTAATCTGCGGTGTGTACTCTGTAGTGTGCAGGGATCCGATATAATCAGTATAGAATGTGTCATGGCAGATCATGGACATGGATTTATTTGATTGCTCTACAGTTTCCCAATAATCTCCGGGAGTTGTCATGCGTTCGATATACTTTGGACCCATGATATTGTTGTAAACAGTCCTCAGTATATTGGGATTGAGCTGCATTTTCAACACACCCCTGAGCGCAGCCGCCTTTTGTTCAAAGGGCATCGCATCCATAGGTGTACCGGTTATGGGCAGCAAAACACGGTTTGAACAGTTCTTGAAGGTCTTTGGACAATCCAGAATCTTACGGGCCGACAGTGGAATGTTGGCAACGATTGGAGCATCACATTCCGGATGCACTTTTTGAATGGCTTCGCAAACCAGCATTGATATCACCACTGATGGTGAAGAGTTAAGTCCCTTTACAAATGACATCAGTTCTCCGGAGGGTATCCGGATACCATAATCCCGCACTTCATCCTCCGGTCCTTCCTGCGTTTCAGGAAGACTGTAAGGTTTTTTCTGCGAACCGCCTTCAGGCATTTTAAATTCGGGATCTACCGAATATTTCACAGTAATGGGATCAAGGGTTTCCGCATCAGTCATCGGATCCAGGTGAGTCCGAATGCCGTTTGGATCATATTCCTTACCGTCTTTCAGGCAGTAATAATAATAGATCACAGTCTCCAAAAAGAAATATATTCCCTGTCCGTCACAGAAACCGTGAAACATGGTAAACCAGGTAGTATGATCATCCCAGGTAACATCAAGCATGTGATAATTTGTTTCCTTCCCGCCAACCTGTCGGATGCCATGAAAATGTGCGGCCTCCATGGGCAGTGGATTCTCCGCGTAGTAAAAGGCGCGGCCGTCATTAACAAATGTATCTGACAGATAAGGCATACGTTCCAATGTGCGGTCCAGAGCCTTCTGCAGCAGGTCACCGTCTACAGGATCCCGGTGGTTGATTTCCACGGCATAAGCTTTCAACTGTTTGGACGTGTAAAGATAAGGGGAAGACGACAGGGCCAGTTCCTTTTTCAGAAAAGTCGGACGGTTTATACTCATAGTTTACTCATCTCCTTTACTATTTATCAGAAATTGCTGGATATTAATGTCTTTCTCATACAAAAAATCCATGCAATATTCGGGTTTTCCTTTTACATAATCGGTGTAAAAATTATTGACGGCTTTTAGGATGATTTTTGCACTCATGGAAGTATCGCGCCTCTTGTCGATGAAATATTCAGCTCCGTCATCACTAAACGTAATGCGAAGCCATTCCGGCATCAATGTAATCTTTACCCGGATATCCCCCGCATTGGAATATGCATCCATGATGCGCTCAGTCAGCATTTCTTCCACAGCAAGACGTATAGACATGATTCGCCGCTTGCCGAAGCCCACATCCTCTGCCAGTTCGCTTACAAGACTGGTAACCGGTACTATTGCGTAACGGCTGTTTTTAACCGTCAGTTCAAATACGGTAATGCCTCCCGCCAGCTCTTCATTAACCATCATTCGCTTGAGCCGATTCAACAGATCTGTATGAAGGGCACGTTGATCAAGCTTCCCGTTTACATTAAGAGGAAAACTGTCATACAGGAAGATATGGGAAGGGATTTTGAAGCGGGCGATCATACCGCGCAGACGTTCTTTGAAGCCTGCTTCATCGAAGCTTGCACCTCCGTCAGTCATTGTGATGCAGGCTTCCACACTTTCTCCATAGATGGGATGAGGCACTCCCATGACCTTAGCCTCCCGGATATTGTCAAGCTGGTTCAGTGCATTCTCGATTTCGGAAGGAGAAATATTTTCACCACCGCGAATTATGACATCCTTGATACGGCCGGCAAGATACAGATACCCTTCTTCATCAAATAAACCGAGATCGCCGGTATGAAGCCATCCTTCATCATCCACGGGCTGTTTATCCTTTGGAAGATTGTAGTAGCCGTTCATGAGATTCCGGCCACGTGCGACCACCTCTCCGATTTCGCCCTGGGGCAGGAATCCTCCCTTCCCATCCGAGATGCGAATGTCCAGATCGTCAACAGCCTGACCCACAGTCTGGGCGCGCTTTTCTACCATATCGGTTGGTCTCACCATAGTCAGCGGAGCGGCCTCGCTCTGACCGTACATGTTGAGGAATGTTGCATTGGCATACTCCAGTTCCAACCGCATCATCTGTACAGGCGTGGACATACCTCCCGCGATCATACAGAGATGCAGATAAGGTACAACCTTCTCCTCGAAATCCTCCGCTTCACTGAGACCTATATATACCGCGCCAACGGCCGCTATGTCGGAAATACGGCAGGCGTCGATCATGCGGCTCAATGTGTCCGGCTTGTAATTTGAAGGCAGACAAACCGTGCTTCCGCGGCAAAGGTAGGCAAAGCTCATTAGGAGACCAAGGATATGAAACAATGGAACTGCTATGCACACGCTGCGACCGGCATATTCGCTTATATTTCTGTTAAAAACCTCTGCATCAAAACTCAAAGCCTGCTGAGAGATTTGAACAGCCTTTGGCTGGGAAGTGGTTCCTGATGTAAAAATGATAAACGCGGTTTCTCCCGCTTCTTCCTCGCTCCGGACATCCGGTTCTTCCGTCGCATCCCGGAATGTTCGTGCCAGATTCTGTACCGAGGATCGGATGTCCAGACAGCATTCCGTCGGAATGTCCGTCATGGAAGCGAACTTCTGCATGGCGGACGGATCCTTTTTTGTTTCTGCATTGTCTCCGCAGAGTATAAAACGGGTTTCTGTCATATTCAGAAGATCCGCTGCCTCCTGACTGCTCATACTGTAATTCACCAGTACAGCAGTACCGCCTGCCCTGACAATAGCCAGGAAGGCAATCAGCCAATTTGATGTGTTGTAGCCCCACAGTGCGACGCGACTGCCCTTACGGACACCCATTTCCCGCAGCTTTCTGCAAAGGCCATGGATTCCTCTTTCCATTTCTGCATAGGTGCAGCTTCCATCGGCATCCGTGATTGCGATACGTTCCGGGTATTCCCGACAAATTCGTGCAGACAGTAAATTGCTGTTCATATTACTTTATCCTTCCTTGACGTCATTCAGGATTAGTCCTCTTCAAACAATATAAGTGTATTTCGACACAATGATTATACTTGATAAGCAACTCCGGTTTGTAAGAACCATATTTTTCAGAGGGGCACTTCGCCCCTTATTATTCTTATAAATCATAAGCCATAAGAGGAGATTTAACAAAAAAATGGACGGTTCTCAATGAGAACCGTCCATTTTAATTATCAGAATCGTTTATCAAGCTCCGTAACAAAGCTCCGTTGCAACTCCATTTGCAACTGTTATATACAGAACCGGTCCGGTGCTGTATATAAAATCTGATTTACTCATAGCATGAAAACCTTCTTCATCACCTTCACCATACCTGGTTTGACCGTTAAGTTTAAACTGATATGTACCGTAACTCATCTGAGTCGTGTTCTCCCAATTATCACCAGGATAATAAGCCAGGGTACCTGTAACTGTCAGAACATCACCACTGATCGAAACAGAGTCCAGATGTGTTATACCATAGCCACTGTCATATAAGGAACCATAGTATGTTCCTGATGTAGTTACATATGAAGAACTGCTGCTTGAACTACTGTAACCGCCCGAGTATCGTGACGGCTGATGATCCCATTCCCCATCATAACCCACATAATATCCGTCCGGTGTCCATGAGTTCACAAGCATTTTACCGGTACTGCCAAGATAATAATTGCCAACCCATCTATCGGTCACAGGATATCCATTATCGCCGATATAGTACCAGTCGCCAAAGTCATCATCTACCCAATATCCGGCAAATGACGTAATAGATAAAATTGACATGATAAGAGCCAGAACAACCGCAAATCTAAGTGCTTTAAAATTTTTACTTCGCATGTTTACCTCCTGAAATCTGATATACAAAAAATCACGAACTTCTTGTCTCTAACATTTATATCGGCGACGTTCCGGTTTTATATAAACACTAATAAGGGAGGGTTCTCACTCGAGAACCCTCCCCCGTTAAATGTCCGTAAACACGGACTATCTGTTTTTTACTGAAGCACAAATCCACCGTTAGGTGAGATAACCTGACCTGTGAGATAAGGAGCCTTAAGGATATACTCAAGGGCACCTGCGATATCGGAAACGTCACCGATATATCCCTCAGGAATTGTTCCGGCAAGAGCATTGAGCTCGTCCTGGTTAACGCCGCGAAGCATATCTGTCATGATCATGCCCGGAGCGATGGCATTGGCACGTATGCCTCTTCCTGCAAACTCAAGTGCAAGGGCTCTGGTGAGACCGATAACGCCGGACTTGGCTGCGCAGTAATCTGCCTGGTTGATAACACCTGTAAGTCCGCCAACTGATGAGATGTTTACGATCATTGCCTGATGCTCCTTGTCGGAGTGGTTGATCATGTGAGGAAGAACCAGATGAGTCATATGTAAAAGGCTCATAAGATTGGTTGCGATAACCTTCTCATACTGCTCGTGGGTAATGTCTATCCAGTTACAGTTGTTGGTGATACCTGCGTTGTTTACGAGAACGTCGATGTTCTCACCGAACTTGTCAACCGCAGCCTTAACGAGAGCCTCACAGTCCTCGTACTTGCTGACATCTGCTCTTACAACCAGAGAATCTACGCCGTAATCCTTCTTAAGCTGCTCTGCGATTTCCTCTGACTTTGCCTTTGAAGACTCACTTACGTAGTTAATGACTACATCATAGCCAAGCTCTCCAAGCTTAAGAGCCATTGCCTTTCCTATACCACGTGAACCTCCGGTGATTATTGCTGTTTTTGCCATATTAGGCCTCCTTAAGATCGTTTATTTATTAACATTGTACCATTATACATCTTTTTTACCAATTTTTCTTATATTTTTTTGTATATCGTATCCAGGATAAAATGAATCGCGAGTGCTCCGATGCACATCGAAATAAGATAAATTATGATCCCCAGCGGTCTGCCCGTTATGGCATCTATATCCCTGAATACAATCTGAGAACTGTTATGATATGGGGAAATGTAGAACATATCGCAATCACCCAGCTCATGGAAGATAACATTTATTATCTCTGCCATGCTCGAAAGAATCAGAAAAAGTGGAAGTGTACTTACAAATCCGGAGATTCCCGGAAGTGCTAAACCATTAAACGTGATATACAGAGACAGCACCAGCATAAGCACATGCCATATAAATCCATGGGCTGTCAATGCAGCGTACCCCGGGTGTATGAGTCCGTCATGCACGATGAGCGCCATAATACCACCAAGAAATCCGTAATCGCGTATGAAAGTAAGAATCTCTGCTCTGAATCTTTCAGTACTTTTATGACCTGCCAAAGCCGCATACATAAGGCAAAGGTACATAGGCATAGAGCAAAGCTGAAAAGGAAAATACCATATCTCATAGCTCCCGCCAAACTCAACTTTCCATATCATAAGTTGCTTCCATATCTCCATCAGCAGCAAAACGATTCCAAATATGATAATTACTCTGTCTGTATCCTTTTTATTTTTTGAAACCATAATGCATTTATTAACCATGTGATAAATATTCAATCATTAAGCCCGCCATATATGCATGTTTTTCTTGATGAAAAGGCTCAGCAAAATCGGCCGCCTTTTTCGCAGTATTTTCAAGATGTTCCTTAACTAATTGTTCTCTTCCATCTTCCGTAATATGTGCAAGATACATCCTTTTTCCTCCGATGCAACTTCAAAATCCCATTATTATTTTTCCGAAGAAGTAAAGTGTCCGTTCTGTGATTCAACAACAACATATTAGATATTTCACGACCAAAAAATCTTATGTATATTATCTCATTAATTGTGTATAAATTCAGCAAATTATATAGTTTTGTCACGTGCTACAAAGATACTTGTTATCCCTTTTCTTATGATTAAACTCTACATCATTGAACATGCAAAAAAATGTACGTAAACACACGTTTGGATTGTTTGTAAAACTAAAATATTGAATAAAGCTCATATATTTGGAGGTTTTCGCCTTTTTTATAAAGATTTCTCCATTTATCTCGCAATTATTGCTTATTTTTGGAATTTTTGTATAATCCTTATAGGGACATAATTTTTCAATTAAGGGTGAACAAGATGAAAATCATAGGTAGAAAGCTTGAAAAAAGAGAATTGGAGCAATGTGATAGATCAGGTAAATCCGAGCTGGTATGTGTTTATGGCAGAAGACGTGTTGGCAAAACTTTTTTAGTTGAACAGACCTTCGGGGATTACTTTGCCTTCCGGGCTACCGGACTGGAAAAAGGTAATACCCGCCAACAGCTTAAAGCTTTTAACCAAAGACTTATTGCAGCCGGTGCCAAGACTAATTCCACTCCAAAAGATTGGTTTGAAACTTTTTCAAGATTAGAGGAAATACTATCCGGAGAGAACATTATACTTTCACCACATAATAAAAAAATAGTTTTCTTTGATGAATTCCCCTGGTTTGCCACTGCAAGATCCGACTTTCTTTTGGCATTTGAAGAATTCTGGAACAGATGCGGCACACAGCACGGAGATATCTTATTTATAATGTGCGGTTCTGCCACCTCGTGGATTATTAAAAACGTCATTGACAACACCGGCAGTTTATATCATAGAGTTACAGCACAAATATTTCTTAAACCGTTCAGCCTAGCGGAATCTGAATCATTTTTTAAGGATAGAGAATTTGGATGGTCACGAGAGCAAATACTAGAATGTCAAATGGTATTCGGTGGCTTGCCGTATTTTATGGATTTATTGAATGGTGATGAAAGTTTCGGACAAAACATTGACAGACTACTATTTCGTCAATCCGCAATACTAAAAGACGAAACAATCAGATTACTGGAGGCCACACTCAAAAAATCTCCGATATATGAAAATATATTACATCTTCTTTCTCAGCATCTGTACGGGATGAAAAAATCTGACTGTCAGACTGAACTGAATGTGTCTGTCGGTTCATTTTCAAGAGCCACTGAAGACTTGGTAAAATGCGGTTATATAGCCGAATACAAACGGAATTATGAATCTGGAAACCCTCTTTATCTGCAGCTTGTTGACCCATTTCTGATGTTTCATTACCATTTCCTGTCACAAGATAATAAACTTAGCTGCTATGATGACCTGATATCAAACACAGGTGCCTACTCAAATTGGAGAGGCCATGCTTTTGAAACCTTATGTTGGTTTCACATTGCTCAGATAAAAAAAGCTCTTGGTATCTCCGGGGTGAAAACTTCGTCTTTCCCTTGGAGCAATCTCGAACAAAAAGATAGTGTTCAGATTGATCTGGTCATTGAACGGGCCGACAAAATCACAAATATATGTGAGATTAAATGTACCGAGCACCCATTTGTGATGACAAAGGATGTTGATTTATCGCTTATACGAAAAAGAGATATCTATCAGCAGAAAACCGGGACAAAAGATGCTTTAAAAATAGTAATGATATCAGCAATGGGACTTTCCGGCACGGCTCACACTGAACATATTTCAAACGTCATTACAATGGATGATTTGTTTGAACCATAGTAATAAGGACCGGTTCTTTTAGTTAAGCACCGGTCCTTTAAGTTTTTGAAAAAATATCTGAGATAATTCTCGTCGAAAAGAACCGTCCCCGACGGTCCGTAAATCGCGTATATGTCTGTCACAAGAACTCCACCACACCTGTATCGATATGGTAAACTGCGCCAACCACCTTCAGGCTGTGCTCATGTTCTTCTTTTATTATCTCCAGACTTTCTTCTACAGTCTCAATGCTATGCTTAACATTCAGTATGCAGGCCTTTTCCGGATCTGTTTCATCGCCTATAGCATAACGTATTTCATGAAGTATATATCTGATATACTTGTTATCATCATCGGGATGGAAGGCAGCACCGATGGCTCCGCAATTTGTATGCCCCATGATCACGATAAGCCTGGCGCCCAGATGGCTTGCGGCATATTCAATACTTCCCAGCTGATGATCGTCGATAACATTGCCCGCAACACGGATGACAAACAATTCTCCTATTCCTGCCGAAAAAATGGTTTCAGGGATTACTCTCGAATCTGAACAGGTCACAACAACAGCAAAGGGTTCCTGCCCATGACCTGAAGTTTTTAACCTGACTGAGGAGGATACATCACCGGTGCTAAGTCCGGTCTCAACGTATTTTTTATTGCCATTTTTAAGTCGTTCCAATGCTTTGTCCGCAGACATATTGATTTTATCGGTCATATTCATTTACCTCCATGAACTTTGGTTTGGCGATTTCTCTCATCCATTACATACACTATCAATCTTATCCAGCTCGTCCTTAGTAAATGTGGTGTTCTCCAGTGCCTTTATATTATCCAAAATTTGACCCGGTCTTGAAGCGCCAACAAGAACCGAAGTTATACAGTTATCCTTCAGAATCCAGGAAAGTGCCATTTCTGACAGCTTTTGACCGCGCTCAGCTGCTATCTCATTAAGGCTTCTTACTGCATCCCTCTTTTCGATTACCGTACTTTCTTTAAGGAATCTTCCGTCGGTACGGATTCTGCTGTCAGCAGGAATATCGTCAAGATACCTGTCAGTAAGGAGTCCCTGTGCAAGAGGTGAAAAACAAATGATTCCTTTCTTAAGTTCCTTCGCTTTCTCCTTGAGACCATTCTTTTCGATAGTTCTGTCAAGAATGCTGTAACGATTCTGATTGATGACAAAAGGAACCTTGAGATCACTAAGGATTGATGAGGCTTTTTCCAGAGTCTCACCGTTATAGTTCGATAATCCAACGTACAGAGCTTTACCGCTTCTTACAATCTGCTCCAAAGCTCCCATGGTCTCCTCCAGAGGAGTTTCCGGATCCATCCTGTGATGATAGAAGATATCTACATATTCAAGTCCCATTCTCACGAGAGACTGATCCAGACTTGCGATCAGGTATTTTCTGCTTCCCCAGTTTCCGTAAGGTCCAGGCCACATATCATATCCGGCCTTAGTGGAAATGATCAGTTCATCTCTGTAACCCGGAAAGACATTCTTCATTATCCTCCCAAAGTTGGTCTCTGCGCTACCCGGCTGAGGTCCGTAGTTGTTGGCAAGATCAAAATGAGTTATTCCGTTATCGAATGCTGTGGTACACATGTTGACCATGTTCTCATAATTTCCCGTATCTCCGAAATTATGCCAGAGGCCCAGTGAAACCTTAGGGAGCTTCAGTCCCGAATTTCCACATCTGTTGTACTCCATTTTTTCATATCTGTTTTCGCCGGCAGTGTACATCTCCTGACCCTCCTTATATTGTAAAATATTGCCCGATGCTTACTCCGAATGCTTTATCTTTCACTTCTTACTTTATCACAATTCCGCCATGTAGTTGTGATTTTTTCTTTAGGTTTTGGTTTTGTGATGATTTAGTGCTAGAATATACGCGCTATGATTTGAAGATATTTCTATGGCTACCGTTTCGATCCGGCCAAAACAGGAGTCTCTACAAATTTATTTTTTGGCCTATAACAAGGAATTACATATGATATTGACTATACTTAAAAAGAGCGCCTTAAACACACTAGGATTTGCAATCTGCTGCCTGATTATATCACTTATTTTTTATCATAATGTAGCCTGGGTGCGTTTTCTTCTTTGTAATGCAGTTTATTTTCTGATCAACTGCGTAATATATTGGTTTTCCTACAAGAACAGGAAAAAACGTAAACGTGCAGCAAGGGCAAAACGAATAACAAATACTGAAGACTAAAGTCAACAATATCTGACAAGAGCCTCCATTTTACATATATGTTTAACATACAGCTAAAATAGAGGCTCTAAATAAAAAAAGACGGGGACGAATAATCTCATTAAGATTAATCGCCACCGTCTGTGGTAACAATATTCAATTATGCTATGTCATTTTAACTTCCGGAATAACTTACTATCGCATCATCCCGGCATACTTGAATTCAACTGTCTATAAAGAACTGTTTTTCTTCTGCTTTCTCCGAATCAAGAATACAATACATGCGCCAATTACTACACCGATTGTGTTTAAGATCAAATCATCAACATCCGTATGTCTTCCGAGACAAAAGAGCTGAGTCATTTCGATAAGTAGAGTAAACCCGGCCCCTGCAAATATTGTTTTTCTAACCGTATCAAGTCTGCTAAAACATATCGGCCATACGATCCCAACCGGTATGAACATTGTGATATTTCCAATAATGTTCATCTTCCATCCATCATACCGGTCTACAAGAAAATAAAATGGAATGAAACTGATCATATCACGGATATCATCTCCAAAGCCCATCTTTAATGTCGGTATCTTTCCATTCTCAAGATGGAATCCGAAGTATACAAATCTGCAAATAACAACGATACACACATAAACCAAAAGTTGCCGACATTCACGCTTTACTGAAAATGTCTTCGATTTTATCGCTATGAAACATCGAGTGATTATCCATATTATCGTTATAAATAGAAAAAGTTGAAAGTATGT
>JAGAGL010000010.1:0-54720 GCA_017627595.1 Oribacterium sp. | reverse complement strand
TTCCGATGAAGGCGTTCTTTGACGCGGGAGTTACAGTAACCTCTGCCAGCGACTATCCTGTCACCAATCCGGCTTATCCGCTTTCAGGCATACAGAAGGGTGTGATCCGTCAGCTTCCCGGTCGTCCGGATACGCTGCATAGTGCCGGCGAGCGCGTTACCATAGAACAGATGATCGAAGCGACCACCATTAATGAGGCTTATCAGCTGCTTTGTGATGACAGGCTGGGCAGTATTACTGTCGGGAAAGAAGCGGATCTGGTGGTGCTCGGCGATGATATTACCAAGTGCGATCCGGAGCATATCCAGGATGCCCCTGTGCTTGGAACTATGGTAGGCGGAGAGTGGGTCTACACCTGTAAATGAGCAGAAATCTGAATGGTTTATATTTCTCTTCGCGCGCCGCAAAAAACGCGGCAGAAAGGAAGCTATGAAAGCAGATAAGATAATTAAAAATGCAAAAATTTTTACAGCAAATAAAGCTATGCCGCAGGCAACGGCTCTTGCAGTGAAGGACGGTAAATTCATCTACGTAGGAGATGAGGCAGGCCTTGCTGATTATGAGGGTGAGGTAACGGATCTTAACGGAAAGCGTATCATTCCGGGTATCATAGACAGTCACGTACATGTAAGTCTGGGTGTTGGATTTGAGTATACAGATTTTGGAGTATATGTCGAATGTACAAACAAGAAAGAAGCCATGGATTTCATGGCTGAATATGTTAAAAAGAATCCCGGACTTGACCGGTACAGGTTCGAATTGGAACGCGATCTTTTAAACGGTGAGACTATTGTAAAGGAGGAACTTGATGCAATATGCCCCGACAGTGAGCTGCTTATACTGGAATCGGAAGCGCACAGCGTCTGGGTGAACTCAAGGATCTTAGAGAAGCATCATATAACGGACGAAACGCCGGATATAGTTCCGGGCTTAAGCTATTATGTGCGCAAAGACGGTCATGTTACCGGAAATGTATATGAAGCCGCAGGCTGGCGGTTCCTTTTTGATCATTTGAAGAATCTTACTGATGAGCAGATAGAAGCGGCCCTCACCCGCTGGATAAAAGACTCCGTAAAATTTGGAGTGAGCTGTGTCTTTGATGCGGGATTTCCGGAGCATAACGAGCTTCACGAACGTGTCTATGAGTACTTAAGAGACCTTGATAAAAAAGGAAAGCTCCCGGTCTATGTGGACGGATGCTATGTTCTCACAAGGCCTGAAAAGATGAAGGAGGCAGTGGAAGAGACAAAGCGTTTCCGCCGTGAGTTTGAGACGGAGCACTTAAAGGTTCATACATTAAAAATCTTTATGGATGGTACTTTAAAGATACAGACTGCCGCGCTTGTAACACCATATGAGGATACCGGCGCAGTGGGAGCTACAACCTTTGATAAAGAGGGAATTGCAGAGCTCTTAAAGCTCCTTAATGAGGCCGGGCTGGATCTTCACGTACATGCCGTAGGTGAGCGTGCGTCGCGTACGATACTGGACGGTGTGGAAATGGTCAGAAAGGAACTGGGAGATGAATACCATGTGAAGGTCACCTGTGCCCATCTGGAGATCCAGGATGATGCGGATATTAACCGCTTTGCAAAGCTTGGTGTCTTCGCCGATTACACTCCGTGGTGGCATGCAGGCAACATGGGTGGAGATCCTTTTAAGGCATGGTGTGAACTGCTTGGAGAAAAGAGGGCACTTTCGATGTACCGCTGCAAGAGCCTTTGGAACAGCGGAGCTACCGTTACTTTCTCAAGCGATGAGGTATTCTTCGGCGATAACTGGAGCCCTTATCTTGGTATGGAAGTAGGAATGACCCGCCATATCACCGATAAGACAAAAGCTCTGGAACACAGCAGGACCAAGGGGGCATATCCGCCCGCAACTGAGCAGATGAGCATAGAAGCAATGATACTCGGATATACCATAAACGGAGCAAAGCAGCTTGGTATCGAGGATAGCAAGGGATCCATCGAGGCCGGCAAAGATGCGGACTTCCTTGTGTTTGATAACGATCTGCTTACAGCAGAGCATGAGGGCTTCAGCCATAACAAGCCATCAGAGGTGTTCATCTGCGGAGAGAAAGTGAACTGAAGTGAAAGGAGGTAGCAAAAAATGTCTCAGACTGCAGACAGGGTTTACAGAAACGCAAAAGTATATTCCATTGCATTGGATGGAACGGAAACACATGCACAGGCGGTTGCCATCAGGGACGGGAAATTTGTGTATGTTGGTGACGAGGCCGGTGTCAGGGAATGGACCGGTGATACTACTGAGGTTATTGATTGTAACGGAAAGAGCGTCATCCCCGGTCTTGGAGATGCACATATGCATCTTGCTCATGCCGCAAAAAAATTCGCAACATGCAGTTTCAGCTCTATTGTACCGGATCCCAAAAAGGACACTCCCGAGGGTGTAATAAAGAGGATTCAGGACATATTGAGAGCTTATGTCGAGGAACAAAAGGATGCGAAGGTGATCAGGGGACTTGGATGGGATCGAACATGGTTTTCAGGAGGGCTCCAGGGTATCGTGAGACCGTTCACCAGACATGATATTGACGTGATCGTACCGGATAAACCAGCTGTTCTGATGTCGTATTGCGGACACAGGGTTCTTTTGAATACAAAGGCACTTGAAGCGGCAGGAGTTACGAAGGACACGGATGATCATAACGGGCTGATCGTAAAGGAAGCAGACGGAAGCCCCAGCGGCTATATAAAGGAGCCTGTTACCTTTCTTCCCATAATTGACAGTATTCCAAATTATGATTTTTCACCGGAGGAACACAGGGCTTCTCTGAAGCAGTGCTTTGACATGTTTAACTCAACCGGGTTTACACTGATGTGTGACTGTCAGCAGGGTGCATCTTATCCGGTTCTGACGGAAATGGCAAAAAACGGAGAATTTACCACCAGGGTTTCCGGTGTTCATAATGTCAACGATGCGACAAGGCAGGAAGACATGGAAAGGGCTCTTGCAAACCGCACGAAGTTTGATGTTGGAGACCTGTTTACCGTAAATACGGTAAAATACTTCGCGGATGGGCAGTTTTCAATGATCGAACCCTATGCGGACACTTCGGTGAACCATACGCCGGGTACAAGAGAACCGCTTCTTTGGGATGAGGCGCATATGGAGGAGTCCATGGCACTTGCCAACAAGGAGGGCTTCAATATTCACACACATGCTATGGGAAGCTATGCTATCCACAAAGTGATCGACTGCTATGAGAACGCGCAGAAGCTGTATCCGAACCCCAATATCAGAAATATAATAGCGCATTGCACGTTTATTGATCCGCCGGACAGGGTTCGTATGGGCAGGAGCCATATCATCGCCAGCAATCAGCCGGCATGGTTCAATGATAATCCTACCGAAGAACCGATCATGGTCGCTGACTGGGGCGAGGATGTCGTCAAAAATACATATCCCAGTAAGTCACTGATCGACAATGGTGTGGTGTGTGCTTACGGATCGGATTTCTTTGTCAGTCCCTCCTATGGTATTACGGGTATCCAGGTGGCTATGACGAGAAGACATGTCAGGAGAGATCCGACTTATGAGCTGTTCAAGGATGTTCCGGCTGCCTTGCCGGAGGAATGTGTCAGCCTTAAGGAAGCCCTTCAGGCACATACGATCCATCCCGCCTATCAGGCTCATCTTGAAGATATCACAGGCTCAATCGAGGTTGGAAAATCAGCGGAGCTGGTCGTTTTGGACAGTGACATCGAATCCGTTCCTGTGGAAAATATTCAGGATATCAAGGTGCTTGAAACTGTGTTTATGGGTAAAACGGTATACAAAAAAGACTGAACAAAACATACCGATTGTTGGAGCATGATACCGTTAGCGCCTGTGTTTCAGCCGCTAACGGTATTCCGCAGCCTGCTTAGGAGGCTTTTGATATTGTGATAATGATGAGGCATGGTGTGGAATTTATCGAAAAAAAGGCAGTAATAGTAAATATTATTTTAATTTTGCTTGAGTTAATAGCATTCATCTGTCAGAAAAAGGCAACCGGCAATTTGCCGAGCGTATGGCGATTGCATTTAAGGAAGGAAGATTAGTTTAATGTATAAATATTGTCTATTTGATCTTGACGGAACTCTGACACAGTCCGAGTTTGGTATCTTAAAAGCGGTGGAATATGCGCTTGATAAGTTCGACATTATAGAACCTGACAGAGCGAAGCTTCTGCGTTTTATAGGACCACCTGTATATGTTTCTTTTCGTGAATTTTACGGACTGAATGATAAAGCTGCAGAGCTCGGAGTAAAACTCTTCAGAGAAAAATACGAGACAGAGACATTAACCGAAGCGCCTCTTTATGATGGTATAACCAACGTACTCAAAAACCTGAAGGATAATGATATAAGGCTCATGGTCGTAACAGCAAAACCCACAGATATGGCAGAGAAGGTTCTTTTGCATGTTGGGATAAAGGATTATTTTGATTGTATAATCGGAGCAGCAAGGAAAAAGAAGGATTCCAGTAAAGCTTCACTTATAGAAAAAGCGATAGAAGCATCAGGACAGACTGATATTTCTCAATTTATCATGATCGGAGATACACGTTATGATATAGATGCTGCTGTAACTGTCGGGATCGATTCTATCGGTGCGGCATACGGCTATGGAACTTATGAGGAGATAAAAGAAGCCGGAGCCACTTACATTGCCAATACACCGGCTGATATTTTGAAATACACTTGCGGTCTATGAACCAAGGCCCATAGGTGCCTGTCTAAACTGTTAAGTAAGCACCAATTGTGATAACTCCATATATAACCATAAGTGCCTGTCACTGTGAACAAGTAATATATTTTGCCTGGTACTATAAATATCCTTCCATTAGTAAATTCAAAAGTTTTCTTATTTCAGTTTCCTTTCAGCATCCGGTGATATCATATGATCATCAGATGAGGAACATCTGATACCCCTAAATGTTTTTTCATACTACTCATGCCGGCAGCCCTCAAATCTGCCGGCAACCCTCTGAAAACCGATGATCAGATAATATGCACTCTATCATCTTTATATATAGTAAACCAACCGGCAAGAATTCAAATTCTTGCCGGTTCTCTTTTTAACGGGACAAAAATATAGTAAAATTTAGTAATAAATAGAGTACGTTTTGGTGGGCAAAAAAATTGGAAATAACTGATGGAGGGAAAAAACATATGCATAATTTTTCAGGTACTCTGGTTAGAACGTTGATCCTGACAACTGCGATATCTGCGCTTTCCGGATGTTCACCTAAGAAGTCAGCGAGTCCTCAGGCTGATTCAGAACCAAAGGCAACAGAGATCGAGCAGACCGAACCGGAAACAACGAAATCGGAGCAGGAGAAAGTGAAGGATAAGGACAGCCAGGAAAAGGAACCGGAGAAATCCTCTGAAACAGAAGTAAAAAGTGAAGGCGATACTCACAAAGCATTTTTAGACTTCGCAAAAAGTGAACTGGCCACGGCCCGAAGCCTGACAGTAGAATATACAAGAGAGCCCGGAGAGGAGTGGCGATTTGACAGTAAATATCCTTCGGAGGTGTTCGGAATCTTTGAGTGCAGCATACAGGATTTTGACTGTGATAAAGATGACGAGATGCTAGCAGTGGCACTTACAGGCGACGGTGGAAATGAGAGCCTGAACCTGTCAATGTATGAGGCCGGTAAGGATGTTGTCATGACGGATCTGTTTGTAGGCACGGATGGAATCCTGTCCTCTGATATGGGCGATACCTATGTATTCTCATATGAAAATGACGGTAAACCCATGATCGGAATGATGACATATAATTCCGTGTATCCGGGTGCAGACGGAGCATATCTGAGTTTCTATGCTCTTACCTATGATGACACAGCGTTTGATGTGGTGAATCATGCAGAGTATGCAGGCTCCAGTTTTGAGGATGATGATTTCGCAAAGCAGGTGCGAAAGAGCGGCATTAATGTCGAATGGGATGATATACTTTCCGAGCACTCCCAGAAGAGCATCCTGGATGCCTGCCACGGCACGCTCATTGCAGAAGTCATAACATCGTCTGATGATACGGGCTTTGATGAGGACTATAATCCTGCACCGATTAAGGGTGAGATAGAGCTTAAGGCTTTTTCTGGAAATGAATTAGTAACGGATAAGAAATCATCCACAAATAAGACAAAAGAAAGTGTCACATGCTTTGATATAGAAGAAGTAAGTATCGCCAAAACGGAGATCGATCTTGATGGTGACGGCACCAAAGAAACCCTCGAGTTCGAGATGGTCGCAAATGAGAGCGAAGGCATCGAAAAGGTTAATGTTACTGCCGGAAAAGACAGCATTACCATTAAGGATGGTCTGGACGGATATGCGGGCGACGGACTTAAGTGCGCATGGTTTTCAACCGACCACGGACAGTACCTGTATATGCAGTGGGATCTTGATAACGGCTATTCCGGAACAAGCGTCTACAGCTACAAAGGAGGAGATTTTACATTTGTTGATGAGTGCGGATGCATATTCTTTACCATGTCCGATCTTAACTATGCGGGCGGGGAAGATATGGACGTAAAGCCTTCTGATCCCAATGAATTCTTTGTGGGAGGCTATGAGCAGAAGCTCGGCACACAGTGGACAAGTGCGAGATGCCGTATAGGTTCTGACGGAATGCCGGAACATTTGGACAAATTCAGATACTATAATTACAATCCCAATTCACCGATAAAGGCAAAATATGACATACCGGCCATGGCCGTGAACGATGACGGTGATGAAGTACAGCAGACAAAGATAGAAAAAGGAGACAGGATCATCCTGTTCAGAACTGACAGCGAAAACTTTATAGATGTGTTCGTTGACGGTAAGGAAGATGTAGCCTTCGGAATATTACGCATCACCATCGGCGAAGATGAGAACGGCAGATACTGCATACCGGGCAATTACGGTTTTGAGAGCAATCTGCTCGTTGATCTTTTTGACGGCCTCAGCTTTCCGGGATAACCGTTCTGAACCCATAGGATGAAAAGGAAAACATTCATATGAAGAAACCATTAACTAAAAATCATATACCCGGACTGACAACGATAGCGATTATATCCCTTGTGCTTGCATCCTCCGTTCTCTGCGCGTGCACCTCATCTGAAACGCCGGAGACCTCCGGGGCAGCCCATGAACCCGTTGAGGGCGGTACCATAACCGACAAAGCTGATCCGAATGCTCCAAAGGAGATCAGGTCGGGTAGTATCGTAAGCTTTTATACGAACATATCTCTTCCCAACAGATGGAAGGGTGACCGTGATGAAAGAGGAGCGCATGACTTTAAATTTGAGGTAAAGCAGGATGATGGAAACGTACTGACAGCATACGAGCATGTTTCGGGAGTAAGTCATCCCGCCGATGATGAGCTTATGAAGTCTCTTCAAAAAGTTATAAAAGATCATGACCTGGTATCAAGAAACGGACGGTACCGGATAACTGCAGGCATAGATCCGGAGTACGGAAGCCCATGCGAGTTTACCGCCATATACGATACCGGTGAGAAGCTTACCTTTACAATTGACAACGAGCCGTATTCGGAATGGGAGTGCGATATATATGATTTATTTGCAAAGTGGTTTTCCGATAACGGAATCGATTCGCTGTATCCCGATAAATATACTGCAACGGCAACACGCTTCCGGATCACTGTGATTGAAGACGGAGAAGAAGTGTGTGATTTTTCCACTGTACTAAAGAATCAGGACGGTGAATACGTTTATACGCTTCAGGATGATTATTATGCCGGTCTGACAGCCATTCTTTCGAAATACGATCTTACACTAAAGTACGATTACAGTAGATTCAACTACAGCTCCGGAGTATATGACAATCACGAAAACGGATATTTCGGATTCGGAGAGGCAAAACCTGATTACTCAGAATCCGACTCAGAAAATGATTATGTGGATATATATGTTGAATATGATGATGGTGACCGCTTCAGCATTGAAACAAAAAAGAAGAGTGAGATAGCAGCGATGCAGCCGATGCTGGATGAACTGATCGGCTACCACAGCGGGATACATCGGACAGACGGAAAAAGCTAAAAACCTGATGGGGATCATTTTCCCCGTCAGGTTTATTTTTGATGGATATGACACGCAAAAGAACGATAGAACGCAATCTGCGTGTCTTATATCCACCTGGGACGGTTCTCGGTGGGTTTTACAGTTTATTCCGTCGCCTGTACTCCGTCGGTGTCATCTCATATATGTTCCGGAATTTAAAACTTAAAGATGGCGAGAATTATATCAGAGTTACCGGATGCTGCAATTCCGGAAAAATTGATTATACCGATCATCAAACTACCCAGGTTAAAGATTTGATTACAGTTGGTACCTCCGAATTCCTTTCTGACGAGTGCACATTTGTGAAAGTGGCAGAAGCGGACAGCTCCTACACCCTGCCTGACAATGGAGCCGGACAGGCAGTAAAGAACTGGTTCCTTGAAGAGGATACTGTAGTTCGGGAGGAATACTATGCCATCGAGGATACCGCCAATGATCTGTTAGATAATCCGAAAGCCCTTGAAATCATGAAAAAACATATGCCTGAACTGACTAAACTGATGATGGAAAAAGACATTATCCCTCTTGGATTAACATTAAAGCGCATACTAAGCAGGAATCCCGGCGAAATCGACCAAAAAGCACTTAATGAAGAACTGAATAAAGTGCCGGTAGAATACTGATTAAACAGTCACAGTGAAATCCTCACTGTGGCTGTTTTGTTATATTGATCTACAGACAGATGTTTCGATAAATTAGTCGAAATTCTATTGAGCCTTACTGAATTACATGTTATTATAAAGGAGGTAAGGAGGTGTTTATCATGCCAACTATTTCACCTATATCAGATTTAAGAAACTATGGCAATGTTTTAGAAAAAGTGTCTAAGGGATCTCCGGTTTACCTTACAAGAAATGGTCGCGGAGTTTATAGCATCCGAGATATGGATGATGAGGAGAACTTTGAAAAAGCAGAAGCTATGATTCGTCTATTATGTGAGTTAAATGCAGGAATACGATCCGCAGAGGAAGCGGGCTGGATTTCTGAGGAAGATTTGAGAGCCCATATTCATAATCGGAGGAATACTCGTAGTGAAGTATAAAATACGTTATACCCCCGAAGCTCAAAACGATATGGATGCTGTTTGGGATGGTGTATGGGAAGCGTCAATGGATTATGATACGGCAGATAAGTACGTTGACGATTTTTTAGATACTATAGCAGCGAAACAAAAATTGCCCCAGACAGGAATACCATTATATTATCGCGGACTTTTTACAGGATTTTATTCCGTTAATTTTAAAGCCTACAAAGCTTTTTACCGTATAAATGACGGATACATTGAAGTTGTCCGTATTCTTCTTGCCAAAATGGACTATTTGAAAATTCTATTCGGAGAAAGCGAGTAAAAGTAAAATCCCGTTGGGGACGGATCCCGAGGAAGGGAACCGTCCCCAATATCATTCACAAACATCGAAAGCAGGACGGAACAATGTCTGAAATCAAATTAAGGCTTGCCGAAGCAATGAAAACCTGTATGAAAACTGCAGATCCCGAAAACATTACCGTGACCCAGATAGTTGAGAAATGCGGTGTTTCCAGACAGAGCTTTTACAGGAATTTTATAGATAAATACGACCTTATAAACTGGTACTTTGATCGCATATTAAAGCAATCCTTCCAGGAAATGGGGAAAGGAGAGACCGTTCGTGACGGTCTCATAAAGAAGTTTCAGTACATCAGGGAAGAACGATTATTTTTTACTGCCGGTTTCAAAGGAGATGAGCAGAATAATCTGAAGGAACATGATTTTATCATGATCTATGAATTTTACTGCTCTCTCATCAGAGAAAAAACCGGAACACCTCCCGACAAGCGCACCCGGAAACTTTTGGAAATGTACTGTCAGGCCTCTATATATATGACTGTTCAGTGGCTTTTGAAGGGTATGCAGGAGACAGAAGAGGAACTTGCGGATCTTATGATAGATGCCATGCCGTCGGCATTGGCCGAGCAATTCTCAAAAATAAATATTCTCTAAGATGTTACAAAAGTGAAAATCTGTAACTTATATTACGCATTCTAAAGATGTAGAATACTTCCATAAGAACGTGTTAATTTTTTAACACATAGATATTCACAATTAAAGGAGATTGCGTATTATGGCAAACAGAATTTCACTTAATCAGACATCTTATCATGGAGCAGGAGCCATCAAGGAGATAGTTAATGAGATAAACAACCACGGTTTCAAGAAGGCTTTTGTTGCATCAGATCCTGACCTCATCAAGTTCGGAGTTACAGGAAAGGTTACAACACTTCTTGATGAAGCAAAGATTCCATATGAGATCTATTCAGATATCAAGCCAAATCCTACTATCGAGAATGTAAAGAATGGTGTTGAGGCATTCAAAAAGTCAGGTGCAGACTGCATCGTTGCAATAGGCGGCGGATCTTCCATGGATACTTCAAAGGCAATCGGAATCATCATTACAAACCCTGAGTTTGCAGATGTTCGTTCTCTTGAAGGTGTTGCACCTACAAAGAATCCCTGCGTTCCTATCATCGCTGTTCCGACAACTGCAGGTACAGCTGCAGAGGTTACCATCAACTACGTTATCACTGATGTTGAAAAAGAGCGTAAGTTTGTATGTGTAGATACTCACGACATGCCAATCGTTGCTGTTGTAGATCCTGAGATGATGTCTTCAATGCCAAAGGGTCTTACAGCATCAACCGGTATGGATGCTCTTACTCATGCCATCGAAGGTTACACCACAAGAGCAGCTTGGGAAATGACAGATATGTTCCATCTTGAAGCTATCCGTCTTATTTCTTCAAATCTTCGTGATGCAGTTGATAACAAGAAAGAAGGCAGAGAGGGAATGGCTCTCGGACAGTACATCGCAGGTATGGGCTTCTCCAATGTTGGTCTCGGTATCGATCATGCTATGGCTCATACACTTTCAGCTCACTATGACACTCCTCATGGAGTAGCATGCGCAATGTTCCTTCCTATCTCCATGGAATTCAACCGTGAGTACACAGGTGAGAGACTCAGAGAGGTTGCAAGAGCTATGGGTGTTAAGGGTGTAGATGACATGACTCAGGATCAGTATCGTGATGCAGCTATTGAAGCTGTAAAGAAGCTTTCAGAGGATGTAGGCATTCCTAAGACTCTTGACAAGATAAAGGAAGAGGACCTCGATACGCTTGCTACAGATGCACTTAACGATGCATGCTATCCGGGCAACCCACGTGAAGCAACAAAGGAACAGGTAATCGAGATGTTCCGTATGCTCATGGTAAAGTAATAATCAAGTAATAATCAAACCAAAATCACCGTAGACTGTTCCCGACCGCGGGAACAGCCTACGGTGATCTTTTTATATAGGTTATGTACAACACCACCGGGAATTTTTTCAATATCTTATAAATCCTATGGATTTTGTCGATATTCGTAGTGCGGTTTTATGGGAAAGAACGACTCCGGGTCGCCGGATTTCCGGAACAAACTTTAAGCAAAAGGGAAGCCTATGTTTATTTACTCTAATTACTCAAAGCGAATATTGTTTTTCCTACTTGCAGGTTTGATTTCTGTAGCTGCGGCATCTGTTTCCTTAGGTGCCACAACCAAAACGAAAGAGAAAAAATATTCAAAAGAAAGACAGGGATTTTCAATTCACAAAATCTCCGATGATCTTTTTGACCGGATGAAGAACGGTAATACCTATAAAGAGGACTGCATCGTTCCCCGGGAAGACCTTCGATATCTTTTGGTTCTTCACAAAGATCTGGATGGAAATATCCACCAGGGTGAAATGGTTGTTCATAAGCTTATTGCGGATGATGTTCTGGAGATTTTCGAAAAGCTTTATGATGCTGACTATCCCATAGAACGTATAGTGCTGCCGGATAATTATATGGCAGATGATGAGATCATGATGAGGGATAACAACTCCTCAGGCTTTAATTTCAGGTTTATATCACACACCGGCAAAATCTCAAAGCATGGGCTTGGAATGGCTGTTGATATCAACACCCTGTACAACCCTTACCATAAGATCGTGAAAAACGAGGACGGCACCGAACAGGAAGTGATAGAGCCGGCTACAGGAAAACCTTACCTGGACAGATCAAAGGACTTTGATTACAAGATAGAAAAAGGTGATCTCTGTTACAGGCTCTTTACGGAAAAGGGCTTTGAGTGGGGCGGAGACTGGACAAACCGGAAGGATTACCAGCATTTCGAACTGCCCACGGAGATCACGGAAAAGTATTCCGAAAAATATTCCGAAAAAACAAAATAAAAAAGCAGAACATATCTAAAAAAGAATTTAAAAGGAGGATATCTATGGTTAAATTAAACACCGGAAGAATTGATCAGATGCTGCACGACGAAACAGGGAAAAAGGAGGAGCTGTCAACAATTCTCCGAAGCATCTACACAAGATACATGCATCTCTATGAGGACTACTTTTCAGATATAGAAGCACTGAACGACGAAAAAATCGCCGAGTTCAGAAAATACAATGAAGAAACCCAGAGTCTTATCAAATATTATTACTTGGACATCCCACTTGATGTCTGCGAGGACATCGTAGAATTCGAGAAGGAGTACGGCGAAAATCTTCTTGGTCCAGGCTGGCATAAATATGTTTTTGATGCCTATAAGAAGTTTTCGGAATATCACGATTGCAAGAATAAAGATGAAATCATGAAGGCATTTAAGGAGCATGCTATCGAGAACTTCTATGATTCAATGGACAGTATTTTCAGAGAGAGCTTCGGAACCGAAAGCAAGAACACGGAAAGTGCATTAAGTCTCATCAAAGGATTGTTTTTTGATGATGAAAAATAAAAAAAGCAACATTAATAGATGAGGAGACAGAAGAAGATGGATAACAAAATGTATCAGGTTTCAACGCTGCAGGCACTTGCTCTGGGATACAGCCGGGCCGTAATAACTGTTGAGGATCTTCTGAAGGAAGGGGACACAGGACTCGGAACCTTTGAAGATGTTAATGGGGAAATGATCCTCATGGACGGATGCTGTTACCGGGCCGATAAGGCCGGAAATGTATCGGTAGTTCCTCCCGAAACAGGCGTTCCCTTTGCGGCTGCCGCAAAGTTTTACGGTGCGCAGCAGTTTCCACTGAAAAACATGCCGGATTTCAACTCCATAAAAACAGCATTGAATCTGAAGATAGAAGAGAAATTCGGTCTTAACAGCATGCATATAGTGAAGATAGATGGAGAGTTTGAAAAGGTGGATGCAAGATCCGAAGCCCCCTACAGATCACATCATGTCACCCTGAAAGAAGTTCTCAGCATGAATCAGGAAGCGTTCATTTTTGAGAATATCCGCGGATCCCTTGTGGGTGTATATTTTCCGGATTATATGGACGGGATCAATATGCCGGGATGGCATCTTCATTTCCTTTCCGAGGACAGATCAAAAGGCGGACACGTCTTTGATGTCAGCATAAAAGAGGGACTTGCTAAAATAGACAAGATCACCAATATCTATATAAATCTTCCTAAAGACCCGGCTTTTGACACCTATACTCTCAAGCAGGATCTTCAGAAAGAGATCAAATCCATAGAGTGATATACAAAATCCTTTCAAAAAAGAACCGTCCCTGATGGATGCGGTGCTGCGATGGATGCGGTGGTTGCTATGGATGCGATAAATTCGAGTAACAGTTCAGCCGGTGGTCCACCAACCCCGTCCCCCTGGACCATTTGCTGAACTGTTACAAATTCGAAAAAAGCCTCGGGATTCAAAAGCTCCCGAGGCTTGACCTGTTTTTGAACTATTTCTTTCTGCACCTTTCGATGATAAACCCGATCAAGACTCCTGCCAGTGTAGGCATTACCCAGCCGAATCCCTGAGAGAAAAACGGAAGGTTGGCATCAAGAAAATCTATCAGACCCTGTGCACCTATGGCCTCTGTCCATTCAGAGGGAAGTGCCTTCAGGAAATCAAAAACGGAACTGATCACAGCCATGGTCATGACTGAAGATATGATTGTTTTTTTGTTGTTAAAAGCTTTTCCGAAAACCGACAAAAGTGTAAGTGTTATGGCGATAGGATAAAGCATCATAAGGACCGGTATGGAGATCTTGATGATGGATGACAATCCTGCGTTTGAAATGATGTAGGTTACAGTACAGAAAAGGATCGCCCATTTTTTGTAGGTGAGCTTTCCCGGAAGGATTTCCTCAAAGGTTGCGGCACAGCTTGTCATGAGACCTACCGCTGTTTTAAGGCAGGCAAAAAAGACGATAACCGCAAGAAGAATGGATCCAAAGCCCGGGAAATAATGCGCTGATATATCTGAAAGAACTTCTCCTCCGTTTGCACTTATCTCTGCGTAAGCACGGCTTTCCGCTCCCGCGAGAGCTACCAGCAGATATATTATCCCCATAAAACCGCAGCTGAAGATTCCCGCTTTCACGGTATTTCTTGCTATGTCCACAGGCTCCGTAACACCCCGGGAACGTATGACATCAACAACTATTATTCCGAAAGCCAGTCCGGCAAGGATATCCATGGTATTGTAACCGTCCAGAATACCCTGAAGAAAAGGTGTTCCAACGTATATGCCTTCCGGATTGAAAGCACTTATATTGCCCTCAGGTCTCAAAAGAGACATTATGAGAAGTATGCTGAGAACCGCTATAAATATCGGATTCAGAAATTTCCCTATCCAGGTGAGAATGTTTCCGGGTCTCAGGGAAAACCACAGCATCAGTATAAAAACGATAGTTGTAAATATAAACAATGCAATACTTTGGTTCATGCCTTCCGGCAGCAGCGGCTTAATGCCTATCTCGAAAGGAACGGTAAGACATCTTGGTGCCGCAAAAAACGGGCCTATGGCAAGATACAGAACAACCGTAAATATATAACCAAAACGTTTTCCCACTCTCCGGCTAAGCTTCAGAAGCCCGTTACTCTCTGTAAGAGCAAGAGATATGACCGCCATAAGAGGAAGACCCACCGCAGTCACCAGAAATCCTCCGAGGGCCGCAAATATATTTCTCCCGGCCATTTGCCCCATGAAGGCCGGAAAGATCAGATTCCCGGCACCAAAAAATAATCCAAACAACATACTTGTAAGAGTTACGAGTTCTCCTACAGTCAGATTCTGTTTCATAAATACCCCCACTATTTAAATTATCCTCACATTTGATAGATCAATTCCCGGATAACTAATATAAACTCTTGTCAGATACAAATCTTTAAATAAATCCATAAGAGCCGGTTTAATACTGTTTTTAGTAATAAAAACTCTCTCTGTCAGCCCGACAGACATGATTCAGTTTATCAAATGTACTGTATGAGTGTCAAAAAGTGTAACAGTTCAAAAAACAGAACCGAAAAAAACCTCTTCTTTATCCCTTTGATATCATAATTTTAGTTATATAATCTATAACAAACACTGAGTTGTCATAAAGTATAACATCAGGAGGTAATTATGGAAGAGGTATCACTCAGTAAGGAACTGATGGACAATTATACCGATATTCTCCGGAATGAACTGATTCCTGCCATGGGATGTACAGAGCCTATCGCCATTGCCTATGCAGCTGCCCTGGCAAGAAAGGTTCTGGAGGATGAACCGGTACATATCACCATCAATTGTTCCGGCAATATGATCAAGAATGTAAAGGGTGTTAAAGTTCCCAATTCCAGCGGACAGAGAGGCATCGAGGTTGCCGCTACACTTGGAGTTGTGGGCGGTAATCCCGATAAAAAGCTGGAGGTTATAGCAGCGGTTACAGATGAGGACCGTGAGAAAACAAGAGAGCTGGTTTCTGAGAATTTCTGTGATTGTAACTATGTCGAGAATGTTCCCAATCTGTATATTCAGGCTGTCATCAGAAGCAAAGAACACGAAGCAGAGGTTGTGATAGCAGAGCATCACACAGACATTAAACTTATCAAAAAGGATGGTAAGGTGCTGGTTGAGCATGGCACAAAGAATGAGTATTCGGAATCTATTCATTCCGGAGACAGAAGCCTCATGAGTTTCAGGGGACTTCTTGATTATGCAAACCAGGTGGACCTTTCAGAGGTTGAGGATATACTGAACCGTCAGATAAAGATGAATTCCGCTATTGCACAGGAGGGTCTGGATAACCCCTGGGGTGCCAGCGTAGGAAAGACCATCCTTGAGAGCTTCGGGAATAATGTCAAGTCCCGTGCCTGTGCATGCGCTGCTGCGGGATCCGACGCCAGGATGTCGGGATGCCCTATGCCGGTAGTTATCAACTCAGGCTCCGGTAATCAGGGAATCACGGTGACCATGCCGGTTGTGGTATACGCAAAGGAGTTTCTGATTTCAGATGAAAAACGTATGCGTGCACTCATTATCTCAAATCTTGTGTCTATCTATATAAAGCATTATATCGGAGCCCTCTCTGCATTCTGCGGAGCGGTAAGTGCTTCCTGCGGAGCCGGAGCAGCCATTACCTACATGAGCGGCGGAGATTATGCGCACATTGCAAAGACCATCACCAATACCATTGCCAATGTAGGCGGAATCGTATGTGACGGTGCAAAGCCAAGCTGTGCAGCCAAGATTGCTGCCTCGGTTCATGCAGCTATACTTGCCCACTACATGAGTATGAATGATAAGTCATTCCAGCCCGGCGAAGGTATCGTTGAAGCTGATGTGGAACAGACCATCAAGAACATGGGCTACATCGGAAAGATAGGTATGATGCCTACAGATAAGGAGATTCTCAATGTCATGACCTACAGAGTGGATGTTGGTGCCTGTCTGTAATTAAACCTGTGGCATTGTTTGTGCTAATTGTTTAATTGTCACCATCCCCGATGGTATTTCTTAGATAAATACATTATTTCACTGGAAAACCACATCCCGTTGTGATACTATAGTGAAACACTAGGAAATAAAAACTGATGCAGGTATTATAAACCCGGCAGTCAGAGTCTATTATGGTTAACTCAGTCCCTCTCATAAGCATTATCCCAATGGACTGAAGTCACCAAACTTGGAGGTTATAGTATGCTTGAATTACAAAATGTCTCCTTCCAGGTAGATACGGAAGGGCAGGACAAGGAAATCATCAGAGACATCTCTTTAACGATCCCTGATGATAAGCTGGTTGTCATAACAGGACCAAACGGAGGAGGAAAGTCCACACTTGCGAGACTTATAGCAGGTATAGAAAAACCCACCTCCGGAAAGATCCTTTTCAACGGTGAGGACATAACTGACATGTCCATCACAGACAGAGCAAAAAAGGGAATTGGCTTCGCCTTCCAGCAGCCCGTAAAATTCAAAGGCATACAGGTTTTTGACCTGATCAGACTTGCTACCGGAAAGAATATCTCCATTGCAAACGCCTGCAATTACCTTTCAGAGGTTGGCCTTTGTGCAAGAGATTACATCAACCGCGAGGTTAACAGCAGCCTCTCCGGCGGAGAATTAAAGCGTATAGAAATCGCAACGGTTCTTGCCAAAGCATCAAAGCTCTCTGTTTTCGATGAGCCTGAGGCCGGCATCGACCTCTGGAGCTTCCAGAATCTCATAGAGGTATTCCAGCGCATGAGAAAGAACATCCGGGAAAGCTCCATCCTCATCATTTCTCACCAGGAGAGAATCCTCAATATCGCAGATGAGATCATAGTTATAAGAGACGGTAATGTTGTTAAGCGCGGCACTAAGGATGAGGTGCTTCCTGAGCTTATGGGTACAACCTCAGCCGTTCCTGCCTGCAAGACTATCGAAAAGGTAATGGGAGGTGAGAAGGATGCTTAAGCTTGACGAAATTCAGAAGAGACTCCTTAAGGAGGTTGCCGATCTCCACAAGGTGCCGGAAGGTGCCTACAACATCCGTTCAAACGGAACTTCCGCAGGACGTGTTTCCACCGAAAATATCGAGATCACACCAAGGGAAGACGGACAGGGTCTGACCATACGCATTAAGCCAGGCACAAAGAACGAGAGCGTTCATATCCCTGTTGTCATGACCCAGACAGGACTTAAGGAAATAGTATACAATGACTTCTACATCGGAGAAGATGCCGATGTAACCATCGTTGCCGGCTGCGGGATCGATAACTGCGGCTCCCAGGATTCACAGCATGATGGTATCCACCGTTTTTACGTAGGAAAGAATGCTCACATCCGTTACGTTGAGAAGCACTACGGTTCCGGCACAGGAAGCGGAAAAAGGATCCTTAATCCCGGCACCGAGGTTTATCAGGAGGAGGGCAGCTCCGTAGAGATGGAGATGGTTCAGATCAAGGGTGTGGATGATACAAACCGTACCACAACCGCCGAGCTTGCCGCAGGAGCAAAGCTTGTGGTGAGGGAGCGTCTCATGACCCATGGCGGCCAGAAGGCCATCAGCTCCTATGTGGTAAATCTGAACGGCGAAGGTGCCAGCGCCGATGTTGTTTCCAGATCCGTAGCAAGAGATGATTCCTACCAGAAATTTGATGCGAAGCTTGTGGGTAATGCTGCCTGCTCCGGTCACACAGAATGTGATTCCATCATCATGGACAGAGGTAAGATCCTTGCTGTTCCTGCTCTTGAGGCCAATGATCTCGACGCAGCACTTGTGCATGAAGCCGCCATCGGAAAGATCGCGGGAGATCAGATCATCAAGCTGATGACTCTCGGTCTCACAGAAGCCGAAGCGGAAGAGCAGATCATCAACGGATTCCTGAAGTAAAACTGATCAATAAAGTTGAATCAAACTGAGCCATCGGGGACGGTTCTCACCGGCGAGAACCGTCCCCGATGGGTTAAAATCCTAAAGCCGGCGGGCAAACCATTTTAATGGTTGCCCACCGGCTCCTTCATATCAGCATTATTCTTTCATATACACAACACACTGTGCTTTTCCGTTTTCCTTGGCTTTATATACCGCTGTATCAGCATTATCAAAGCAGTTCTTTATGGTGTCATGAGGTTGAATGTCAGCAATGCCGCAGCTGAAGGATACGGTCTGCTTAGTTTCCCTGGCCCTTATGGATTCCTGTATGCCATTCATTATCTTCAGTGCTTCACCTGAATCCCTGAAGATTACCCCGGCAAATTCATCTCCGCCCCATCTTGCTACACGTCCCTCGGTTCCGATACCGTTTTTCAATTCATCAGCCACCATATGCAGCACTGTATTTCCGTACAGATGACCGTAGGTGTCATTAAAAGACTTGAAATTGTCTATATCCAGAACAAAAAATGATGCTTTGGACTTTTTAAACCAGGATTTGGAATGTCTTTCAAAGTCATCCTTGAAGATTTTATTATTTTGAAGTCCGGTTACATCATCCGTATTGAGACTGATCGCTGTCATCCTCTGAAGCTTTATGAGTAATGTAAAGCTTATGATTACATATATGATCAGTATGATCATCATAAAAGCGATGCGCTGAGCGGATTTATTTAAAAATCCCCGAATGGTCTCTGTAGTATCTTTTTTAACTACAATGTTCCATTTCATTTCATCATTCTTTTTGACGCAATAGCAGTTATTTTCTTTTGTGAAGCGTCTTCCTTCTTCAGGAACTTCACCTACTATATAATCCTTGGTAACACCCATCTTTTCCACGGCATCGGCCACATTCATAAAAGCCCCGTTACTGTCAAAAAAAGAGGAAAGGGCATTACCCGAATTGACAACACATATATCTACACCCAGTCGCCCCGTCAGATCATCTATAAAATCCTGAAACCCTTTTATCTCTCTGCCCGATCCCACAACTCCAAGGGTTTTCCCTTCCGAGTCCTTAACGAGACAGTTCACAAAGATAGTTACGTTATAATCATTTACCTCATCCCGGTCAACCTGTATATCATAGTCACTTTTGAGATTAAGAAAATTAAAATACCATACATCAAAATCAGACGCCGGAGAGACAGTCCTGTTGAGGCCTCCGTCATAGTAATAATTCCAGGTTTTGTCTGAAACAAAAAAAACCACATCGTAATCGTACTTTTCCTTGTAATTCTTAAGATAACGGTACAGCACCTGGTGATGTGCCGAATCAACATCATTTGTTTCTTCCATACACCATTCCTTAAGGAAAAGATCATTGGCCATCATCTCGCCAGCGACACGCTGTGATAATGAAAAATTCGTGATCTGGGCATTGATGTCTACGGCAGCCATTTCAGCATCATTCTGTGCCTGTTTAAAAGCCAGTTCCTTAAAATAGGCATACTCATTGGTCTGGATACCTAAAAAAACCGCAAGGGCCATAAAAATTATAATTAAATTGGCTATCAGATAAGCATTTTTATTCTTCATACATGTCCTTCATAAAAGCATCAAACCGCTTTTCTACATATATCATCGTAAGAAAACCTCAAAATAATAAGTCCGAAAACCGGTGTTTTCGAAATCACCTCTTGTTTTAAACTGATAAAAACCAGAAACCTGTCGATAAATACCATATAAATCTTTTATTCACAAAACCTTCTGCAGCTTTTTAAGTGATATAAAAGCTGTTTTATTGATACAGGAATAACCAAAAGGAGACTATGAATGAAACAGTTTCAAGTTACATTTCAAAAACCGGAAGACTCCGTGGAAGCCTTACATAAATTAAGAGAACAAACCGGTCCGGGGCAGGAAGATCATTTACTTTTTCAGCTTTTCAGCAGATCTCTGGAAAGATATGCCATCGAGTATGTTTGTAAGAAGCTGGAAAATGAATTCCCCGGTGCCGCCTATGTCGGTTGTTCAACGGCAGGGAGCATCATTGAGGGGGATCTGAGTACAGATACTTATGCTCTGGTTTGCACCCTATTTGAATCACCTACAGCAAAAGTGGATGTAAAACAGTATCGTCTGGATATGGAAAGTGTTGACGGTGTTATGCCAAAGGTTGTCAGCTTTGCCAATGAGAACAGCTGGGTTAAAGCCATACTTTTTTATACTACGGTATGGAAAACTTCCATGACAAAGCTGTGCACCGGTCTTGATGAAGTAAGATCTGACGTCCGCATCATGGGCGGCGGAGCTTTCAATGCTGCCCTGGATTCCTTCTCCTCCTATGTACTTTCGAATGGCGGAAATGCTACTGATCATAGTATAGTATTTGTTTTTATAGGCGGAGATGATCTGGTTGTGAACAGCAGATATATCAGCGGCTGGAAACCCCTTGGCAAATATATGGATATTACGAAAGCAATGGGTAATGTCCTTCAGGAGATCGATGGTGTCAGTGCATTCAACATTTACCACCGCTACCTGAAAATCGAAAATGACGATACCTTTTTGTACAATACCCTTGAATTTCCGTACATCATCAAGAGAAACGGAATCGACATCCTCCGTCACCCTCAGCAATGTCTGAAGGACGGTTCTCTTGTCATGGCTTCTGATGTGGAGAATACTTCAAAGATAAGACTTGCTTATGGAGATCCTGTAACCATCATGGAATCCATATATCAGAATATCCGGGAAATACAAAAGGAAGACCCTGATGTCATCATGATCTTTTCCTGTGCAGGAAGAAAAGCCTTCTGGGGAGACAATGAGATAGGAAATGAAACTAAAGCCTTTGAGACTATAGCTCCTTCATCGGGTTTCTATACCATAAGTGAATTCCTGAGAACGGATGACAACGTAAACCAGCACAATCTTACTCTGGTCATCGCTACCCTGAAGGAAATGATCCCCGGAAGAGAGCACCGGAAAAAAACCGCCTGTGAGGAGCTTCATGGCAATAAGAGACTTTCAACTGTTGAACGTCTTGCAAACTTTATAGAACAGGCTACAAGTGAACTTGAAACCGCCAACGAACAGCTATCAGACATGAATCAGAAGCTCAGTAATATGGCTATTACCGACGGACTGACACAGCTGCTTAATCGTGGCGAGATCCAGAGAAGAATAACTGAAGCTGCTGAGTCAGATTCTTATGAAACTATTTCACTTGTCATGATGGATATCGATAATTTCAAAAAGGTTAATGATAACTTCGGACATAATGAAGGCGATTATGTAATCCGTACCCTGGCAGATGTAATGAAGAAACAAACCTCTGAAATAGCAGATGCTTCGGCAGGACGATGGGGTGGTGAAGAATTCATGATCCTGCTTCCCGGAATGGGTAAGGAAAAAGCATTTGAAATTGCCGAGGCCATACGAAAGTCCTTTTCTGACGTCACATTTCCACTGGCCGGAAACTGTACCATCAGTCTGGGTGTGGCCGAAAGGCAGAACCGTGAATCCGGAGACAGCTTTGCTTCCCATGCGGATCAGGCGCTCTATGAAGCAAAAAATACAGGCAAAAACAAAACTGTGATTTATTAATGATTGTATAACTCTTTTTCCAATATCGGATAGGTCGGTGCTTCACCGCCTGTCCGATATTATTTCTAATCATAATATTTAGCCGGGATACTTTATCTGAAATGCGTCTCTTATCAACAAGAAGAATAGCCCCTATTACCAAAAAGAATATAGGACGCAATTGACATGTCCTTTATTCGGAGCGTATAATTTGCATTATATTAAAAGACATATTAAACATGTCTTTTATATAACGACTTGAATCTATGACTACAGGTGTTGTGTCAGCCCTTTGGAAAACAAATCTTTAGCGGCCGGCATTTCCACAAGGGGAAGGGGAACAATATGAGTAACACTTTATTTACAAAAGAGACAACAGAAGCCATAAGGACTTTATATTTTGATGACAGCATCCTGGCACGCTTCTTTGGAAAATCCTCAAACTACACGGATATTCCGGGTGAGCTTTACGGCACCTACAATGTGAAAAAAGGTCTCAGGAATGAAGATGGCACCGGCGTTCTCGTAGGACTTACCAGAGTTTCAGACGTAGTCGGCTACATTAAAGACAAAGACGGAAAGGTTTCTCCCTGTGACGGAGATCTGTTATACAGAGGCTACAGTGTAAACGACCTTATCAATAACCGTCAGGGAAACTTTGGTTTTGAAGAAACCTGCTTCCTCCTGCTTTTCGGTTTTCTTCCTGACGAAAAGCAGCTCAATAATTTCAAAGGCTGTTTGGCCGACAGATATTCTCTTCCGGACAATTTCCTTATAAACGAAATACTCAGTTCACCATCACTTAATCTGATGAATCGTCTTCAGACCCTTACACTTCAGCTCTACAACTACGACGATTCTCCTGATGATACTGATGTTTACGAGACCTTGAGAAAAGGTTTGAACCTCATTGCGAAGCTCCCGACTCTTGCCTGCTATGCATATCAGTCTAAGCTTCACAAGGTTTACCATAATTCTCTCATCATCCATAACCCTAATGTAAATTATTCCATTGCCGAAAACATCCTTCATATGCTTCGCCCCGATGGAAAGTTTACAGACAAGGAAGCCAATCTCCTGGATGCCCTGCTGGTTATCCATGCGGACCACGGCGGAGGAAACAACTCCACCTTCACAAACGTAGTGGTAGGTTCAACCGGTACCGATCTTTATTCGGCTATCTGTGCAAGCCTCGGCTCATTAAAGGGTCCCAAGCACGGCGGTGCCAATATCTCCGTATCCAGGATGATGGAAGAGGTGGTCTCTGTCACAGGCTTCACAAATGATAAATCAAAGATCCGTAAGGTTGTCACAGATCTCATCGATGGCAAGCTTTACGACCATTCGGGGCTTATCTACGGCTTTGGACATGCGGTATATACATTATCAGATCCCCGTGCGGAAATCCTCCGCAGCCTCTGTCACAATCTTGCCTCTGAAAAGGGACTGATGCCAACATTCAATTTCTATAAGCTTTTTGAGGATACCGTTCACGAAGTCCTTTCAGAGAAAAAGAAGAAGCCGTTACCGACCAATGTTGACTTCTACTCAGGTCTTGCCTACAGCATGCTGGGAATACCCGATGAACTCTATACACCGCTTTTTGCAATAGCACGTGTTGCAGGCTGGGTATCTCACAATATGGAGAACAAGCTCTACGACGGTCGTATCATGCGCCCTGCCACGAAATATGTAGGCGAATTAAAAGAATATAAATCAATAAAAGAACGATGATTTTCCCACAGCAAGAGGGCATCCGGTTAAACCCGGGATGCCCTCTTATTTCGTCTTAAAAATAGTGACACATTTGTGAGAAAAATGTGCTATTATAGTATCAGAAATAATTTTTGCAAGTAACCGGTGCGGAAAAAGTTTTTTTGTTACGTGCGCAATGAAGATAACTAAGCTCAACGATAAATTTTACACAGAATATCACGGAGCTGAAAAATATGGATGATCCTGCAAATTTAACTGATATAAGTAATATAAGTAATATAAGTAAACAATTTCATTCTCTTAACATCCCTGCGGAGCTTCAATTTGATCCGTTGACAGGGCTTCTTAGCCGTAGCTCATTTCTCAGAAAAGCCCAAAACGATATCCCAAAGATCATAGAAAGATACGGTCAGGCCGTAGTTCTCACCCTTGACTTAAAAGACATGAAGGGTTTCAATACAAGCTTCGGTCAGGAGGCGGGAGACCGTCTGCTCTGCAGCATATCGGATATCCTGAAGCAGCATTTCGGAAGCACATACTGTTCAAGATTCGGAGAAGACCGTTTCTACGTCTTTACAAGAGCAGCGGGAATCGATATCGAGCTTAACGGAATCATTAAACAGATACAGAATATAAATCATGGGCAATCCCTGCCTGTACGTATGGGCATCTACGGTATAGATGATGAAAAAATATCCGTAGATGTTGCCTGCAACAGGGCTCGTATGGCCTGCGATACCCTGAGAAATAATTATAATTCCGGCTTCGTGTGGTTTGACGAAAAGCTGGCAGACGAAAGCGCCAGGAAGGACTATATCGTCAGAAATCTTGGTAATGCTATCGAGCGTGGCTGGATCCGGATATGCCTGCAGCCTGTGATGCGTACACTTACGGGTGAACTCTGCGGATTTGAGGCTCTTTCCCGCTGGGATGACCCAACCTATGGCTTACTGTATCCTGATGACTTTATACAGCTTTTGGAATTGAACAGAATTTCCTATAATCTTGACTTTTATGTGGTAAATCAGGTAGCAAAACTCCTTCGGGAAAGGCAGGAAAAGGGGCTCCCGGTGGTACCTGTTTCTGTTAACCTTTCAAGAACTGACTTTGTATTTAACGACCCAGTAACTGATATTTCCACACTTACAGAATCCTTAGGCATACGCAGAAGTCTCATAAACATTGAGATAACCGAAACCTCCCTGGTGTCAGGCAACGGGATCATCTCAGGAGCTATAGAACGATTCCATAAGGCAGGCTTCCAGGTTTGGATGGATGATTTCGGAAGCGGCTATTCCTCCCTTAACGTCCTTAAGGATTTTCTTTTTGACGAAATAAAGATAGATATGGGTTTTTTCAATAATTTCAATGACAAGGCGAAGACCATAGTGTCCATGATCGTTGAGATGTCCAAAAAGCTTGGTATGCATACACTGGCAGAGGGAGTTGAGACAGAAGATCAGCTCAGCTTCCTTAAAAGCATCGGCTGTGAAAAGATCCAGGGTAATATCTTTTCAAAAGCACTTCCCTATGAAAGTCTCATGAAGCAGTTAGAATCTGACGGAGTCCGGTGGGAAACCAGAAATGTTTCTGCCATGTATGATAAAGCAGGACTCACCAATGTTATCGTGGACAATCCTGTTTCGCTGTTCCTTACAGACGGTAAAACCTTCAAGGGACTTTACAGTAACGAGGACTTCAATGAGATCCTCCTTACAGCAGGCTATAAGGATCTCAAAGCTCTGGAGGCGGACATGAACCATCCCGAAAGCCCTAAGGGAAGAAAATTCCGGGATCTGGCTTTCAAAGCGGAGGCAAATAATGCGGAAGAGTACATGACCTTCCTTGCAAACGGTAATTATTATAAGCTTTCCTTCCGGATACTTTCCTCCTGCGATGATCTTTCTGTTATATTTGCCACCATGGACAGTCTGGTTTATGAGCAGGAGAAACAGTTCACTTCAGAGCTTGATGCCCTGGCCAGAAAGCTGATGTTCAATTTCGACAGTATTCATTACGTCGATACAGATGAACATAAAGGAACCATTATCTCCACCAGTATTCCTTCCGAAACCGTGGGGAGTACCATCGAGAATACTGAAAGCTACTATTCGGAAAATGTATCAGACTATATCCATCCCGATGAGCAGGAAAGATGGAGAAGCTTTGTCTCCCCGGAGAACATAAAGACCAAATTGAAGGAGAACAAAAACGGAACCTTTTCTGCACTGTTCCGTATGCGCAAGATTGACGGCAGCTACGAATGGACTGAGTGTACTGTTACTTCCTTCAGAGGTGCCAATGCCCACAGGCTGCTCGTAAGCTCAAAGCCGGCCATCATTAACGACCCGGAGACTATGTGGATCATCGAAGGGCTTTTGAAAAAAGGCACCATTTCTTCAGACCGTCACATCGAAGCAGAAAATGCCTGGGAATTCCTTATGAAAAAAAGCAGTATCCGGATATTCTGGAAGGACACACGGCTCAGGTACCTGGGAGCAAGCAAGGCTTTTTATGAATATTATGACCTGTCACCGGAAAAACTGATAGGTAAAACAGACGCGGAGCTGGGACTTCGTATCGACGGCATCTCCACTGCAAACATGGATAAGGAGATCATCAACAAGGGCGAAGTAGTCATTAAAGCATTGGGCAAAAATGTGGTGGACGGTGTAGTTCATCATATAGCCGTCAGCAAGTATCCGATGTATAATATGGGTAAGATTTGCGGACTTATCGGGTTCTTTGTAGATACGGAAGAGATACATACAACTGACGAAGCCCGAAGGCTTGATCTGGAGGATCCTGTTACCGGACTTATGAACATGAAGGGGCTTATGGTCGCAATGCTGGATCTCGATGATAACTATAAGAAAAACCGGGAGAGCTATGCTCATATTTCCTGTGAAATAAAAGAATATTCCGGCATCGTAGAGGATTATGGCGATGCTGCCGGACAGGAGCTTTTGAAAAAAACCGCGGATATACTGAGAGCTGTTTTCGGTACCGGTTTCATTCTCTCAAGAACCAATGGCGGTATGTTTTCCATAGCCAGAAAAACCACAAGCTTTAACGGCATGATGGGTCTCGTGCAAAAGGCGGAAGCTGAAGTACGTAAAATTGATATGCTGAACGGATTTAAGTGTACCATACATGCTGATTTCGGCATGGCCAGGGCTTCTGAAGTCAGCTCTGTGCAGCAGCTGGTAAATCTTTCCTACACCAGAATGAGAAGGAAAAGAGAACCGGATTATGAAACCTGAGCCTTGCCGTGTACGTAACTATATTAAGGAGGTTTTATGAAGAAACATTTACTGACTGCTGTGCTGATGGCAGCCTCAATTTCCCTTGCCGGATGTAACGGAAATAATCCGAAGCCTCAGCCCTCGGGAGAAGCGGAATCCTCAGCTCAGGAGACCGAAGCTGAATCCGCCGATGGATCGGAAAACTCAGGAGAAGCATCGGAATCAACAGAAGGAAAAGAAGAAAAGGCAGAAACTGCGGAAAAGAAATCCGAACCGATAAAGCTTCCCGATTTCGATTTCACAAAAGAAAATTTTCCAAGGCTTGATGGTTCCACCTCAACGGTACCTCTCGGTAAAACTCTGACCTCAGCGCTTCTTGGCATAAGTGAAAAAGAAGCCGAAGATTTCTGCGTATTCAACCGAACCACCCAGTCCTTCCGGAATCTTCTTGCGGGAGAGGCCGACATGCTCATCGTAGGAGAGCCCAATGCCAAGGTCTTTCAGGAAATGGCAGATGCAGGCTTCAAGTACCGTATAGAGGATTTTGCAACCGATGCACTTATCTTTGTGGTCAATAAGGATAACCCGGTTGATAACCTGACCACCGATCAGATCAGAGACATCTATTCCGGAAAGATCACCAACTGGAAGGAAGTAGGAGGTAATGATGCCGAGATCAAGGCCTTCCAACGTAATGAAGGCGCCGGCTCACAGGCACTTATCCTGAAGCACATCATGAAGGATACTCCTATGGTTACTCCGCCTTCAAGTCTTGTAGCCTCAGAAATGGGCGAGTTGATGACAGCGGTTAAATCCTACGACAATTCCGCCAATGCCATCGGCTATTCCGTATACTACTACGCCAATGATATGGAAAAGGCAAAGGGTTTAAAGATCATTTCCGTTGACGGAGTAAAGCCTGAGCCTGCAACCATCCGTGAAAAGAAGTATCCTCATCGTAATGCATACTATGCCGTTATTCCCGAGGAGACAGACCCCTCTGACAGCAGAGCCAAGGCAGCAAGAGTTCTCTATGACTGGATCATGTCTGTAGACGGTCAGCGCCTTGTTGCGTCAAAGGGTTACGTTTCCGTCATGGATGTATCCATGTATGATGACAAGGGTACCGAAACAAAGGCTGCACCTGATGCAAACTACACCCGCCTTAATGATGCACCGGAAGGCACACTTACTTCAGTGGAGCCCGGCGAGGATTACGGCCTACTGCTTCCTTATTGCGGCAGTCCTCTCGTTGTGGATGTCCAGTACGGCGAGGATGAGAGTTACTCTTATATAGGCGGATACATGTGCGGCTTCTTTGATACAAAGGGACGCCTCATCACAGATCCTGTTTATAACAGTATTGAGGTTCTTTCCTACTATGATCCTGCAGATTACAATGAGTTTTATCTGCCGTATTATGAGGTATGTAAGTACGACCCTGTTGAAGGTGCAAAGAACAACAGCTCGGATGAGATAGATGTTCCGGATGAAAACATTCACCGCCAGCTCATCTCTCCGGACGGAAGCTTTGTTTCACCTGAATACGGCTACATCAGCGGCATGAAGGATCATGTATTATGTAAAGCCAACTCTGAGACCAATGATTTCGTAATCTACGATAACAAAGGAAATATCGTTCTCGATTACAAAACCTTGGATGAGGCCAATGACGGAAAACTTACGGAGCTTCTCAATGATACCGATTCTCTGTATGACGTTTCCTATGGCGACGGCTACTATGTATTCTACCTGTATGACAGTTACTACTACATTGATGAAAACGACCACAAGATAGCTATGGGTCCTTTCCAGTATGCACAGCCTTTCACCGATGGAACTGCATTTGCACGAAAGGATGACTCTGCTGTTATCATCAACAAGTACGGTGACAACATTCTGGGCAACAATTATGTTTACGCAGACAAGCTTAAGAACGGCAATATGCTTGGTGTTGCCGAAAACCATGTGGATGTCATCGATCCAAAGGGTTATCTCATAAAGACCATCGACGGCTTCGACAGCACAGGAGTATATCAGTGGGGCTTCTATACAAGCGACTATACCGAGGATTCACGTTGGAAGAGAGCAGTATTTGACAACGAGGGCAACGAACTCTTCAGAGATGATGATGACGTATGGCAGTACTGCGACAAGATTCCTGTAGCCTTTGCAACAGGCACAGAGGACGGCCCTAACCGCTCTTATGAAATTAAGGACACCGGCGTATGGCTCATGAATGTCATGACAGGTAAGCGCATCTTTGTAAAGGGTGCCGGTTATGCCAATGCATTCTACACATTAAACGGTGTGGCAGACGTACCTTATATCGCCGTAAGTTCTTATGATGACACAACCAATAAAAACCATCAGTGGATGTATGACGAGAATCTGAATGAGCTTATGGACTATGACGGTTATGTCAATGTTGTCAGCGACAATCTGACCAATGAATGGCTGTTCTTGGGCTCAGAGGATTACAATGACAGCTGCAGGATCTATAACAAAGACCTGAAGGTTATTCTGGAAACCAAGGCTTATCCATATCTGTACGATGGCTATGCTTCATACTTCGACGGAGATTCCTATGCTTGTGTAGACAAGAAGGGAAATGAGATTTTCCGCTATGTGATGACATCGCTTGGAGAAGATTGATTATAATCCAAAATATGGATGGCGCAACCGGGCAATTATTAGTAAAATTAGATTGAGGATAATACAATAACGAGGGGGATAATATTATGAAGGAAGGAATAAAAGTAAACCGTAAGGTAGGCATCGTGGGTGTACTGCTCGTTGTATGTCTGGCAGCCGTACTGGTAATAGCTAAAGGAAAGCTTGGTGGAAGTGTAGGAGACGATGCAGCCATCCGAAGCAAACCAAAAGCTGCACCTGCAGGTGCTGTAGATCCAAATGTAATCTCAAGGGGAACAAGCCTGTGGCAGGGCCAGAGTTATATGATGAATGCCAAAAACGCTCTTAATATGGTCAACCAGCAAAGAGCAGGAAGCGGACTGGCCGCTCTCGAATGGGATGACAGCCTTGCTGCATGTGCGATGATCAGAGCAACAGAGCTTCCATCACTCTTTTCACATTCAAGACCCGATGGCACCGACTGGTACACCGTAGCACCAAATATTATGTATGGCGAAAATCTCGCACAGGGATATAATTCTCCGGACGCTGCGGTGAACGCGTGGATGAACTCTCCTGCGCACCGCGATAACATTATGAACGCAAGCTTCAAGTCCTGCGGAATAGGCATCTACGAAGCCGGCGGAAAGTGGTACTGGGGACAGGAATTCGGATACTACTAAATAACATTTACCACCAGGCTGGCCGGGAGGGCCGGAGAGCATCATTTAAAGCCGAGACACTTCATCAGAAAAAACTGAAATCGGATCCTTTAGAACCAAGTGGTTCTAAGGGGTCCGATTTTGATTTTTCAAGACTCAGCTTAACGGCTCTAAATGGATGCCCTCCGGCTCCGGTCTACATATACACTGGCTGGACTGTTACTCCCATTAGTAGAATTATCGTTGATATTACTTAAATGAAATTGAACATATGCCCTATAGTGTGTTAAGATTTCATGAGTTACATTTATGCCATTTCTGTTTGGTATAATCATTAAGAATTTAGATTAATCGGAGCGATCATGAAAAAAATAAACATTGGAATGCTTGGTATCGGAAATATCGGAAAGGGAACCTATCAGACTCTCGAAATGAGCCGGTCAAAGATTGAACAGTCAACGGGCATGTCCCTTGAGATTGTAAAGATCCTGAATCGTCACCCTGAAATCGACAGAGGCATAGATATACCTAAGGAAAAATATGTCACAGATGCATACGATATCATAAATGATCCGGAGATAGACATTGTCATCGAGCTTATCGGCGGCATAGAGCCTGCCACAACCTTCATGGCAGATGCCTTGAAAGCAGGAAAACATGTAGTAACAGCTAACAAAGCTGCCATCGCTGCCAACGGTCAGATGCTTCAGGAGCTTGCCTACAAAAACCAGCTCATGCTCCGTTTTGAGGCCAGCGTTGCGGGAGGTATCCCAATCCTTAATGCTATCTCAAGTGCCCTCATTTCCAATGAATTCAGCCAGGTTCAGGGAATCCTCAACGGAACAACCAACTATATCCTGACAAAGATGACAGAAAACGGAACTCCCTATGAGGAGGTGCTGAAGGACGCTCAGGCTAAGGGCTTTGCGGAGGCAGATCCCACTGCGGACGTTGAGGGAATCGATGCAGCCAACAAGCTGTCTATACTTATTTCCCTTCTTTTCGGTATCGGCATCAAGCCCGGTGACATTCCCACAAAGGGAATCACAAAGGTGACAAGCGAGGATATCGCCTTTGCAAAGGAATTCGGCTATAAGATAAAGCTTCTGGCAACCGCTCACAATGAGGGCGGAAAGGTTACCTGCAATGTTGAGCCGTCACTTGTTTCCGAGAACCATCCTCTCGCCAATGTTAACAATGAGTTTAATGCCGTTTACATCACCGGAAACGCAGTAGATAATCTTATGTTCTACGGCCGCGGAGCGGGACCTCTTCCCACAGGAAGCGCAGTAATGGGAGATGTGGTCAGCGTGGCACGAAAGATCGAAAAGGGTGCTGCTTATGACCTTCTTCCGCATCTCAGGTACGATGCGGATCTCGAGTTTGCAGGAGAGGGCGCACATCAGTACTATATCCGCGTTCAGGCCGTGGATCATCCCGGTGTACTCGGTCAGATTGCCTCTACCCTCGGTGTTTACGGCATCGGCATCAAGACCATGATGCAGCGCGCCGGCGACAACACAGGCGGCACAGTGCCGATGATCTTCATAGTATATGAGGTGGACAACAGCATTCTTACAACAGCCCTTCAGGTGCTGCTGAATAATGGCTCGGTTTCATCGGTTGATAATGTTCTCAGGGTACTGAGATCCTGACTAAAAATACCACCGTCCCCGGTGGTATTTTTTTGCTGTTATTCAATTTCGTTTATAGACTCCAGTATTTCTTCTTTCAGGCGGCGGTTGACGGCGAGGGCTTTTTCCCTGGAGTCCTGAACCGAGTAGATGTAGAACTTGATCTTGGGTTCGGTGCCGCTGGGTCTCATGGCAAACCAGGAGCCGTTGTCCAGGAAAAATTTCATGGCATTCTGAGGGGGGATATCTTCATAACCATCTTTGTAATCTATAACCTTCACCACCTTGGAGCCGGCAAGCTCTGCGGGGTGATTCTCCCGGATATAGGTCATCATGCGTTCTATGCGCCTTGCTCCGGCAATCCCTTCCAGAACCAGATTCGGTTCATCCTCTGCAAAGTATCCGTACTTTTCATAAATCTCGCAAAGCACATCATAGAGAGTCTTTCCCTGCTTTCTATAGTAGGCAGCAGCTTCGGCCACCAGCATCCCTGCTGAGATGCCGTCCTTATCCCGGATCTCTTCACAAGCTGCGTAACCGACAGATTCCTCATAGCCGAAAAGATAAGTGTAGCCATGCTCATGAAGGTAAGGTATCTTTCCGCAAATATTCTTGAAGCCTGTAAGGGTCTCGAACATTTCCACACCATAGGCTTTCGCAATGATATCAGAGAGGGTGGAAGTGACTATGGACTTTATCATTGCCCCCTTCTCAGGAAGAGTGCCTGCGGTTTTGCGGCCTTCCAGAATGTAGTTTACAAGGAGATATCCGGTCTGATTTCCGTTAAGCGGGATGTAATTTCCTTCATCATCTCTTATCTCTATTGCAAATCTGTCTGAATCCGGATCTGTTGCCATAAGAAGCTCTGCACCGAATTCACGGCCGTAGCGCTCGCTAAGTTTAAATGCCTTGGGATCCTCCGGGTTCGGGTACCCTACGGTTGTGAAATCCGGATCCGGCATTTCCTGCTCGGGAACTATCTTCCAGTTCCTGAAACCGCGCTCCTTAAGCATCTCACGGAAGGGGATGGAACCGCAGCCGTTAAGCGGAGTGTAAACAAATGGGATATCAAGATCCAACTCGTCCCCGTCATGAATCTTAAGGTTCAAAACCTTATCAAGATACTCCCTGTCGTACTCTTCGCCGAGAACCGTGATGGCACCTGACTTGATTCCCTCACCGTAATCCGATTTCTTGACCCCGGTCCAGATGTCGACAGCATTGATCTTCGAAAGCATTCCATCCGCAACTTCGCTTGATACCTGACAGCCATCCTCCCAGTAAGCCTTGTAGCCGTTATACTCCTTCGGATTATGTGAGGCGGTAATGTTTATGCCGGCCTTTGTTCCCAGGCGGTTTACCATAAAGGCAAGCTCCGGGGTAGGGCGGAGAGAGGGGAATGTATAAACCTTTATGCCGTTTGCCGCAAATATCTCTGCCGCAAGCTCTGCAAATTCCTTTGAAAAATGTCTCGGATCGTGAGCTATGACAACGCCCTTCTTCATGGCTTCTTCGCCGTGGACTATGATGTAATCCGCAATTCCCTGAGTAGCCTTACCTACTGTGTAGAAGTTCATGCGGTTTGTGCCGGCTCCGACTTTTCCCCTGAGTCCGGCTGTTCCGAAGGAAAGATCCTTATAGAAGCGTTCCTCCTTTTCGGTTTCATTATCTTTTATGGAGATGAGTTCCTGCTTTAACGGGTCTGTGTCCGGAAGTCTGTCCAGCCACTCTTCGTATTTCGTCTGAAAGTTCATGTTTGCCTCCTGTATCAGTTTTCCTTAAGCTTTATCATTACCGTTAATTATAACTGATATAAGAAAGGATTTCGAGTCAGAGCGTATAATAAAAGCCACCTCATCCGGGTTTTATCCCGAAATCGGAGGCTTAAATACACTATTTTTATGCCGCGTTTGCTGTTCCTATGAGCCTTGCCTGATACAGAGTATGTCTCAATGCGGGCGCAAGGATCAGGACTAAAACGATCTTTATGATAGTTGTGGGGATGAATGGAATCACGCAGGCGGAGAGAGCAGCGCCTAAAGTATTGTGGGTCATGAGCATGAACCAGAGTACTCCCACCGCGTAATTAAACAGGGTGCCTGCCAGGATTCCGGCAATGGTCAGTCCGTAATATATGACTGCTTTTCTGTTTCCGTCTCTTTCTCCTGAAATCATCACTGCAAGTTCATAAAACATTCCTGCAAGGAGTGCCATAACCGGGAAGGAAATGATGAATCCGCCGGTTGGTCCCATGATGCTGCCCAGACCTCCGGTAAGTCCATGGAACACCGGTACGCCTATGGCTCCCAGGATTACATATGAAAGAGTTGCCATGAAACCGCGCCTGCTGCCTATAACTATGCCTGCCACCGGAACGATGAAGGTCTGCAGTGTCATGGGAACACCGCCGGGCAGTGGGATGTTAAACTGACTCACGATAGAGATGATCGCCGTGAATAATGCTATCAGGCAAAGATCCAGTGTTTTTGTATTTCGCATGTTGTGTCTCCTTTAAGTTTGGTATATTCCGTCCGGAAAATGCAAGGCATGTGCGCCGGCCCAACTGTTGCTATGGTTAACTATTTTTTACCAACAGGTTAACTATAGATATCGAAACGGCATTTGTCAACCCATTTCGTTTTGACGGTTAACATGGGCAATCTGTATTGAATGTCTTATATTGTTATAGGATATGACGATATTTAGGGTAATGAAATAGTTGTAGTGTGCGTTTTTCCATCGAAGGAACGATGGGGAATGGAGAATACTATGAGTATAGATATGTCTTTTTTTACGCGTTACGGGACTGTTGGGAACTATTCCAGGACGCAGAAAATGAAGCAGAAGGTAGAGCGACGTAAAAACGAAAGCGATTTTACTTCGAAAGAAGAAAAAACTGTAAAATATGACACCCGGACTACTTCCGAGAAGGTGCGGACTATGATCCAGTCCGAAGCACAGAAGATAGAAGATGCCTACAGGATGTCAGCTCAGAAGGAAGATTCTGACGAAAAACTCAACAAGATCAGAACCAAATATATGTATGGCGGCAATCTGTCTCCTGATGAACTTGATTATATCAGACGGAAGGACACAAAACTGTATTCCGAAATCAAGGCAGAGAAGGACGAGATCAAAAACTTTGAGAAAAAGCTGAAGTCCGCAAAAACCAAGGAGGAAACACAGAGAGTAATTGCAGATGAAACCAATTCAGCTCTTAGTAAAGTCAATTCTGTAACCAACAATCCTCACATTTCCGAAGCGGATAAGATGGCGGTATGTGCCGCGGAGTACAGAAAACTTGTGGCAAAACAGGAGATATTCAAAAAATTTGCGGAAAAGGGCGAATATGCTAAGCTTCCAACAGATGCCGAAAAGCGTGAAGCTGAGCGTGAGATCATGGAGGCAAGAGAAGAGGAGCTCCGGAATGCCGGAAGAACAGAGGAGGAAACTGAGAAGAACGGAAACAACTTGAACTCCGACGAAAGACCGGATACTCACTTCAAGGATGGTGATGATTCCGGGGGAAGGTCGGCTACCACAGTCAGAGATGGCAAAAGCTCCGGTACAACTATCAGGGACGGAGAAAAATCCGGCAAAAGACCTGATACTGCTTTAAGGGATAGCGGAAGCCCCGGTAAAAAGAAGGTCTCATCAGACGGCACCAAAAAGGTTTATAAGAGCACCGCTGATGCCGAGTCCACCCCGGAAGCCCTCAAAGTTAAGCGTGCCAAAAACAACTCTGGTCGAGGCAAACTATACAACCCGGATAACGAGACCGGAGATGTAAGCAGCCATATGTGGGAGGCCTAGCCTATACCTGGACAAAAAGCATAAATATAACTTTTAGCTTATATGAATTTTTGCTCTGATAGCAAAAATCCATTTTCATTGACATAGTCCTGAAGCAAACATAAAATTTACTTAATTTAATAAACCACAAACCGTTGAGGCGGAGATAAAACGGAATATGCTCTCACAGAGAGCCGGCGATGATGAGAATCCGGCAGAATCACAGTTCCGCAAATGGACCGCTAAGGGCACAATGAAAGGCAGACGATGGTTTTTCGAACATAATCGAAGAAAAAACTTTCGGGAATCCTGATATGATCCGATGTTATGATGGATCAGTTTTTTGCCGAGTATCCTGTGACGTAAGGCTTACGTTAGTAGCCGGAGATATGTTGGTATCTCGCAAAGCGCACATAGTATGTGAAGCAGGGTGGCACCGCGAAGATTTTTCGTCCCTGGCAGGATTTTTACCGATCCTGCCAGGGATTTTTCGATTTACATACCGGCGCAGCGGGATCTTTTAAAGGAGATTTCACAAATGATCATTCCATCTTATGAAACAGTAAAGCAGTACCAAAAGGATGCAAACTACCAGTACATTCCTGTAGCCTGTGAGATCCTGTCGGATTTTCTCACCCCCATCACAGCACTAAGGATACTTAAAAATGTTTCCGATCACGTCTTCATGCTTGAATCCGTAGAAGGCCGTGACAAGTGGGGCAGATATACCTTTATAGGTTTTGATCCGAAGATGGAGATAACCTGTATTAACGGAGAGTTCAGGGCAGGAGGACTTAATATCAGGACTCATCGTCCGGATGACTACCTAAGACAGCTTCTGAACGAATATAAGATGCCGAAAATGCCCGGGATGCCGCCCTTCACCGGTGGGCTCGTAGGCTACTTTTCCTATGATTACCTTAAATACTATGAACCGACACTGAATCTCGATGCGGAGGATACCGAGCATTTCAATGACATTGACCTGATGCTTTTTGACAAGGTTATCGCCTTTGACAATCTGAAGCAGAAAATAATGGTCATCGTGAACTTGAAGCTTTCCGGCGGAGAAAGCGCCTATCACCATGCCGAAATGGAGATAGAGAACATTATAAAGCTCCTTAAAACAGGAGCTCCGAAGCAGGATGAACCCGGCAGGCTGCTGAGCGAAGTTAAACCGTTTTTTTGCAAAGAGCAATTCTGCGAGATGGTTGAAAAAGCAAAGCATTATATACATGAGGGAGATATCTTCCAGATCGTGCTTTCAAACAGGCTTGAGGCAGACTATGAGGGTTCTCTCCTTAACACCTACAGGATCCTGAGAACCTTGAATCCGTCACCCTATATGTTCTACTTTTCAAGCGCGGATCTGGAGGTTGCAGGGGCTTCACCGGAGACCCTTGTAAAGCTTCAGGACGGGGTACTACACACCTTCCCCCTGGCAGGAACCAGGCCCCGGGGCAAGACCGAGGAGGAGGATAAGAAACTCGAAAAAGACCTGCTTCAGGATGAAAAGGAGCTGGCAGAGCACAACATGCTGGTGGATCTGGGAAGGAATGACATCGGCCGCATCAGTAAATTCGGTTCCGTAAAGGTGGAAAAATATCATGAGATAGAGCGCTACAGCCATGTAATGCATATAGGCTCAACTGTCCGGGGAGAGATAAGAGACGACTGCGACGCTCTGGACGCGGTCGGTTCCATACTCCCGGCGGGAACATTATCAGGCGCCCCAAAGCTCCGGGCCTGCCAGCTTATAAACGATCTTGAAAACAACAAACGCGGCATCTACGGAGGCGGCATCGGCTATATCGATTTTACAGGTAATCTGGATCTCTGCATCGCCATAAGGATCGCCTACAAGAAAAAAGGAAAGGTATTTGTCAGGAGCGGTGCGGGCATAGTGGCTGATTCCGTACCGGAAAAGGAATATCAGGAGTGCATCAATAAAGCGGCAGCCGTGGTGGCGGCACTTAAACAGTCTGAGGAGCCGGAATGCCTATAAGACTTCTGTTACCCACAAAACTTAGGAGGTGAAAATCCATGATTTTATTAATCGACAACTACGACAGCTTTACATATAACCTGTATCAAATGGTGGGCAGCATGGCGCCGGATCTTAGTGTGGTCAGAAACGATGCCCTTACCGTAGATGAGATCAAGGCTATGAACCTTGACGGTATCATCATTTCCCCGGGACCGGGGCGACCTGAAGACTCGGGAGTATGCCCCGAAGTCATACGTAAGTTAAAGGGCAGCTTCCCCATCCTTGGCGTATGCCTTGGGGAGCAGGCCATCTGCATGGAATACGGTGCCACAGTAAGCTACGCAAAAAAGCTCATGCACGGAAAACAGTCTGACACAAGGATAGACATCGCCTGCCCGCTCTTCAAAGGTCTTCCCGAAGTCATTAAGGTTGCAAGATATCACTCCCTTGCAGTTGTGGAAGAAACATTGAAAGACACCGGTCTTAAGGTCTGCGGTATCACCACTGACAACGAAGTCATGGCTGTGGAGGATCGTGAAAACCTGGTCTTCGGAGTACAGTTCCATCCCGAATCCATCATGACCCCGGAGGGAGAGAACATACTCAGGAATTTCATTGAAATTACCAGGAATAATTGCTGATGTCCACACCCGGTCTGAAATACTCTGACCGGGTGATTTTTCGCATGATTCCATAGAACCTCATGTCTATGCGCTATCGGTTTGCAAAAGCACCCTGCATAAGGAACAAAAACTTATCCAAAAATCATTCATATATTATGTACGATTATTTACGTTTTTTATAAAAATAAAATTTTTATTATTTTTTTTTGAGTAACTGCCGATGTTTAGGTTATGGAAGAAAACACAAACATACTTATCAAACTGAATAGTGTAGGAAAGATATACAGAACCGGACAGATAGTATACGAGGCTCTCCATGACGTTAATGTGGAGATCATGGAGGGAGAGCTTGTGGTCATATTGGGTCCCAGCGGCTCCGGAAAGAGTACTCTGCTCAATATGGTAGGCGGACTTGACGCAGCCACATCCGGTCATATCTATTTTGGAGGAGAGGAAATAACTGCCTTCGATGACCGGAGGCTTGGCCAGTTCAGGGCAAAGGATGTAGGCATCATATTCCAGTTCTACAATCTGGTTCCATCCCTTACTGCCTATGAAAATGTGGATCTCATGAGGGATCTGGGAATGGATATCATGGATCCTTTGGATGCTCTTGATCTCGTGGGTCTTAAATCAAAAAAGGATAATTTCCCTTCTCAAATGTCCGGAGGACAGCAACAGAGAATAGCCATAGCCCGTGCCATAGCCAAAAGGCCCAGGCTTCTTTTATGCGATGAGCCCACCGGTGCCCTGGATACCAATACCGGAAGGGAAGTCCTGAAGCTTTTGCAGGACCAGAGCAGGGTAGAAGGAAGAACGGTGGTCATGGTAACACATAATTCTTTGTTTGCGGAAATTGCGGACAAAGTCATCCTGGTAAAAAACGGTACTGTAGAAGAAGTAGTTGTTAACGACACTCCAAAGGACGCTTTGGAATTGAATTGGTAATAGAGCATGAGTAAAAATCTGGGAATAAAGCTTATCAGGGATTTAAAAGAAAATGCCGTTCAATTCCTGGCCATCTTTTTGATGTGTTTTTTTGCCATGTTTATCATGGAAGCCCTTGACTGTGTCGTAACAGGTCTCGGTAATTCTGTAGATGAATACTATACCCTGACAAATTTTATGGACATGAGTGTTTCGGCAGCAAGGTTTTCCAGAGAAGATCTGTCCCTGATCCAGAATCTGCCTTCCGTTAAGAAAGCAGAGCTTCGATATACCACAAACGGTAAGATCAAAATAAATGGCGAAGAATTAAAGCTGGAATTCAATTTTATCGAAGATAATGAGATATCAAAAATGCATATTCATAAAGGCGTTCCGTATGAAAAGGATCGACACGGTATATGGATAGACAGATATTTTGCGGAAAAACACGGCATAGATGTGGGAGCCAATGTCTCCCTTATCTGTGACACTATAGCCTTTGATGAAACCGTCATGGGGATAATGGAAAATCCCGACCATGTCTACTTCACTATAGACGAAACATATATAGAACCGGAGATAGGAGAGTACGGATATGCATTTCTGGATTCGGGAGATTATCCGGGACAGGATCTTCATTTTGACAGCATTTACATAGATTTAAAAAATGTAAGCAATCAATTTGAACTTACGGATACAGACAAAAGGGAAATCGAACAGGCAAAAGCGGATATACAGGATTTATTTACAGATGCAACCATCACCTGCGTGTCAAAAAAGGATGAGGGCGGACATAATGCAGTACACAGTGATATTGATTCCAATGAAACTCTGGAAATAGTTTTTCCCTTCCTTTTTATATCCATAGCCCTCCTCGGCATAGTATCTACCATGACCCGAATGGTCCTTAAACAACGAACCATCATAGGCACCTTCAAGGCGCTGGGTTTTTCCAAGGAAACGGTATTTATACACTATATCACCTACTCGGTTTTTGTATGTCTGATGGGATGTGTATTGGGTGCCATTGCGGGATGGTACAGCCTGGGACAATATGTATTTGATGTTTATAAAGGGTATTACTGCCATCCCTTTGGCAGAATGGAGCTTTCTCCGAGAATAGGGATCATTACAACTGCTGTTACAGTGATGTCGGGGCTTACAAATTACATGTCCTGTAGAAATATCCTTTCCCTTAGAGCCTCTGAGATATTGCGGCCTGCGCCTCCTGTCGTTTCAGGTGCAGGATTTATAGAGCATACACCCATATGGAAGCTTCTGAGCTTTGCCAGCAGATGGAACATAAGAGACATTAACAGAAACAAAGTAAGGACTCTGGCAGGAATAATCGGAGTTACATTATGTACGGCTCTGATGCTTACAGCCTTTGGAATGGACGAACTCAATAAGGGATCTGAGCATTGGAAATATTATCGGCTTACACCTGCAGATTTTGAGGTTGGATTTGCTCCCGGGACAGCTTACGACACTGTCTATGATTACTCAAGGCGTTTCCGGGGACAGATGGTTCAAAAGGTTCAGACAGATGTGACAAAGGACGATGAAATAGGATTGTATTATGTCACTGTAATGGATGAAGGGAATCTGTATCACTTTCAGGATGAATCAGGAAAGTATATGGAGCTGCCGGATGCGGGAGTGGCTGTAAGCGCAAAGGTTATGGAGACCATGGAGCTGAAGCTTGGAGACGTGATCAGCTTCAGGATTCCCGGTCACAGGGATAAATACAAGGCTAAGATTTACTCTGTATTTAAAGCCCCTGATGAACAGGGGATAGCCATGAAGCGAAGTTTTTTCGAACGTATAAACGGAGAGTTTAAGCCCAATACTTTATTTACCAATATGACAGTCCCTAAAAGGTATGTTACGGAAAGAGAAGAAATCCTCAGCGTTTTCTCAAAAAAAGAGTATATCAAAGCATTAAATCTCAAAAGAGCCAGCACGGATCAGGAGGTTTACTATATCATGACCATCGCAGTCCTGCTGGGAATAGTCGTTATGTACAATCTCGGCATCCTGTCATTTGTGGAAAAGGTCAGGGAGGTTGCAACCCTCAAGGTTCTTGGATTTTCAACGGGAAGCATCCGATGGATCCTGAATCAGCAGAATATAATCATAGACGGACTCGGTACCATCATAGGGCTCGTTCTGGGAAAGAAGATACTTATATTCACCATGTCTAACATGGACTATAGTGTGGATTATATTTACAATATAAGCTTCAAGCCCTATTTATTTTCTGTGCTTGTTTCTTTTGTCCTTTCTATCACAGTTAATGCACTTATCTCTTCGCGGGTTAAGACTATTAATATGGTAGATGCATTAAAGGGAGTAGAGTAATGACCAAAAATATCAAACGCGTAATCATAGCACTTATTATCATCGCCTGTGTGGGCGCAGGTGTATGGTACTGTCTTCAGCCGGAAGAGATGATAGTTGTAGTAGCGGAAAAAAATACCATAAGTCCTGAGGTTAACGGAACGGGAATGATTTCCGGCGGAAGAAAGATAACAGTTTATTCGGATGTGACAGGTTTGGTGGATTCCAGGGCAGTCCAGATAGGTGACAGAGTAAAATCCGGCGACAAGCTGGTGAACTATGTTGTGGACAATTCCCAGCTCCAGGTGGATCTTGCAAGAACCGATGCGGAATACAGCCAAAAAATACTGGATGCGGATAAGGATAAAAAAGCCAAATATGAAAAGATGATGAATGATTCCACCGCCCAGATAAACAACTGTGCCCAGACATACACGAGACTTGAAGAAGAGCTGAGAACCATAGCCAACAAAACCTATGGCGAGGATCGTTTTATAGCTGATGTAAAGAAGCAATATGATACGGATATCCTGAAGCTTCAGGCACAGGTAGCCCAGAAGCAGCAGGATGTAGCCCGAACAGAGGTGGAAATCAAGAAAATAGAATTGCTTACAGATGACGAAGAGGAAGCCAGCAAGGACAAGGTTGACAAAAAAACAGATAAAGCCAAAGATTACATTGATAGTATCGCAGATCTAAACAGAAAGATATCAGATATCGAGATCGACAGAATGACCCTTCCGGAGGAAGGCATGGATGCGGCTACACATGAGAAGTATCTGGAGATACAGGCCAATATGGAGACCGTTTTGAAGCTTTGGAGCGAAGCAAGATACCAAAAGGAATTTGCCCAGAATATGCTTGTAAGCAATGGGGACATATACTCCAGGGAGCAGCAGGTTGCTTTAAACAACCGGAATCTTCTGGATGCGGAAAAGAATCTTTCCAGAGCACAAGCCGGAACCAAAGCAACAGCTGACGGCATAGTGACAGCATGCTTTATTGATAAGGGTGCTTCTGTTGAAAAGGGTGCCGCAATCATGGAGATAGAATCTGATGATGAGTATCTGATAAAGATGAAGGTCTCCAAGTTTGATATCACATCCATAAGGACAGGACAGAAGGCTGAGGTAAGGATCGGCGACAAGGTATACGATGGCGAAGTAGAAAGGATCAATCAGTCAGCCGAAAATGATTCAAGTGGTAAGGCAAAGGCTGTTGTGGAGATAAAGCTTCAGACAAAGGATGATCTGATAGTCGGTCTGGACGCGGATGTGACGCTGAAGCTGGATGAAAAAGCTGATACTCTGGGAGTTCCCAATGAATGCATATTTGACGATGACGAAGGCTCATATCTTTACATGATAAAGGACGGTGTGGTCACAAAGGTATATGTAACCACCGGCGTGAAGGATAATGCAGTAACAGAGGTGGAAGGCATACAGGAAGGCGATCATGTGGTCATGGATCCCTCTGTAATAGAATACGTCGGAGAAGAGGTGAAGGAGGTCCTTTATACCGAGTAAAAAAAACGATGTAACAAGTGCTTATCAGGAAAGGACTTAACTATAAATGAAGATCTGGATAGCGAGACACGGCCAGACCCGTTTAAATAAAATGAGGCTTATGCAGGGACGGACGGATGAACCATTGAACGAAACCGGCATAGCACAGGCAAAGGCCGCAAGAAAGAAGATAGGGGATATACGGTTTGATGCGGTATACGCAAGCCCACTGGACAGAGCCATAGTGACAGGTTCCATCATTGGCAATGTGAGCCGCTCAGAGATCATCATTGACGACAGACTGATCGAAGCAGATTTCGGGAAATATGAGAAAAGAAAATATTATCTTATGAACCCTGCCATGGTGCTTTACTGGTCCATGCCGGAGCTCTTCCCGGCACCGGCAACCGTAGAAAAGCTTTCAGAGCTCATCGGGCGCAGCCATTCCTTTCTGAAGGAGCTGGAACAAAAAGACTACGAAAATGTCCTGGTTGCCTGCCACGGCGGCATCATGCGCCCACTTTCAGGATATCTCATGGACAGGCCAAACGGCATTTACTGGCGGCCGAAGCCGAAGAACTGCGAGATACGGGTGTTTGAATCAAAGGGCGGGAAGCATAGTATGATAGATGACATTTTGATATAAGTGTCACAAGTACCTCTCCTTAATGTGCCCGCACAAAAGCCGGAGAGATGCTTCATGACACTTATATCACATGATCCGGAAAAATGTCCGAGCCGGAGCACATGCATAATTTCTGCTTTATGCAGTGATTTATGCATATTTTTTTGTATAATGAGTTTTAAAAATACATTTTCATGAATAAAAATACTTGATTTCCTATATAAAAGTTCTATAATTTTTTCAATGATATAAATGGTGAGGTTATGAAAATACTTTCACTCATAACTTCAACAAGGTTTTTTAGGATCATCCATGGTCACTGGCTGCGGGTGATGCCGGTACATATTATTCTGTCCGGCTTTCCAAAAAACAGAGGAGGAAAATATGAAGAAAAATCTTTCAATAATTATGGCAGCGGTACTTGCCGCTGCATCACTTGCAGGATGCGGATCAAGTAAGCCTGCCGGGACAACAGCTGCTGCCACAACTGCCGCAGCAACAGAGGCTTCATCCACAGAAGCTGCTACAGAGGCTGCCGCTGAGACTACAGCAGCCGCAGAAGAATCAAAGACAGACGTCGCAGCACAGGGTTCAGGTGAAATTGCAGAAATCCCTACAGATTTCACAACCATCACACCGGGAAAACTCACCATCGGTACATCACCTGATTTTGCACCATACGAATTCTATCACATCAACGACGGAACCCCTGAGCTTGCAGGCTTTGACATTGCCCTGGCTCAGAGGATCGCCGATGATCTGGGTCTTGAGCTCCAGGTTGTCCCTATGGATTTTGACGGTATCCTCATGGAGCTTCAGAACGGCAACATAGATCTCGGCATCTCAGGTTTTACACCTACACCTGAGCGTGCGCAGACCTTTGACTTCTCTGATCTCTACTACACAGGGGGACAGGCCTTTGTGATCCGCGGCGCTGATTCAGACAAGTATAAGGATTATGCAGACTTTGACGGACTTCCTGTTGGTGCACAGAACGGCTCTATCCAGATGGATCTCGCTCAAAAGAACACTCCAAATGCAAACATTATCGGCCTTGCAAAGGTTACCGATATCATTCCAGAGCTTGTTTCCGGCAAGCTTGAGGGCGCTTTCATCGAAACACCCGTTGCAGAGCAGTATATCAAGAACTATCCTGAGTTAAAGATTGCATGGGATGTTGAATACGATACAGAGGGTTATGCCATTGCTCTCAAGAAGGGCAGCGATCTGCTTCCTGCAGTTAATGCTGTTGTGAACAACGTACTTTCAGACGGTTCAATGGATGAGTACATCACTACTGCACAGGAGCTTGCATCTGATGATGGCAATGTTTTTGAAGGCCAGCTTGATGAGAACGGTCAGGCAGCCGCTAACTGATAAAGAAAGCTAAAGTAAGCATTTATCCCTGATTTTTTCTCCGGGTTCAGAGCCCGGAGATTTTTGAGTTTTATTTGAAAGGCAGGAATATTTTTTATGACCATTAGTTGGGCCAATATGAGTAAGATCTTTAATTATGGCAACATGTTCCAGCAGGGTCTCATCGTAACTGTGCTGCTGGCATTATGTACCGTATTTTTCGGTTTCATTTTAGCCTTCGGACTTGCACTTATGCTTTTGTCTGATGTAAGACCCTTCAGAAGTCTCGAAAAGATCAAAACAGATGATATCAATAAGAAAAAACGTTATGATTTCATCGCAAGGTTCAATCCCGTACAGCTCATCGCCAACATCTACGTACAGTTTGTAAGATGTACACCTATGCTGGTTCAGATATTCCTTGTCTATTACATCGTATTTGGATTTGTTTCCTTACCCAAGTTCACATTCTTCGGTTTTATCCAGTTTGAAAGATTTTTCCCTGCAGCCGTTGCTCTTGCCCTTAACTCCGGCGGATACATGAGTGCCGTTATCAGGGGAGGTATCGAGGGAGTTGACGCGGGACAGACTGAAGCAGCAAGATCTCTCGGTATGACCAAGACCCAGACCATGTATCACATCATTCTTCCGCAGGCTGTCAAAAATATCCTGCCGGCAGTTGCCAACGAGTTCGTAACTATCATCAAGGAGTCATCAGTCTGCTATACCATCGGTGTTCAGGACATCATGTTCAATGTAAAGAGCGTTCAGTCAGCCACCTTCATCATCGCTGAGCCACTTGTTATGGCAACATTCCTTTACTTCTGCCTGTGCTTCCCGACATCAAAGATCATAGAATATGTAGAGAGGAGGATGCGTCAAAGTGACAACAGATAATAAAGCCCTCATTCAGGTCAGAGATCTGAAAAAGCATTATAATTACGGAAAATTAAAAGCCCTTGACGGTGTCAGTATCGATATCAACAAAGGCGATGTTATGGTTGTCATCGGGCCGTCCGGCTCCGGTAAGTCCACCTTTCTCAGAAGCCTGAATCTTCTTGAGGAGCCTACAGACGGAAGCATTGTTTTCGATGGTCAGGATATAGTCAATTCAAAGATCAATCTGGATACCTTCCGTCAGCGTATGGGAATGGTGTTCCAGCATTTCAATCTGTTCCCCCACAAAACGATTCTCGAGAATCTCACCCTTGCACCTCAGATCGTAAAGAATGTAAGCAAAGAAGAAGCCGAGAAAAAAGCTCTTGAGCTTCTTGAAAGAGTAGGACTCAAGGACAGGGCCAATGCTTATCCCGTACAGCTTTCGGGTGGTCAGAAGCAGCGTGTTGCCATAGTTCGTGCCCTTTGTATGAACCCTGAGGTTATGCTTTTTGATGAGCCTACATCAGCACTTGATCCCGAAATGGTCGGTGAAGTTCTGGAGGTTATGAAGGAGCTTGCCAATGCAGGCATGACCATGGTTTGTGTTACTCATGAGATGGGCTTCGCAAGAGAAGTGGGTAACCGCGTTGTGTTCATGGCTGATGGAAATATCGTTGAGGAGGGTACTCCTGAGGACATTTTTGATCATCCCAAGAGTCCGCGTCTCAAGGATTTCCTGGGAAAGGTTCTGGAAGCCTGAAAAATCCAATAGCTAAAAGGATGCATCTTTGACGGTGCATCTTTTTTTGATGACAGAAACAGAAGCTTTACGATACAATCTAAAAAAAGATGAGGATAATATATGTTTAAAGGATTTTTACCGATTAACAAAAAGGATATGCTGGACAGGGGCTGGGAACAGCCCGACTTTGTCTATGTATGCGGTGATGCTTATGTTGATCACTCCAGCTTCGGCGCTGCCATCATTTCAAGAATTCTTGAGGCTCATGGCTACAAGGTTGCCATGCTTCCGCAGCCGGACTGGAATGATCCTTCCTCTGTTACTGAGTTTGGTGAGCCCAGACTGGGTTTCCTGGTTTCTGCCGGGAACATGGATTCCATGGTGAATCATTATACCGTTGCGAAACGTCATCGAAAAACCGATGCTTACACCCCCGGCGGGGTAATGGGAAAACGACCGGACAGAGCTGCCACGGTTTACTGTAACCTCATCAGAAAAACCTATAAACATACTCCTATCATTATCGGAGGTATCGAGGCCAGTCTCAGAAGGCTTGCCCACTACGATTACTGGTCCGACAGCATTCGCCGCTCCATCCTTCTGGACAGTGGAGCCGATCTCATTTCGTACGGAATGGGAGAGCACAGTATCGTTGAGATAGCGGATGCTCTTAACTCAGGACTTCAGGTCAAGGACATTACCTGGATTCCGGGCACGGTTTATAAGACGCGTCACGAGGATGAAATCTATGATGCCGTGAGGCTTCCGGATTTTGAAGAGATAAAGAGCAGCAAGCGGAAATATGCAGAGAGCTTTGCCACCCAGTACAGAAATACAGACCCCATAAGCGCAAAACGAATATATGAATGCTATGACGGCGCACAGTTTATAGTTCAGAATCCTCCTGCCGCACCTCTTACGGAAATGGAAATGGATGATGTTTATGCCCTGCCTTTCATGAGAGCATGGCATCCGGTTTACGATAAGGATGGCGGAATCCCTGCTTTTGGAGAGATCAAGGAAAGCATCACCCAGGCCAGAGGCTGCTTCGGTGAATGCAATTTCTGCGCTCTCACCATGCACCAGGGGCGAATCGTCCAGGTTCGTTCCCATGAAAGCGTGCTGGAGGAAGCGAAGCAGATAACTAAGGATCCTGAGTTTAAGGGGTATATCTTTGATGTGGGAGGTCCCACTGCGGAGTTCCGCGGTCCTGCCTGTGACAAGCAGCTTAAGCACGGTGCCTGTGTCAATAAAAAATGCTTATGGCCGGAACCCTGCAAAAATCTCAAGGTCGACCACTCTGACTATGTGAAGATGCTTAGAGAGGTAAGGTCACTTCCGGGAGTCAAAAAGGTATTTGTCCGCTCAGGTTTCAGATTTGACTATCTCATGGCGGACTCCAACAAGGAGTTCCTGAAGGAGATTTGTAAATACCATGTTTCAGGGCAGATGAGGGTGGCTCCCGAACATGTTTCCGATAATGTTCTGAAGGAGATGGGGAAGCCTGGTGTTAATGTCTACAATTCCTTTGTAAGGGAGTTTGAGAAGATAAACCGGGAGCTGGGGCTTAATCAGTATATCGTTCCCTATCTTATGTCGAGTCATCCGGGGTCGAGGCTTAAGGATGCCATCACCCTTGCGGAGTACATCCGTGATATGGGTTATATTCCGGAGCAGGTGCAGGATTTTTATCCTACGCCGGGGACTGTTTCGACAACCATGTACTATACGGGGCTCAATCCTCTCACCATGGAGGAGGTTTATGTTCCGAAGAATCCGCATGAGAAGGCTATGCAGCGTGCACTTATACAGTATAAGAAGCCGGAGAACTATGAGCTTGTGAAGGAGGCTTTGCTCCGGGAGCACCGGGAGGACCTCATCGGGTTCGGACCCGAATGTCTCATACGGCCGAGGAAGCAGAAGCCTCAAAAGCCCGGTAATAAGATTAATAGACGGTAGTCCGTAGGTCGGAGCCGGCCTACTCATCTATTCATATCTGTTTCAAAATCAAATGAAAACCGAAAAGTTTTAGTAATATTTAAATCCTCTCCTCATGGTACTATATACGTACCAAAGAGGAGAGGATTACTTTCTGTCCGGGCAGCAATGAAAATACAGTCAGCGGACAAAAGTATGGTGAATATTATGAAAAGTTATAAGAAATATTTGAGAAAAGTAACTGCCGGTCTTATGGTGGCGGTTATGTCAACATTATCCATATCATCTACAGTTCTTGCGGACAATGAGGTTTCCGTGGTCATTTCAGAATACGGGCCTTTGAGTGCACAGATGGGTGAAACTGAGGCTGCCGTGGCAGATGAGGGGCTGGAGGTTTCGGTTTCCGATACTGTAGTATCAGATGCAGCCGGCACTTCTCAGGTTGTTGAGGCAGGAGCTTCTGTTACGGTCGCGGGCTCAGGAACCGGTTCTTCAGCAGCTTCACAGACCTCAGAAGGTGCTCAGGCGACAGCTGCCACTGCTCCAGACGCAAACCAGGCTGCTCAGATTTCGGAAACATCGGCTGCAGCAGCTGAATCCGGTCAGACTTCCGGAGCAGTTCAGTCAGCAGATTCTTCAGCATCAGCAGTCGCTGAGGCCGCAGCTTCAGAAGCTCAGACCGGCAGCTACTTCCAGTCTGCAGCTACAGGTTCAAAATTTGTAAAGACTGCCCTTACAGCGACACCTGATGTAAATGCAAACTTCATGATTCTTGTGGATGCGGATTCAAACCTTATTGTGGCAGATAAGAATGGGGAATCAAAGATGTACCCTGCATCCATGACCAAGGTCATGACCCTTCTTGTTGCATGTGAGAACATTACCGATCTTGATCAGGAAGTGGAGATAACAAGCGATATCATTGATTATGTCAATGATAATGACGCTTCAAACTGTGGCTTCAAAGCAGGGGAGATCGTAACCGTTAAGGATCTTTTATATGGTCTTATTCTTCCTTCCGGAGCTGATGCGGCTCTTGCTCTTGTGAGACTTATCGCCGGCTCCGAAAAGCAGTTCGTAAATCTCATGAATCAGAAGGCCCAGGAGCTTGGTATATCAGCAACAACTCACTATACCAACAGTACCGGTCTTTACAATGATAACCATTACACTACAGCAAAGGATATGGCATTGGTCATGAAATATGCTATGGCAAATCCTTACGCAAGTGCAATTCTCTCAACAAGAAACTACACAACCAAAGCCAGCAACAAGCATAGTTCCGGAATCAGTTTCTCAAACAAATTCCTGACCCGCATAGATACCCAGTCCACCGGCGGAAAGGCTCTTATGGCGAAAACCGGTTATGTTTCAAAAGCCGGCAACTGTGCGGTATCCTCCTTCACCGGTCCAAGCGGATCACATTATATCTGCGTTACAGGAAAAACCTCCGGAGCATGGAATGTAGTTTATGCTCATGCAGATCTTTATAAGAAATACGGAAAATGATGATCATCCGTCGCCTCTTTGGCGGCGGATTTCTTTTTATATAAACTCTTATTAAGACGATATTAAATAGGTATAGCATTAAATCCTGTGCTATAATTTTAGCTAGATTGTGTTGTGTCAGGTTTTCCATGAAAGCCTGATATGTAACACCGGTTCAAATCGAAGTGAAGTTTCACCGGACCGGCGTTCATAAAATGGAGGTATATATGTCCGGACTTTTGGAAGATCTCGTCGACCCCGCGAAAATCGTCGTGATAAAAATTGGAAGTGTTCCCAAGCAGTTCAGAGTAGAAAAAGAGCTTGCCATCGGAAAGCAGAGTTTGTTCCATTTTAAAAATGATGACAAAATCTCTTTGGAATATCCCCTTCTTGATAAAAAGCAGGGGAAGCTGAGCCATACCTTCGGAAACTGGCATTATGCCAATCTCACAGACAGCAATGTCACAACCATCAATGACGTAGAAGTGGAATTTGGTTCATATACCATCCTGAAAAACGGTGATGTTATCCGAATCAAGAATGACGAGGATATGCTCATCTTTGTTTTCCTGAAGAAATTTGCGGGAAATCTGGAGTGGAAGCGAGTGCCTCTTAATCCGGAGCAAAAGGTATATCATATCTACAGTCATGTCAGTGATTATCTGAAAAACCGAAAGGGAGAACCGGCTGCTTCTACAGATGAAACAAGGACAGAATCTGAGCATCATGCGGTGGTACGCTATACCGACGGAAGCTGGTACCTTGAAGACATTGACACCACAAGAGGTGTCCTTGTGAACCAGAACAAGATTGAAGGTTCAAGGAAGCTGGAGCTTTATGATGTTATAAACATTGGCGATACCCATTTTGTTTTTGTGGGGGACTATCTTGCTTACAATCATGAAACCTTCAAAAACCATGACCTGGAGATCCATATCCAGGAGCGTTCAGTGCGGAACATGTTTAAAAAGCAGATTCTCCTGAAAGACATTAACCTGAAGATAGAACCGGGAAATATGGTTCTGATCCTGGGAGGTTCCGGTGCAGGTAAGACCACCTTTATCAATGCTGTCACAGGCTATGAGAAGGCGAAGGCAGACATCACCCAGGGTGACCTTAATGTTTATAATGACTATTCAAAAATGAAATACAAGATCGGCATGGTTCCACAGCAGGATCTTCTTCGTGGAGACGATACCGTTATCATGACTCTTACCAATGCTGCGGAAATGCGCATGCCAAGTGATACAAGCTTTGAAGCCCGGAGATCCCGTGTCCAGGATACTCTTGATCTCTTTGGTCTTGATACGGTTAAAAATGAACTGGTTGATAAGCTTTCAGGCGGTCAGAGAAAGCGTCTTTCCATAGCTGTTGAATTCGTAGCGGATCCAAGCCTTTTCATTCTTGATGAACCGGATTCCGGTCTTGACGGAGTTATGGCCAGGGATCTTATGAGACAGCTCAGAAATATCGCAGATCAGTATAAGATAGTCATGGTCATAACACACACACCGGATCGAGTTATCGACCTTTTTGACAAGGTTATCGTTCTGGCAAAGAACAGCAGTCATACCGGCCAGCTGGCATTCTATGGAAGCATTAGCGAAGCCAGGGAATTCTTTAACAAAGAAACCATGGAAGACATAGTCCTTGCCATCAACAGCGAGGGAGAGGGCGGTGAAGGTCAGGCTGATGTTTTCATAGAAAAATTCGCAAAACTTCAGGCTGAAAAAGCGGCAGCTGCTGCTGAAAATGCAGAACCGGAGCCGGATGATGCGGAGGTAAAAACCGAAACCGGAGAGAAGGTTGCGTCTGAGAATATTACCGCCGACGACAAGCCAAAAGCCGGTCCGGTCCCTTCCGGAGACAACTCCACTCCCCCGAACCCGGAGGTGGAAGTATCACTCACATGAAGGGCACCTCGGATATATCATCCGAGAAAATATTTTGTAAAAGAAATGAGGAAGCAGCAAATGGATGATGCTATTCACACCGGAAGGTTAGGACAGATTAATATTTATCTCGGAAAGCTCTTCCGCATCTTTGTTAATGAACGTGACTGGAAAGGACTTCCCTTGTCTGCAGCCATCGCTCTGATGGTAGCTTTTGTAATGGGAAAGAGCCTCTTCACTAATATGGAAAGACTTAAGGCAGGATCCTTTGCTATTGTCTGCGTCTGCATATGGAACGGTTTCTTTAATTCCATTCAGGTGGTATGCCGGGAGAGAGCAATAGTCAAAAGAGAGCACAGGGCGGGGCTTCACATAACCGCGTATATCGGTGCCCACATGATATATCAGGCCATAATGTGCCTTTTGCAGGTCATCATCTCCATCGTGGTATATAAACTTTACGGCATCAAATTCCCGGAGGAAAGTATCGTCACCGGATCCTTTACTCTGGATTTTGCCATCACTCTGTGGATCATCACCTTCTCCGCAGATATGATCGCACTGATGATATCCTGTATTGTAAGGACAACCACCGCCGCCATGACTGTGATGCCTTTCCTTCTCATAATACAGCTGGTATTTGCGGGAGTTATCTTTTCCTTCAGCTCAGGACCTGCAGTCATAGTTGAAAAAATGACCATAAGCCACTGGGGCACAGTTGCCATATGTGCAGTTGCGGATTACAATTCACTTACTTCACATGCATTGTTCTCAGCCATATACCAGTTCAGGTCCGTGCCTGAGGTTCAGTCACTGGTGGACTACATCCAGAGGACTGAAATCCGTTACAAGATGGACCTTCTTTCAGCCCAGTCCATGCAGAGCCCCCTTTATGCAGGAACCATCGACAATATCCTCCATTGCTGGGGTGTCATCGCGCTGATCGGCATTGTATGTATAACAATCGGAATCATTTCACTGGAAATGATAGACAGAGATAAACGATAAAACCAAACCCGATAAAAGGGAGCCCACCGGGGACGGTTCTCGCCGGCGAGAACCGTCCCCGGTGGGTTCACACGTCAAAACAGGCTTAAATGGTGCATGAAAAGAGGGCTATCGCTTAGATTGGTATGATAATCATCTAAAGCGACAGCCCCTTTTTGATTTACATGGTGGATTCCAGCCAGTTCACAGAACACTTCAGTGTCTGATGAGGCTTTTCTGAGTTTTTTTCCTCAATCTGATCTATGAGGATTTCGGCTGCCTTCTGGCCTTCTTCATAAGCCGGCTGGACTATGGTTGTAAGCTTAGGGGCAGAGTATATGGCCCATTCAACATTATCAAAACCTATGATCCCGAGCTCTTTTGGGATCTTTTCTTTTAAGGGCTGGAGTGCATGATAAACCTCAGGAAGTGCCCAGCAGTTAGGAACATACACAAGGGCAGGGTGATTGGCTTTCATATGGGACTTCACAAAATCCAGAACCTTTTCACCATCTATTTCCCCATCCTTAATCTCAAGACTCTCGTAACTGTACCCATTCTCAAGTATGCAGTCAGTAAATCCGGAGGATCTTTCTATACGGGTACTTAGTCTGGAAGGATCCGCCCCGATCATAAGGAAAGTTTTATAGCCCTTTTCCATAAGCTTTTCCATGGTTCGGTAAGTGGCAGTATAATTGTCCGTCTTAACCCAGTAGGCATCGTCCTCATAAACCTTACTGTCAAAATATACGAAGGGTTTTCCTTCCCTCTTCAGTATCTTTGAGGTTTCATGAAATCCCGGTGTAGGCTGAATGATAAAGCCGTCTGCCCCGAGAGTCAGCATCCTGTTTACATAACTTGCTTCCGTCTCGGCATCATAGGAAGAATTGCCGATCAGGGTCTGAAAGCCGTGCTTTCTTGCGGTATCCTCGATTCCCTTAACAATCCTGTTGGAAAAGCTATTGGTAATGTCTCCGATGATCACTCCCATAAGATTGGTCTTTTTCTGATTCAGAGTACGGGCGGCGATATTCGGACGATAATTCGTCTTCTCGATCATCTCCCGGATCCTTGCCCCGGTTTCCGGTGACATCTTATCGGTTTTTCCGTTCAGAAAAAAAGAAACCGTAGTCTTGGATACCCCGGCCATTTCCGCTATATCTTTTATGGTTATCTTTCCGTCTCTTCCCATTCCATTACTCCGATCTGACATCCGTGTCAACCTGGCTATATCTCAGCCGCGTGCCAACGGGGACGGTTCTCGCCGGCGAGAACCATCCCCACTTGGCACCCTTTGCATAAAACCGGTAAACTCATTGAATTTACTTGATATTTTAATTCTAATTATACGAACAATCATTGTCAACATAACAGAATTCTCTAAAAGAATATTCCTTTTTACCACAGTAACAGTTCAGTCAGTGGGTCGGGGGGGT
>JAGAGL010000009.1:0-42858 GCA_017627595.1 Oribacterium sp. | reverse complement strand
GTACATCGGTACAATCCGCTCGATCTTGACCATATCCTCAGTCTCACGAAGTCCCCAGTAAGGTATCAGGTCAGAAGAGCCTTCTATCTTCTCCTTTCTGGAGGCTTCATCAAACATTTCATCCCAGATGTCCTTATGGAAGGATATATCTCCATATCGCTTTGCCACGTTCTGTCTTATAGCCAGACACTCAAAGCGATTGATGCGTCCTTCCCTCTGTTCAAGGTCAATAGGATTTGACGGAAGGTTCCAATGTACGATCTTCCGGCAATAGTTGTGAAAATCCAGACCTTCCTGTCCTATGGATGTTGTTGCCAGCACAAACGGCCTGAATGGAGAATTAAACGCGTTTCTAATAGTCTTCTTTCTGTCTGCATCCGTCTCCTTGCCATCACCTTTCGTAAATGCCACAGCAAAATGTGTTCTGATATTCGTCGGTCTGTCTTTCTGTCCGCACATACGCATCTGGAAACTCTTAAATGTATCCACATTATACTGAGTGGTTCTTATATCCATAGCCTCAACCATCTGCCAATGCATATGCTCTATCATGGCTTCATCACGATCTGTTCCGCTTGCAATCAAATGCGCGTATTCATCAAATACTGCCTGAAGATTCCCCTGCTTACAATAGGTAAGCATGTTTTGCCAATGTGCATCATCTGATTTTCTACCACAGGCCAGTTCAACAACCGCTGTTGATTCAGCAGAATTCATCCTGTTCAGAAACACTCTTGCCAACTGGCTCGGCAAATATACCGGCAGCTCCTCACCCTCATCCAGATACATCCTGTATGTCCTGTTGATACAGATTGCAGGAGCTGCTATAGCCATGTCCGTCAGAACATCTACAAGATCATCCGGCTGCTTTCCAAGGTTGGCAAACTTCTCACTATGGGTTTCATAAAAAAGATCTCTCAATGTCGCAAGATGGGTATTGAAACCCTTCTGGCGCTTGCTCTTCTCTTCATCATCTCCATAATCCGCAATTTTATCGCCGCTTTCCAGCCAACTATATGCATACATATCCCCATCCATAAGAAGTGGTGCAAGATAATACCATTTCTTGTCAGGTGTTCCGGATTTTATACTTGGATACTCTCTCAGCTTTTCTGATATTTTTGCCTTAATCTGTCTTTGAATATCCCTGATACCCATATGATCATTCATACACTGGATAGGATCATAGCATTCTGAGAGGAACTTCGATGGATATATCAGACAGAACAAGTTCATCCCGGACGGTGTATCATTCTTTACAGAGAAATTCATTCTTGCAGAAGGATAACGCTTTTCACCACTGTAAAAATAATGAACATCCCTGTCCTGATAATCCTTTGCAAGTTTTCCCACTGTTCTTCTCTCTGCTTCATAGGAAATTAGACTTGCAAGCATCCTCGGTACCATCTCCCACGAAGAAAAAATCAGTGTCTTAGATGACATTTCAGAATCCTTATAAACACCCTGCATCTCATAATATGGTTTTGAAGGCGGGATCCATAAAAGCTTTTCAACTCCTCGCTGAAGAACAGAATCCATAACCCTTTCCAAACGTGCATTGTTATTTGGAATCTTGTCATATCTGTCTATAGCTCTTCTGTTGAGCCAAAAAGTATCCTTCTTTATTTTGTTAATCTCAGCCGAATGCTTCTTAAAATACTTCTCAACATTTCGTTTAAGCTGATAGTCCCTCATGAAGGACATAAGATACGGGGTTGACTTTATATAATCGACCGGAACATGATAATTTGCTCCAATCTGATCCAACAGTTCCTGCGCCTGTACATATGAGCGGATATCCTGTTCCAGCACATCCAAAGGTACATGAACATCACTATCATCAATAATATCCGCATTCTCTGATGCGGAAATACGCTCTGTTCTGCATACGGTCTGATACATTGCATCTTCGGCAGCATCTTTAGCCTCAAGAATGGTTGTATCACCGATAGTCATTTCCTTCAGCTTTACAGAATAATCCTTCCATACCGTCAGAAACTTCTGTTCATCATCCGCATTTTCGTTTAGAAAATTCATGACAGATAGGAACTCGGTATAATGCTCGTCTATTCTTGCTTCATCTATCTCTTCCGGAGTCGAATACATCTTATAGGGTGTTGCTGAAAGTAGCAGCATCCTCACATCTTCCGCATGAAAGAACTTATCTGCAAGCATACCGGTCTCAGATTCGGGATCTGAATTTAAGAGATATTTAAACCTCTGAAATTCATCCATAATAACCAGATCCGGCTCCAGTTTTTCAAGACTGATCTTTGCAAAGATCACACGAAGCTGTCCGATAATGGCATTATTGCTTACACGCTTACCACCATTATCCTTGATCTCCCGGCACAGTGCTTTAAGCGCTTCAATATAGGTAACACCATCCTCCCACTCAAGGTATAGTTCTTCTTTCAGCTTAGAGAGCATATACTCGAGATACCTACCGTCAGACATTTTGTTGCACTCGACCACTTCATGCTCATACCAATCCCTGCACCATGAATCCCATGCAGAATACGCCCAGTCCTTCATGGCAACTTCAAGTTCTTCAACATATTTTCTTAATTCCGGCAGTCGCCTTACAATGGCAAACATCAATGCTCTTTCGCTTGCCTTACCTGCTCCAGCAGTCATTCTGAATGACGTGTCTGGCGTAAGTGGTATTAACTGAATGTAGCGATCCAGAAGTTCCTTATCATTCTCCTGCCTGAATATATTCAGATGCTGCATAGACAGGCGGGAAGAAGAACTGCTTTCCGTCTTAGCCTCATGTGTTATACGCAGCTTTTGAAGATTCTGATCTGCTATTGCCGCATTCGAACAAATATATACAACCTTGAAAAGGGCATCTCCCTCTTCATGTCGCAACCTCGCCATTTTTGCAACTGTTCCACGGGCTATCAGGGTTTTTCCAAGTCCTACTTCATCAGATACCAAAACCCGTCTCTGTCCAGTTCTGTACAAATGATCAATACGATTAACGGTGGCCTGTTGAAAGTCCTTAAGACCACTCATTATGCTTTCTTCTATCTGATCAAGTCGGTTTGACACTTTAGCCATTCAGTTTCACCGCCTTCTTAAATGTCTCGTACAACTTCTTGAAATCATCGGGTATAATTCCATCTTCAGAGATAGTCTTTATCAGGTATTCAATACCCTTAAACTTCTCAGGTGCTATTGCCGCCGTCTGTAACATCTTTTCATATAACGCCGGAAGATTGTATGCAGGTCTGTTCTGCTTTGCAACATTTTCTTTCCCTAACACACTTGACTCTAAAGCAGAAAGGATTGAATCATCCCCAAGCAAAAATGCAATATACCTGTAAAAACAATCCCTGTTGCTTACAACACTCGATACTACTGCCTTCTCCCTGTCCTCCGGCAAGCCTTTTGTCTGGATGATAAGAACCCTTTCCACGGTTCTCTCTCCATCAGAAACAGAAACCATATAAAACTCCGACAACTGAGTGACCGTCAAATTATCAAACAGAATCATTTCCCCGAAATCCGCTGTCTTATTGGACAACAGCGGTCTCAACGAAACTTTGTAATCCTTTATATCGCACTCATCAAAATGAACTTCAACAGAGTAATAATCTTCTGACTCCTTACTAGCCACGGCATATGGATTGCTCCTATTGATATCTTTTACAATAGCATTCAGTGCATCCGTCTTATCCTCTTCTTCATTAATGATCGCATTTTCCAACTTCACTTTCTGAAAAGGATCATCCGGATTTCCTTCTTCTCCACAGAAGAGAGCATTTCTCAACTTATCCATATTGAGATATCTGTTCTTGGCGGTAAGGCGAATCATAAACTCAACATTACCGTACACTGCATTATGCGATGCATTCAAAGATCCCAAATACAGATTTGAGGTTGAATACTTCCGTATCATGTAAACCTTGGCATGAATGTCCTGCTTCTGTGCCTTTTCGTTTTCGTCCGATATAGCTGTCTCGCCATCGATCACATTATCCCGCATAGTATAAATATCGAAATTGCTCACGTCTTCCGGCTTCAGCCTTGCAAGAGACATTTCTCTTGTGATCAACATATACCTTGCATCCTGGATTGGAGATTTGATGTTCCTATCATTGAAATTCCGGATAATGCCACCCGAGAGGAAAGGAGACATGATCAATATCTCATGGAAAGTCTCGTTAAACAGCTGGGTTTCGTCAAAGCAGTATGTCCCCCCATAAGAACGCTTAACTCCATTGGGAATAAACTCAAAATCCTCAAACTCTTTCTCAGCCGGCTCAAAAAGAACCATTGAAAGATCCTTGATCAATGACCGGATGCCTTTAGCTTTTTCTTTTCCATTTTCATCAGATGGAAGTTGTGTAAGCAGATATCTCAAAAAATCACATACAGGCTCATTCTGCTGTGCAGCCTTTCTGGTTGCCTTTCTAGTAATATGCCCATCCATGAAATAAGTGATATCCCAGCTTCGGTCAAAGGTTAGATTTCGGCTAAGAATAATCACGCGATAAACATACTCTCCATCGGTTTTCTTATAGCGAATCAGCCAAAACTTAGGATGGAACGAGGGAAAAGCTGCTATCCCCTTATGTTTCGCTGTCTTCACAGAAAACACCATCTTTTCCAGCAATATATAGAGAGGCGTAACCTTCCCCGGCATCGCTATCTGACCGCCTTCACAGAAAAGCGCCACCTTATCACCTGTACTCCGCAAAGCTTCCAAAAGGCATACGGGATTATTCATAAGTACACTGTCGGTCTCTTCAGACAATCCCAGTGCGAGGCTTGCACCTACAAGTGCATCCAGGTCAAGCGAGTATGTTGTCCCTACTGCGAAATCAAGATAGGCATTCTCAGGAGGGGCAAGAATCTGACCATAATCCAGTCTGTCATTATTCGGATTAAGCATATAGACCCTCACTTTCAAATATATCTCTCATTATCACTTTCGCATTACCAAAGCGATAATCTAATGCGCCGCCACCATACCAGATCGTTGAATCAAACTCACCCGGATGCATAGTCTTAGCTCGTGTCTGTTTCAACTCCCTTTCTCTTCTTCTGATCTCAGTTTTCATTCCTTCGAGATCTCCTGCAATCATTAGCTCCTTCTCTTTACGAAGAAAATTGCACAAAAACGTATTATTAAAAATCTGCAACCTTCCAAAGATTGTTTCCAGATCAACATCTGCAAGCTCTTTCAGTGACGGTTTCAGTATCTTCCATTCTGAATTAGCATCCAAGTTTTCACCGTCAGATACGATCAGGTTATAGATAGTTCTAAGTACATACAGGAACCCAGAAAAATCTTTTGCCAATAAATAATCAGCATGTATCTCATCAGGAAAGTGATTCATCATACTATCGAGATCAGTAAAATCCTCTGCTTCAAGAATCTCTATCATCTTATTCTTAAGAATATGCGCCATCATTGAATTCGGATAAGCCTGGATAATCTGCCGCTTGAGGAAATCTCCTTCCTCTTCCGTCAACTTAATATTCAGATCATCTTCCCAGTGCGGATCATATGTAGGAATATGCCAGAACTGCATACGGAAAAGTTCCCCTGCATCTTTATCATCGCCATCACTTTCTTCAGTGTCATTCCTGTTGCCCAGTTTTGTAAGAGTAGACTTTTGATTCTTTAAAGCGCACATTGCCCTTACATACTCCCCAAGGGATAATGTGCCTCCGGTAAAGATTCCATAATTACGCAGACCTGCCCAATAGATATCCGCCGGTGTACGCTTCACCCATCTCCCCTGTCCAAGCGACCTGCTTCCGATAATTCCATTCGTATCTTCGCCATTCGTCAAAAATCGCTTACCACAGTTCTTTTCGACCTCATCAAATGCTTTCAAAACCCTATTAGGATTAGATTCACTGCTATACTCCATATCCTTAAGAGCATAAGGCACTATCATGAAATACTTTGCTCTCGTCTGGATCGTTGAAGTACCCGGAAAAAAAATATTGGCATAGCCATCCCGTATGGGCGCAATGCCAAGCTCGTCAAGCGTACCAGCCTCTGATAAGAGGTCAAGTACGCTTAATACCTTGTTTCTCTCGCTTTTTGAAAAATCTATCCATCCAAGCGGCATTCTTTTCGTCCTCGATTCTTTACTTTACAAATTCCGACAGTCCTCCGTAGCAGCTCACATAGGCACTCTTCCTTGCCCTTGTAAGTGCAACATAAAGCAAACACTTCTCGCTTGTTCTGAATTCTTCAAGCGAGATTCCATCCTCATAATCCGCTGCTGTTCCAAAAGGAAGAACCTTTTTATTTACTGCCGCAACAAATACATGATCAAATTCCAATCCCTTTACCCTATGCATCGTCGCGATCCGCACACCTTCATAAGAGGGATCATCCGTTTTGTTTGCTTTAATTTCAAAGTATTTAATGCCTTCCTTCTGAAGCCCGGCTATATAGTTGTCAAGCAGCTTATGAGTTCTTGCCACAAGACATATGCTCTTCAGATCTGCCCCTGATGCCTGCAAATCACGAATCTTCTCTACTATATAGTCCATCTCCTGCTCGGGAGCCTGGAATTCCTTAATCTCCGGCTTCATTCCGTGTGTAAGAGACTGGCATTCCTTTCCATTGTCGTAATCTTCATCCAGATCATCAAAGGTAACACCATTCAAGAGCGCAAATGCGAACTTCCTGATCTCCTCTGTCGTTCTGTAATTGATGCGAAGATAAGAGCTTCTGCCGCGAATGTTGATACCACACTTTGAAAGGATTGCCTTGTTCTTATATATTCTCTGGTGAGAGTCGCCAACTATGAACAGGTCATTATCGTGCTCCTCACCTGCCAGGGCACGAAGCAGGCGGAAAGCACTCGGACTCAGATCCTGTCCCTCATCAACTATGATGGATGAATACTGACCACCCAGAACCTTGCTCTCCAGTATTTTGCGGCACTCATACATAGCCGTCTCAACATCTCTGTACTGTTTCTCATTCATAAGATTCTGGTATTCCTGGAACACTTCCCATACCTGCAGGCGTTTCTTTCGGTCAAGTCTTACACCACGACCAAGCCGGGGAGCTTTTGCATATGCTTCCCTGCTGTACGCTTCCTGCGCCTGCACGACTTTCACCCACTCATCCTTATAGAACGTGGGAAGCAGATCAAGATCTCCGGCTGCAACAGCTATTGCATCATCCCAGACCTTTTCCGTCTCGGTATCATAAACAACCTTATACTCATAGCCCTGCGAATGAAGGAAGTTTGCAACCCATGCATCAAGGTTGATAATATCCATCTTCTTCATTTCGTCCACAGTACAGATCTTTCTGAGATTAACCTTAATATCTTCTGCAAGATTCTTGGTATAAGTGGTAAAAAGGATCTTCTTTGTATCAGGCTCGGATGCAAGTCTCCTTGCCCTGTGCATAGCAACAACCGTCTTACCTGTTCCAGCTCCACCAAGAACCCTTGCCGGCCCCTTATAGTTCTTATCAACAACCTTTCGCTGTGTGGGATGAAGGAATACTCTCCACTTTTCAAGCGGCTCCTGCATGATAGCCTGAAGCTCGTCCTCGCCTTCCACGATAACAAAGCTCTTCTTGCTGGCATCGCTCTTTAATGCTTCTGCAAGGTTTTCTCCCGCTGCCACATTCTCACCCGCATCGGGATAAAGCATTTCCATTACTTCTTCTACAGGGAATCCGTTGCCCAGCCATTCCAGACCTTCATATGCGTCCTCGGGAATGCCGCCCTTCCTTGCATACAGATCATCAAGTGAAGTCATCGACCTTACAAGCGGTATCTGTTCCTCCGGCAATCCGATCTTAAGGAATACGGAATCATCAATATCTTTGAAAAGGCTCTCTGCCGTAACGTTTTCCGTTACCGCTACTTGGGATACTTCAAAGACCTGCACACTTCCCGTAGTTTTATTGATAGAACACTTCTTATTCTTAGCCCAGTCATAAGCCTCATCGTGATGATCTACCCAGAGCAGCATATAGACGCCGCTCTCCGGTTCTCTCACAACAATTCCGCGATAGGTATCATCTATACGTACCGAGCAGATATTCTTATCTATCCCGGAATCAATCTTCTCAAAATTGATCCCAGGCGCAGTCGGATCATTGCGAAACTTATTGAAGAAGGTCGTTACCTTGTTTTGCTGACCCTTTGGAAGCTTCGCAAACGCCGTCAGAAAATCAGTTGAAATTGCTACTATCGGCTTGTTACTCATTTTCATTTCCTCCAAATGCCTTTGTATCTATCTCTTCACTGCTAAGCAATACTCTCCACCCGTGATTCTTAAATACATCCGCATAATCTTCCTGTTCCGGAAGCAGCCATGCGATCTTAAGTTCAGTCCATGCCATTTCTGCTTCTCCAATACCTGCCTCCGATCCATCCTCGGTAAGCTCAAAGCAGACCACATCGGGAGCTGCGATCCCGTTATTCATCATTTCGGTTGCACATACCCTCGCTATATCATCAAAGAATTCATCCATGATATCGTTCCATCTGGTATCTACCACCACATCAGGCTGCGAAGGTGCAGAAGGCTGAATATCCGGTTTTACCATCACACTTCCAAGTGCTGTGTACTCTGACTTTTCTATGCCAACCCGTGAAAGGAAATAAAGGGTATCGGCAAACTGGAGCACATTTACGAAATGCCAAAATCCGTTCCAGTCCTCTTCATACTTATCGCTCCTGCTTGAAGTGTCATCATTAAGAACAATACCCACTTTGGCCGGTGCGTTCATCTTCTGTACTGTCATATCCGTAAGCGAAGTCTCTGACATTACATTTATATTTCCCATGCTCTGTCTCGGATTCCATGTACCAAAAATTGCCTGTCCGAATGAATCCACCTCATCCGTAGAATCTAATGCGCTTAACACTTCATTCCACTTATTCTTCCAGCTGTCATAGGACATCTGATTACCCATAAGTGTCATATCAACGATGGACATGGCATAAGCAGACGCATGGGCCGTAAATACCTTTTCTGCATCCGGCATAGCAAGATAATCTACAAGAAGCTCAAAAGCATTTTCCTTATCAGGTCTTATAGCTTCTGCTCCTGCGCTCTTTACGGCTGGACGATATATCTTTGTTCCCGATGGCATCTTCTCAGGGGTCAATGTCTCGGTTTTATACTCTCCGAGATCCTTATATACATCCTGTACATCCTTATAAGATAAAGACCATACTCGATACTTTCCGGCCAGAGAAATTGCCATTCTCTTTTTTGTATCATCTTCCACTTTATCCTTGTGGAATGTGAATCCGTCCGTAAACACCGCAACCTCTTTTTGATTTCCCGTGGTTCTCTTAGCCCTCAGAATAAAATCAGGCTTTGAATCTATCACCACACCATCCTGCGCTCCAAGATGAACCTGCGGCTCAATCTCCCACAAAGAATTACCAACCTGCAGTGTGTATCCCTGCTTATCCCCAAGCCATGTGGGATGCGTAACGATGGGTCGCTCTGAGGTACTCAATTTCTCAAACGCACCGACAAACATCCTCTCAAGTTCGCTGTCAAACAGAGGATTTGAATCCACTTCTGCCAGTTTTTTGATAGGCTTCTTATTGTCTTTTCCGCTTAAAATTGCTCTTAACAGATTAACGGCGGTATCTCTTGATATCTCCCCTATATGACTGCTCTGTCGATATGCAAACAGGCATTTATAACAGCCATCTTTTCCCTCTGTCTCATTGCATGTGCAGCTTGTCATCACATCTAACGCACGCTGAAGGATATCAACGATTCCATTTTCGTCATTCATAAGCTGCTTCAGATATCCTGTTCCACCGGGAACAGAATCATAAATGACAAGATACTGTTTACGGTATGCTGCATCCGGAACCGGAACTTCACTTACCGTCGCATTAAGATGATCGACATTTCCAAAATAGCTCTTCATTCCCAGCATGAATGCAGCCACGAATGACTCTACCCTCTTGCTGGAGGAGTCCATGGTTGTCGCAGGAATAAGAAGGCGAAGTGCTTCCGTCTGAAAATCACGATAAAGGAACAGGCACTCTTCATAAGCATCAAGCGCTGCCTGCGGATCCTTTACCATCTTACAGAATCTTGTATGCTTAATCCGGTTCTCACTGGTCTGAATCTTTCCGCAGTATTTACAAATGCTGAATCCTTTTCTAATACCCTCTTTACCGGCAACAGACAGCTTATCTCCGACAATATCCTGCTCGCCGAAGTTAATCTCCCGCATTGTTGCTTTCTGAAGGAACTCATAACCGAACTTAAATTCATCGTTATCCATTTCAAATGCCTGGATAACATCCTTATCCTCATCTACTTCAACAAGAAGCTCCTTATCGTAGAAAGTTTTTGCTCTGTCATCACTCTCATCACCAATCAGACTGTCTTCCTCTTTCATATTGGAATAGACCATCTGCACACGAAACATAGAACGTACCTGTCCTGCATCCGCCCATCCGGTACTTCCACACTTCGGACATATCGTTACATTTTGCGTAGAATCTGCCTTTTCGCTATGCGAGCAATTCGGGCAAAGTCTCCATGGCTCAACCTCTGCGGTATTTACATCCACCTGGTCAATGTTGAGTCTGTGGCCACCGGCGTAAAAGCTGTTCAGAGGTGCAAACTCACTTATTGCAGCTGAAGCAGACCTGCTATACTCGTAGGTCGTGCTTTCATATTTGTTCTTGCCCTCCTGTTCAGGATCCTTATCAACCCTTGTAAGTACCGCTTTTAGTACGATACCTGCTTCAGGGAACGCATAGTTCGGCAGCAAACCCGAGTCGGACAAGAATCCAAATACATCCTTCTGATTAATCTTACGAACCACACTGCTCCATGCAGCAACTTCCGCGTACAGTTCCTTGAGCTGCTCATCATAAGATGCATCCTCCGGCTTTGCTTCCAGGTCCTTGATCATTTTACGAAGCTCTTTGATGCTTTCCTGTATCGCCGAACGCTGTTTTTTCAGTGAATGGAATTCATTATTGATCTTTGTTGCAAATCTGTCCTTTGCAAAATCACGGATATTATCAATACAGATATCATCCAGACCGCCTACACCATCCTCTCCTTCTTCAAAAGCTTTAATAAAGCCCTTAACCAGATGTTCCATATTAGTCTGAACATATGTAAGGAAATTATTAGGGAATCTGTCTGTCCCGGTCTCTCCAAGTTTTGCAAGACACGCTCCAACATTCTCCGGTATCGAAGCCTCTCCACTCTTAACCCATGAATCCATACAAAAGGCTACAAACTGTCTTTCAAGCACAGCAGATGCCTTCAGAAATACTTTTGGAGGCTGCACTTCTCCGGATATCATCTCCATAGGATCCTGATAGAAGTACAGATCATGTGGCTTTGCATTGGCAACTGCTACGGTAAGAGAATTGCCATCCTTACGGCCTCCACGACCGGCCCGCTGAGCGTATTGCGCCTGAGCAGGCGGAATTGATGACAAAATAACCGTAGACAGATCACCTATATCAATACCCATTTCCAGTGTCGGGGTACATGACAGTAGATTTGCATCCCAAGGCTTTTTATTCTCCTTTGACTGCTTAAAAGATCTTTCAAGATTCTCCCTATCCTCTCTCTCAAGCAGTCCAGTATGCTCTTTTGCAACGATGCGGATCATTTCTCCCTGGCTATATAGCTTGCCATAGAAATCAAGTTCACTATCCTCTTTTATATGCATATGTCCGTCACATTCCTTACGGACGCAAAATGCACCATCAAACCCTTCAGCATTATCTGCAGAAGCTGACATCTGACAACCACATTTATCACATACAAGCTGTTTAACACTTCTGCTGACAATACACTTCTCAGAATTGATCTGCCAGACGTCCACGTCATCGGAGGTTGTGGTCTTAATCAAAACCCCATCGTTAGTCAATTCTTCAAGAATAATTCTGGCTATATCACGAGGATCTGATTCAAGTGAAAAGTCCGGAAGATATTTGTAAATCCATCGGCCATACCATGATCTGTCATCGACCTGATCAAAATATCCAAGCTTTTTATTCCCGCGATTGATAGCAATATACTTAGGAACGTTTCTTCCCTTATGCTCTCCCGGCATCCATTTCATGCGCTTATTACTGATCATATAGGCATTGCCGCCTGCTTCAATAAAGGAATCATATGTGTAATAGCTATAGCCGCCATTGTTTTTCAGCTCATAAAGCATTCCCATAACCATCTGACGGAATACACTTATGTCTGCATCCTGCAGTTTACCTACTTCATTCGCCACCCTCTCTTTGATACGTGATAGAGCGTTTTCAAAATCAAACGAAACAACAGAGCAGCCTGCCTTTTCAAGTGATCTTCCCACTCTGGAAAGAATTCCATATTCAAGCAAAGTCTCATATTTTGTTCTCTGATCGACATAACTTAACAGACGCTCTGTATCTTCATCATCCCCGAGAGCACCTTTTTCACACATATCCTTATATGCACGCATCCACTTCATGCCTTCTGGGATGAAATACGATACATATGCTTCATTACCCATAATTCCGCGCCAATATGCGATCATACGCTTTAAGAAATCATCCAGCGTGTATTCCTCTTCCTGCGTATTGGCAAATCTGGTCACAGCAGTCCTTAAACCAAACTTCCATGTTCTTGCGTTATAGAAGCCTGCGTGATGTGCTGCATCCTGTACATTATCCGTAAATGCAAGAAGTTTCTTATCATCATTAAATCTGGATGCATAAAGCTCGGATATGCCCGCACTTACTTCAGTAGCACTACGCATACCGATAATGGAAAGCTTGCTCTTATTTCCGCAATGTGGACAAAGATACTGCTTCGTATTGCGCTTACCTTCCACCTTTACATCCGGTATCCACACCGGTATCGTCTTGTGACCATTCGGGCATAATTCATGTCCTTCATCATAACTGATGTCCATGCATGTCGGACAAAGCCTGTATCTGTTAGTAATAGGCACTTCCTTATCTGCTTTGTCATACGGAAACATCATCTTAATCTTTGAGTCTCCATTGAAGAACAGATTATAGAAGGTTCCCATATCTCGTAACTGTACGCTACCATCTTCCTCAACGGATACCCATCCGGTCTCACCGCATTCACGACAATTGATCACCGGCAGATAGTGCTTTGCCTGATCATCATTAAGGTCCGAAAATAATGCATATGTGATATCTTTATCTGCCACTTTACCGACTAAACGGCGGAGTTCTCTCATCCACAGTTGGACCTGTACGTTAAGGAAAGGTCTAATCTTGCCTGCTTCTGTCCTGGTTCTTGCATGAGATACAAGCGCATAAAGCGCATCTATGACAGTAGCCGCCAACTCTTCTCCATAATTAACAAGAAGAGGAAATCTTTTACTCAAATGTTCCACAACAAAGGATGACTGCATGTAATTTCCGGCAGCTTCCGATATGAGACTATGGGTAAAATTATGATGCATCAGACGATTTGCTATGTCCACACGGCAATCATCACTCATCACATCTGTGAATGTAAAAGATTCATCAAACCATGCCCCGACAGCCGCTTCGAGATAGGCCTGTTCATCCTCCCCCTGCGCCAATTCTGCAAGTCTCTTGGCTTCAGAAGATGTAGGCATTTTATAATCTATGACATCTGCATTTCTGAAAAACTCCTCTGAAGATAATCTGTCTTCTGTAATTACAGATTCTTCATCAAACACTTCTCCGAACACATCCGCCGCATATTGGCGAATATTCCCGGCACTATCCTTTGATCCCATTGTTGCAGAGGTACCAACACAGCAGATGTGTCCCGGCTCCACATTAAGTCTGGTCTTTAATCTGCGAAGCAGGCAGGCAAGATCAGTTCCCTGTGCTCCGTCAAAGGTGTGAAGCTCATCAACCGCAATGTATTTCAAGGTATCCGGTAGATTCTTATTCCACAGCTCTGCATCTTTTGGACGCACAAGCAGATAATCCAACATCTTATAGTTGGTCATCAGGATATCCGGTGGTGAAGCGATCATAATATCCTTCTTGGTGATAACCTTATCTGAGGTCATCATTGTGGTGGCACCGGGTTCTTCACCACCAACATACATACCGACCCGTACCTGTGCGGCTTTTAATTCTTTACTGCCATCAACCATCTCTGCAATACGCTTTGCCTGATCTGCCGCAAGAGCGTTCATGGGATATATGATTAGTGCTTTGATTCCAGGCTCACCGCTGTGCTGATAGCAATACTCTAGGATAGGATATAAAAAACACTCTGTCTTACCGGAACCGGTTCCCGTGGCAACCAGCGTAGACTTGCCGTTGTTACCTGTCAGTCTATCCCATGCTTTCTGCTGATGAACATGTGGAGTGAAGTTCATATGAATAGATCTGAAAAACTCTCTGTCACCCTCATATGCTCTAAATGGCAAACGCACCGAAACATACGGTTCATGGAAAACCGCATCCTTGGTGTGGAGCATATTCTTGATGGAGTCCTTAAATATCGGATTCGTAATCGGGAAGGTGGTATCAATATAATCCATCAAGCCTTCCTGATATTGTTTTGCAAGTACGCTGGGTAACATTAACTATCCCTCCATGTGCACACAATCTCTATGCTTTGAAGCGTTCTTCAAAGGTCTGCCATACTTCTTCGTAATCCGCAACTCTATCACATCTATCAAAAGGTGCTACATAATTTATGGTTTTATCCATAGGTCCATCTGGGGCAGTAGAATCGGTGTATGTTTGAGAATACACTCCTTCTTTCCAGTCCTTTATTGTCTCAAACTCCTGCCTTGACAACCCCACCCCAGAAAAACTTCTATTTGTGGTAAAAACAACTCGTCCATTCCTGTCATACCATGTATCTTCCTCGTAAGCTTTCGCTACCGGGAATTGAATGTTATACATCGTTACTAATTCATCTAGCGAAAGCCCTATCGAAAGCGATGCCAAAACATCTATCTCCACTAGCAATTCTCTTCGAAGGTATTCATTTCTCGCAGCATATTCGCGCTGCCAATTCGATTTCAATTCCTTAAATACATTATTACTCAGTCTATCGTCTCTTTTACAGAAATTATCATTACAATAAACATCATCCCATAATTCTTGCCACAACTGCTGATAGTCAGATGTCAAGCAATTGAGCAAAAGGATTCGCAATACCATAGCCTTGGTGTATTCATCCTCAATGAATGGAATGGCTCCGAGATTATCTTCATACAGATTTGTTTTGCCCATCGCTTTAATGAAATAGTCACACGGAAGAGAACATAAGAAAGCTGCAATTATCGCTATGTTTCTGTTATTTTTAGACACGATGCTGAGAATGCCATTTGTATGGGCAGCATCAGGCGGAATAATAGCTGCATTCAAGGTTCTCTCCTGCTTTAGATTTAGCATCTTTCTTGCTGCCACTCTATATCTAGTGCAACATGATTCTCCCCAAGTGGTCTTAGGAATTCTATTTCTGTATTCGTCCTCTGAGGGAATGGGAACATAATTTGTTCTCGAAATATAATCATTACTCATGGATAATAAATCAATATTGTCGTAATCTCCCTTTTCGACGCACTTTTCGCGCGGAGTTTTAAAGAATGGATTAGCTATACATATATGTGGTCCAGAGTAAACAAAACTAGAGTAATCCTCAACAAATCTTGTTTCTCTCTTTATTGTTCCATCCTCTTGTTGACCGGTTTCATTCCAAAACTGGGTTAAGAAAATGTTCCCCTCAGATATCAGATCGCCTATTTTTTTACCATTCTGGAAATGCTCCAGAGCACTTATTAACTGCACACAATGCACAGATGGCAGTCTTGCCGATTGCCATTTAGAAGGATTACCATCAAAAACTGAAGCAAACACTTTTTGTATACTATTATCAACAGTTATTACTCTGTCCGGATGACCTTTTATATTCCAATTATTATGTTCATCCTTTAGCCCTGGTATCTTGTCCTCTATATCTCCTTCATAACAATAATCTATGGTGATAGGATCAAAAAGATTTGCTATTATTTCAAAAGAATCCGTTTCAACATTTGAATACACATTTAGGCCAAAAATGGTCGGATGTCCAACTTCTGGAAACAACAATTTCTCATTTATAAATTGAAAATGCTTTCTTAATTTTCCATATAACACCTTTCTAAGGCCATCCCCTTGAGGATCATCAAACACTCCATCTGGATGTAAGAACGCAAAGAATCCATCATTTCTTGATATATTCATGGCAATTGGCAAAAAACACTTATATAGATTTGCTTTCATTCCCAGCAAAACATAATAATTTTCCGCAGCATTTAGGAAATTCTGTATTCCAGTATCAGATATATATTCCGAAACATACTCAGTGTAAAAACTCATATTCTCCAATACTACATCACGATTCTTCTTTGTATCCGATGCGGACATCTTCTTAATAGCAAACACAGGATTTGCCTCTGCCAATATATCCTGCTCATTCCAAGATGGTTTAATCCATGGGGGATTTCCAATAACAAGATCAAATCCTCCTCTTTCTTCAAATATGTCAGCAAACTCCAATTCCCAATGATGAAATCTTTGCTCTTCGGCTATCTGATTTGCAATCCTGAATCTTTCATTTCTTTCACGCATATCATCCAGATTTACGCTTCCCAAATCCGCATAATCCGCTGCAAAATCAAACGCAATCTGCTGACCTTCACGATGAAGAACCATCATTCCATTTTCATCAAATGTCATGTTACCGCTATCATCGAACATCTTTAGCTGACCGCTGCTATTAGTCAGACTTGTATTCACTGCCCCCTGCAGGATCATATACATTTCCATAAAGAATATCTGACGCGAAGGCAACAAATCAGCCTTATCAATCGGCCAAAACCATAACGCGCACCAATAGTCCATTGCTGCCTTTAATCTTGCATACGGTCCTGCATTATTCATATGTTCAGATCTGAACATCTTGTGATAAATCTCATCCTTCTCACGAATAGTAGTATGCGCACCCTCGCCAGTCTCTTCATGTCCGTAAACACTAAAAGGTTCTGCTGTAGCCTTTTCAACGCTCTTTCTCAAATCAACTGTCATAGCCCAGAGCTTGTCTATGATCTCCGAAAGATTTAAAAGCGTCTTTATATCATCCTCGGTATACTTCTTGGTAAACTCTTTTCGCCAATCATTGATTATCTTTATATTATCCGGCTCAAGTCCCTTGATAACCTTATCCGTATAATTAGCCATGCCCGGATCACCAAGCAGAAAATGATAAATTTCCTTTGTGTTCTCGTGCTGGCCCTTCTTTGTTCGCGTCTCTCCAGGCATAATCCTTCTTGGAGCTTTTTCATACCATTTGCCTGCCTCAAGTGCAGACTGACTATACACCTGTTTTCTTGCTCCAATTAAAGAATTGCCACACACAAGCTGTGTTCCAAACCAGGGTACATACGCACCCTTATAAATGGTGTTCAGCCATAGAGATACTTCTGCCAGTTCCACCGCTATCGGGTTTAAATCCACACCATATACATTGCGATCGGCAATATACATCTTCACCTTTTGGAGTTCTTCAAATCTTTTATCAAATGCAATCGGCTCTCCGGTTTCTTCCTGCCTTTTGTTAAGATATGCTTCTGCAATCTGATTGATAGCCTCATTCAAGAAAGCTGCGCTTCCCATCGCAGGCTCGCAGATTGTCAGATTCAGTATTTCCTTTGCCGTTTTACCCTCAAGGAGCTCCTTCAGAGCATACTTAACAAGGCACTTCGTCAATACTTCCGGTGTGTAATAAGATGCAGACTTCTCTCTTTCTCTGCCCGCAAGTCTGTATATAAAGGTACCTTTTTCATATTTACGCAAAGCACTTTTAGGGTCATTCTTATTAACCCTGACACGCTCTTCCTGTGTGTAATTTTCAAGCTGATTCTCTGGGATGAAATATCCTACATTCAGCTCATCAAAATCATCTCCGGCACGCTTTACCTCATACAAAGTCTCTTCTGCAATAAAACCACGATAAGAAAGCAGCGCCTCATATACTGCTCCCATCTGGTTGATACCAAGGGCAGAATAAGAGATCCTTCCTTTCCTTTCTCTGCTACCTTTCGGTCTGGATATACTCATAAGATCAACGATACGGAGCATTGCACTGTTTCGCAGTTTTGCTCTTGTAATGAGTTTCGTGTATTCCGGATCAAAAATATGGGCTTTCAGAGCTTCCACCGTAAACACATCATGGAGCGACTCCATAGCAGTAGCCTTCTTGTATTCATCAAGGTCTCCCGGGTAACCCTCGTAGATCATTCTGAACAGTTCGGATATGGTATCACAGATATAATATCCCTCTGATACCGTTTCGCTCTCTTCCTTTACCTTTGCACACACATCACGAAGCCCTTCCAGGGAATACCCCTGCACATATGCCTGTGATTTCATAGGCGCATAGCCAAGCTCAGGTCTGGCTTCTATAAACAACATGAAGAGAAACCGGTACATATACCGCAAACATTCCAAAGTAAGCTCCCCAGCGTTTACCGGGTTCGCTTCAAGGTCGATGCCCTGTCTCGTTTTCATATCATATATGACTTCGTTGCCAAGTATCTCAATACACTCTCGAAGGGCATATTTCAAAGCATCTGATACACCTGCACTATGCTTGTGTGAATTCTCATCAAGGCTATCAAGCAGACACGCTCCATCTGCAGGGCACAGACTTTCCTTATGCAGCAAAACCGTCAACGCCATAAAGGTACTTTCTTCATGACGGCTGAAGATATCATCCAGCATAAACTGAAGGTATCTCTTCTCGTTCCATTTATTTCTGTCAATCAGAGCAATCTGATTGATCCCGATCAATATGATGAACCTCGGTGCCTCATCACCTGCAAAAAATAACTTTGCAAGGATTTCGTCATTTATCACATCTATAGATGTGCCATTTTCTTCATCATCCTCACTCGCGGCATAGATGTGTCCCCTCAAGATATCATCATCCTGCTCTTCGCATACGGACAGAAACGCCCATACAAGCGGTGCACCATTTGATCTCGTCTCTTCATGGAACACAGGAACAGAAAGCCCGTCTGCCACCTCTGCTGTCACGCTCTTACGGTTACCATATCCCAGAGCATCAAGGTACAGTCCTGCCATTTCCTGAATAAACGGTTTACTCAGCTCCTGATTTTTGAGATGCTGGTACTGCTCTCTCGTAAGATTGTACTGTCTCCTCGTATCACGAAAGCTGTGCCATGGTAGCATAATCTCATCTTCCCTGGCTCTCTGTCTCCAGGAAGATATCGTATCCTCAGCATTTTCTTTGAAAATCGAGGTAAAATAATGATTCGTATAGTATTCATTTTGATTCTTGATACCTGTCAAATCCATATCCATGGCTCTATACTCCCATCACTACTGCAATGATTCTGATATACGGCTTCTCTTCAATTCGGAGGGAGTTTTCCTCCCAATCAGAAAACTCCTTAAAAATCCGTTCTATCTCCCGTTCCTTTTTCGACTTCTCACGCTCCATCCCTTCTATTCCAAGGTCATAGAACGAAAGCTGTGCTTCTTTATGTTTTCTTTCAAGCGCTATCAGTCTGCTCAATTCTTCATCAATATAAGGATCCGTTTTCTTACGGTATTCCTTATATTTTTCCTGCATCACTTCACCTGCACGTTTAACTACATCAGAAAGATATCCGGATGCTTCCGATACTTTGCCATCTGTAATCTTCCCTGTATTCGGCATAGCCATGTCATGCAGATGTGTTCTCTGCATCACTTCATCCATAGTAAGAATCTTCTCAAATGATCCGTGTTTATAGCTAACTCCGAACCATTCATCCACTACCGGCGTAGATCTGCGGTTTGGAATCAGTCCTGCAGTGATAAATACCACATCCCCACCGGTCATGCTTCCTGTAATACCTAACACCGGCACTTCATTACGCCTGTAAAAAACTCCTGCCTTGTCCTCAACCCAGTCAAATACAGGATTCAGTCTCCACAGGTAATGCGTGTCCGGCCAAGCAGATTCCATGATGCTATTCTGCATGCTCTTCTTCATAGCGTTCATGCAGTAGTTTTTATCCGTAGACAACCTCAAATAATCATTAGCTGGCATTGCCTCCGGCGGAATCAGCCGTGACATTTTCTTTTTGATGGTATCGGTCAGTTTAATCTCAATACCATTGGCATTAGTCAGAGGAGCATATTTAACCTCTTCTGTATCAGTAAATACATCCAAAGCGCTCTTCAGATAATCAAGATCTGAGAACAATGTTCCTTCATCATCATACTGAATAGGCACAATATTCTGTCCGCCACCAGCCATCAAGAGTTCCAGTGGATCAAATTCATCTTCTCCCGAATCAAGCATTGAGCCGAAGGCTTCTGCTGATACACCTTCTTCGATCGCCTTTGCCGTCTCTTCTTCCTCTTCTTCCTGATTAAACTTGCCAAAAAGAAAAGCCGGGTCACCTATATTTTTAAGTGCCTGTTCTTCTTTTTGAACAAGGATTTCCATGATACGGGCATCACCCTTGATCTTCGGATTTGCACTGTCAATCAGCATATACCTGATATCTGGTTGCTCATGCTGTCCATATCTGTCGATACGACCGTTCCTCTGCTGAAATACCATAAGCGACCAGGGAATATCAAAGTGAATAAGCCTGTGTGACAAGTAATGCAGGTTGATACCTTCAGATGCTACATCTGATGCTACGATCACTCGAATTTTTGACTCTGTTCTGCCGAATTCGTCAACGATGGCCTGTAATTCCTTATCTCCCATGCCACCATGCATAACCTTCAACTGATCATCCGACAGTTTCATATCCTTTTTGAGATTTTCTTCAAGGAACTTCATGGTTTCAATTCGTTCCGTAAAGATCACAAGTCTGTCCTTAGTATCAGACGGATTCCACGCATAGTCTGCGCTCTTCAAGCGATTCAGTAATGTTGAGTATCGTGAAAAGTCCTGTGGAGTAATTGCTTCAAGAGCCGCTTTCAGTTCCTGTAACTTTGCTATATCCGGCATATCATCTGCTGAATATTTCTTTTCAAGCTTTTTAAGCCTTGCATCTATACTCTTGATACAAGCTGCCGGACTTGAAAACAGCGACTTTTCAAGACTCGTCTTAAACAGAATCCCTTTACCCTTTGTATGATTACTGTCCATAACGAGCTGCATATCAGCAAACACATCAAAAGCGGCCTCTTCCCTTGCAGAAGCGGGACATTTTTCTATCGTTATTACACGATCTTTGAAGGAACCTGCTACTCTATTCTGTATATCCTTTTTAAACCGTCTGATGATATAGCCCTTTGTATCTTCCGGTCCGTAATTCTTTTCGTCTGCTATCGCGGTCGGATCGAGCATATTCATAAGCGATGCTACAGACTGACCCTTTCCATCATGTGGAGTTGCGGTGAGCATGATAAGCGTATCTGACTTATCTGCAAGAAGTGATGCCAGCTTGCTTCGCTGAGAACTCTTATCTCCACGCTTGGCAACATTATGAGCTTCATCTATCACGATGATATCCCACCATGCGTTTTCAAGATGTGTTCTATAATCAAGATCATTCTTCAATGTATCAACAGATATGATCGTCTTGTCATAATAAAAGAACGGATTGTAATTGCTGGGAAGCTTTGCCCTTACACTCTGGATCTTTGCAGAATCCAAACGCACCAGCGGAATAGTAAATCTGTTCCAAAGCTCCTTCTGGAACTGCGTCATCATACTCTTGACCGTTACCACAAGGATTCTCTTTCCCTTTCCACGTAAAATAAGCTCTGAAAGCAGTATGCCCGCTTCCAAAGTCTTACCAAGTCCAACCGTATCCGCTATCAGAATCCTCTGTCTTGTCTTATTAAGCGCCATCTGCGCCGGCTCAAGCTGATAATCCATAAGATCCATAGCTGCTTTATCACCAATATGAATCTTGCTGTCCGTCGGAATCTTCTTTCGCCACTGGCTCTCTATATAAACCTTGGATTTCCTAAAGAATGCCGAATCATCCGGTACGAGTGTAACCTTTGCCGGATCCACAACTTCTATGTCCTTCTCTACATCTACCAGGAACATGGACTCATAATCTTTGACAAGTTGAGACAGGCCGACCACATAAAGTGTCTGATTGCCCAGACTATTCGTCTCCACCTTTTTAACCATCCACTCCTCACCGCGGACTATTATCCTCATCCCCGGCGCATACTTCACTGCTGATTCCATAAGAAACACCCCAAATTCTTACTTTTTACTATTAGGCTCCTTAACAACGGCATCTTTGTCATAGCTGATCAGATCACCATAGTCGCAGTCATATTTTTCACAGATTTTCGTTAGTATACTGATTGAAACCTCTTCATTCCTTCCCATTTTGGCTAGAGTTCCGCTACTGATTCCTACCTGCTCCATAAATTCTGTCTTCTTCAAATTCTTATCAATAAGTAGTTTCCACAATCCGTTATATGATATAGCCATGGCATACCTTTCTTCGGCTCTTTTATTCGCCGAAACCCAAAGAACAATAGTACGCCATTATTGTACCATGAATTTTCACTCTGGTCGAGCAAATCTTTACAGTTGTGAAGATTTATTTAATAGCAATTCATTTTTGCTCTAATTATGTCAACTATGCGTCTTAACTATGCCGTAACTATGCCGTAACTATGCAAAGGACTCTTAAAACAATAGACCGAAAAGCGGGTCTTTCTCCCTGTTTTCGGTCAATATGAAGATATCAATATGCATTTGGCCTACTGTATAATCCTAATTGTACAGTTTACCCATTTCTTTTATCTCTGCTTTAAATCTGTCAACCACAGTCTTCGGTCCAACTATCTTAACCTTTGTCCCCAAAGCAAATATCCATCCCAAGAACTGGTCGCTCATAGTTACATCCACCGTAATCTCAGACCATCCTTTCTGCTTCGCCGGATATATAGAGATATCCCTGCCGAATCTGTCGATAAACACACCAGCCATTTCATTATCAAAGGCGATTTTTACCTTTTCCGGTTCTCCGCTGAACATCCCAAAACTCATCTTGGCATATTTCGCAAGGTTGAATTCTTTGAACTTATCCTTACCGGTACGTTCCACATCCAGTACTTGAATGCTTTTCAGCTTATCCACACGGAAATGCTTTATACGGTCTGCTTCCTCGTCATATGCGATCAGATAATAGTTCTCGTCATCCCATGTCAGTGCCCAAGGACTTACTACATAGGAGCCGTCCTTGCGGCGAATCATCTTCTTCTGCTCGGTCCACTTCATGTATTCAAAGCTGATCTGCTTGTTTTCCGCTATGGCACGGTGCACATCATCCACGAAATAATATATAGACTCGTTCATGGTCTTGACTCTGCCCTGTACTACCACCTGACGCTTCAGCTGGGTAGCTTCATAGTTGCTGGCCATGCTGGTCAGCTTTTTGATCAATTCGTGTGACTTTTTCTCTGTTATGAACTTGGAGGACTGGATTGCATCCACCAGAAGCTTCAGCTCTGCTATCTCAAACTGCTTACCGCCTACATGATAATAGAAGTTACGACCTACCTTTTCTCCTATCACATCTATTCCAAGAACCCTCAGTGCCTCCAGATCGTCATAAAGGCTCTTACGGTCAGCAGTACAACCATAGGTTTCAAGTGCCGCCTTGATCTCCGGCATGGTGATCATATGTTCATCATCGGTCTTTTCGGTCATAATCTTAGCAAGATAGTACAGCTTAAACTTCTGGTTTGTTCCCTTCGGCATGATGCGCTCCTCCTTTGGATATGGTATTGACAGGTTGTTCTGATTTTACCACAATCCATGCGGTTTCGCATCAAATTAGGGGAAATTTATTGTACATTTTTCCAGTCGATATTCAGATCCGATAATCTCCTTTTTGCTTTAGCGGCATCGTCATCCTCTCCGTACTCCGCTTCATGCTTTAATCCGCACTCAACAGCCTTTTTGTAGTTATAGATGGCTTTCTCCATATCCTGCTCTACTCCAAGCCCCTCATCATATAGCTTGCCCATATAGTAGAAGCCACAAGGGTTTCTTCCTTCCATCTGTGACAGATGTTCATACGCCTTGTCGTACTCACCAAGCTCGATATATATCTTTCCGAGGCATTCATGACCAAATCCAACACCCAGATCAGCCGCTGCCTGATAATACTTTAATGCAATTAAAACGTCCTCATCGGATCTGTCATCCCTTTGTTCCCAGTATCCTCCAGCCATTATGAGGGTCCATGGTTGAATATCCGCTTTATGATCAAATGCCATCCCAAAATAACGTCCCGCCTTTTCATAATCCTGATGCACATAGTCACCTTCAAAATACATCTGTGCGAGAGCGTACATAGCCTCACCATCATCCTCTGCGATAGCAGCTTCCAGATATAACTGATATGCTTTTTCTATATCTCCACGATTTTCCTGCTTTTTTGCCAATTCACACAGTTCACTGTTGTTCATATGCTCCCTCCATCAGAAATCCACCAGATATATGCTGATGCTGATCTGCTTAAAAGCGCCCTTCGGCTCATAATACTTAACCTTTGCCGTCAGATACTTACCAGCATCCATCAACCTGGCAAATACGATATTGTCCTTCTCCGGTATATATCCGAGTTTCCGCTTCTGCGAATCCAACACAAGGATGGCGTTCTCATCGAAGCGGTTCTGCGGCTCCCTCTGAAGGATCAGCTTATCCTCTTCCTTGATATCATCGAATACAGTCTCATCCTTGATATAGGACGTACCGGCGATGTAGGAATCAAACAGCAGGATCTCATGGCTTAATGGCTTGATCAGATCACCCAGAGGATTTTCCTTCACAAGCGATACCATATTTTGTTTTCCGATGGTCAGTTCATTTGCCATACCAGTGTAACGCCTCCCTCGCGTAACATATCGTCAAGTGTCTTGGACAGACTCTCAAGATACTGCTCATAATCATCATGCTCCGCCTGCAGTTGTTCTTTGTGTGCCTGCTTCTTCTCCTCATCATTCAGAAGCTCTCCATAGATATATGGCTCTGTGGTCAGAATCTCATTGATCTGATTTTCAACACGCTCTATTCTCTCCTCGATATCATCCAGATTCAGTTCAAAGCTATCATCGCCAAGATTATCCATAGCCCTGCGGACAAGAACCTCCAGATCATCCAGCGCATCTGCATCCGATCTCTGATATGCCTGCGCCACCTTTTCCCAAAGTTCCCTTAAATTCTCATCCTCGGTGGTCTTCTTATTGATATCCGGGTGCAGGATCTTCGTAAGTCTGCGGTATATCTTCTTAGCACGGTTCAGTCTGAACTCGCTGATAGTGCCTGCCTTCTTTGCTCTCTCGTTATCATCAGCCATTTCCTTAAGCTGTGCATAATAGAGGGTCATCTCATGGTCGATCTCAGCCTGCATGCGGGTCGTATCTATTGCAAGTCCCCTGTTCATACGTCTGCGGCAGTAGCTGATGGTCTTTTTCTTCTTGATGCACTCCACCTTAAGTTCGAAGTTTGCCGTGATCATATCTCCGAACTCCTGCGTGTAAGCAGTCATATATGAACCGGACTCTCTGAAGAGCTGGTCGCGCTTCAGAAGAAGCTCCTCATACTCATTAACCCTTGTGTTATCATTTTCCACTCTCTCTAAAGAAAAGTTTGCTCCGCTCATCACGCTACCTCCACATCGTAAAATTCATCATATATGTCTGTAAACTTCTCGCCGTTTGTCTCCGCCTTCTGACAGAAATCCTCAAAACTTCTGTACCATTTACCGTTGCAGCCGATGGCTTTCTCGCCATCCTCCTCCGTAACCTCGATCTCTATCTTCTTACCACGATGCTTAACAGTATATTTCCCGGGCTTCTCAGTCAGATAGAAGAGATCATAAAAATCACCGTCTTCCTTGTCATATGGTTCCAGTTCATACAGGTACCTGACTATCCTGCCCATCACCTCAATATGTCCCCAGAAGGCTTCAACCGAAAGTCTCTCTGCCATAAACCTTTTTGCCTTCTTCAAAAGCTCTATAGCCTCGTCCTTCCTGCCCTGATCTGCTCTGATGCCCGCAAGCCTTAAAGATATCTCCGGAAACGGGTCATTTAGGAACCTGGGATCCTTCACCTGCTCATATGCTTCCTCGATCATCTCGCGGTATTTATCCTCGTCCTTTTCGACTGAACATCCGAAGCGGTACATATCAGCCAGTTTATATTTACACCAGAGGTTGCCGTTCGTACCGTCACCTTCTGCACCTTTTGAGAAATAATAGAATGCCTTGTCATAATCTTTCTCCCCGTGCTGTCCGTAGTACCACATGTATCCCAACTCTTCCATAGCGGGCAGGTAGCCATACTCCGCTGCCATCTCCAGGTACTTGATCTCCAGATCAAAACGCTTCTTGGAGCAGTAGTACCATCCAAGCTCCGTCATATACTTAGGATTCTTCGTTTCCTCTATCAGATATCCCAGAGCCTCGGTAAACTTGAACTCATCATCAGCAGTGGGATTCTTCGTATCGTAATAGTCCTGTAATGCTTTAAGAGCATCTCCGTTATTCATATATACCTCCTCGAAATCCGCTTATTTACTGTGTTTTCCTTTGATGAGTTCAGTTTACCGCTCTATGTGTCCAATAAAAATGGCTTAATCATTTTCCAACAGATCTTTTGATGAATAGTGGCTTCTCTTCGTACCAATCATCATATATTTGATCTTCATCAGTCTCGCCATCATGCAATACGATCATATCCAAGCCATCATCTTTCTTTATTAAGCTCTCGGCTTCAGATAGTAATCTCTGGGCATTTTCAAAGGCATGTATATAGTCCGCTTGATCATGGTACGACTCCTCCATCATATCCTTTGCCCATTCGTCATTAAAATCTCTAACAACCCATTCCATATCATCAATAGCTGATTCGAGCAGTTGTTTGGCTACTATAGGATCAGCCGTGGTTCCAATTCCTGTCAAAACGCATTCCCCCAGCCGGTATGCAGAAATACCGTCATCCGAATATCGAACACCTTTCAACAATGCATATGCAGACTCCGGACGGTATTCCTTGATCATTCCATCCATAATAAGTTCCGCAATCCTAACCCGCTCATAGTCGTACCAACAATCTCCGTCAGATAAGTTTTTTACAAGAACTCCAAGCAATTCGCCTCCATCATATTCCTTTCTTTCAGGACGCATAGAAAAATACCGGATATAACAATACCGATTTCTCCCAAATAACATCCCCTCAAAGTACAGTTTTTCTGCTTTTTCCCAATTCTTTTCACACCCTATTCCATAGTAGTAGCAATCTGCCAGCCATCTGAAGCTTTCAATATATCCCATCTCGCTCAGCTTATGCAGATATCGAAATGCTTCTGCTTTAGGTCTGCCATCTCCTCTCTTGGTAAATTTATCCGCCTCGAAAACAAGCGCTTCAAGAACGTTATGTTCTGCGCATACCTCATAGCAGCTGTCAATTTCTTCTCTATAGAGCAAATATCCACGTTTTCTCAGCTCCTTTGCGCTCTCGAGAGCTTTGTAATAATTCCCGGTATCCAACGACTCTCGCATAGAAACAGCATATTCCTGTCGCTCCGCTTCCATTTCAGCCTCCTCGGCACTTTTGAAGCTTTGCTCTTCCATATAAGCAGCAAAATCATCCAGATCTATTTCAACCTCGTTGCCCTCTTCTATCATCCTATGCAATTCTTCAAGGCTGACTTCAACCTCGTCCTGATCGTCATCGTCAAATCCCATAATCTTCACCTAATAAAACCTTAGCCAACGCAAGCGGGGAAATTCCCCGCCTGCACGTGTGTTTAAACCTATTCAGAATCAGAACCCATATCCTCAGAGTTCGCCGAGCTTATAATCTCGCCGGAATCGGCATTTTTGAAATCCACATGGACATTATCAACTTCCTCCCCGGAAAAGATCCCGTACATGCCGCCATACATATAGAGCGCCATCACCGAAAATGACTCCGACATATCCGGCTCTGCATTCTTTGTTGTTATAGTAAAGCTGGTATAGTTATCATTATGCTCAACATTTGTTATATTCGGATAATCGCTGGATCCGACCATTTCTGAAAGAGATTTGTCAATGCTTTCTCTGATTCCAACCAGCATTTCCTCATGCTGAGCTTTTGTCATCACATAAGTCACGCTTCCATCGCTGTTAAGGGTTGCCGATTTATATCCTCTCTCCTTGACCGACTCATCCAGCTTTTCCTGCGTGGTCTCTCCGACAAAATCCTTTGGGATGGTCAGAGTCACATTAAACAGCCCTTTATCGACATCCACATCCCCGATTGCTTCAAGCTGCTTCATGCCATCATCTGATGTTTCCACTTCAGTTGCCGTTTCTGAAGATTCCTCAGTCTCCTTGCTCTGCTCAACCTGATTCTCTACTACGGGAGCTTCGCTCTGCGGCTCCCCTGCTTCCTTTCCACATCCGGTAAACACAGATGTCACCAATGTCATAGCCATAATGACTGCAAATACTCTCTTTTTCATGATCAATATCCTCCTCTTCTTCCGGTCAGATATACCTCTACCGTGTCAAATGCTTCATATGTATCAAGCTGCTTCGAAAGGGTGGCCCCCGGCTTGATCTCGCTGTCGCCATCAACTATATAAGTTGAATCATACCTGACCACTTTCCCTGCAGAATCAAGGAACAATGCATAAGCCTCTACAAATTGCGATGCTTCTGTGCCGTTATTTGTTACTGTAACAACCACATTCTTTGCGTTGATGTTCTGAACAACCTCAAGTCCTTCCAAACCGGACTTATAATAGGGTTCTGTATCATATCCCAGCGTGTACTGAACATTATCAATACCCTTTACGGAATCGAAGTAAAAGCTCATTATGGATTCTTCTCCCGGCCCTAAAACATCAATCGAACCGCTGTCAGCACCAATAACGTTTCCACCGGCATCATAGGCTGTCATATTACCGTTTATCCCGACAGTTTTATCACTGTTATTAGTAATAGCCAGGAAATACATACTGTCTCCGATCGAGTTCTCATATAAATATTCCTTTACGGCAAAATCACTGTCTGATACCCCGGATGATGCTGTCGAGGCCTGCCCGTCAGATCTTCCTGTCAGATAACATTCAACATGATCAAATCCCTTATATGTATCCAGCTGAACAGAAATCGTTCCCCCAGGCTTGATCTCACTGTCTCCATCTGTCACATAGGTTGAGTCATATGAGACCACCTTGTTATCCGCATCGAAGAACAGGGCATAGGCTTCTACAAACTGAGCATTTGTATTTCCATCATTTGTTGCGATCACTGTAAGATTCTGATCATTGATCGTCTGCTCCATGCGAATATTGCCAACAACCGGCTTGTAATATGTTTCTGTGTCATAGGTCAGGGCACAATCAACCTTATCTATGCCGGTAACACTGTCAAAGTAGAATGTCATAAGGCTCGTCTCTCCGGGACCAAGTACATCAATTTCCCTCTGACTTGCTCCTACCGCATTACCATCCGAATCGAAGGCTGTCGCATTTCCATTCACCGCAACAGTCGCCTGTGAATTATTCTTTACGATGTAAAAATACAGAGAATCGCCAATAGAATTCTCATAAAGATAGCCGGTCTTCTCAAAATCCGAATCCTCCGCAGTCGCAACAGAAGCCGCAGCCGAACTTGTATCATCATTCTGTCTGTTATCGACAACTGTGGATCCATTTCCCGCTGTATCCTCTGTTGTGGTACGATTATCATTCACCTGCACGTTATTCTGTGCAGGCTGGCTTGATTCTGTGTTCGATCCACAGCCAGCGAGCATAACCATTCCCAAAAGCAGTCCAACCAAACATTTTTTCATTGAAATCTCCTCCTATACCTTCTTGGATACCATAATGAAACCGATTCCTGAGAGAAGCGCCGCAAGTGCTCCTACAATGCAGGCAATTCCGATGTCACCAAACATCATAAATCCCATAAGAATACCAATAACTCCCAAAACAATGAGTAAAATGCCTATAACCTTCATTTCGCAACCTCCTTTTTCCGATCAAAAAAACAAACTTCCGATCAACAGACCTTCCCAAAAACCATCATCGCTGTCACCAGTCCTCCTGCCCGGCCTTCCGAACAGAATCCTGAACGGAAGCAATATCAACCTGAATGGAAGGAACACCAGCCACAAGCACGCACGTATTAACAGGCTTGTAAGCTTAAAAATCAGATATAAAGTGATCATCTTGTGCCCTCCTTTTCTTTATCTGACCACAGATTATCACCCAACGTGTCCAATAAAAATGGCTCATTCATTTTGAGGCACGAAAAAAGCGGATAGCCACGCAAAAACGCAGCTACCCGCCATAGTTTTAATCATCCACACCCATACTCGGGCGTTTACTTGGTGCTCCCACCTCGGGAGACTTTTTTTCGCGCTCTGCGACCTCCACTTTCTTCTCCGCAAGAAGCTTTTTCATGGATACCCGCTTACGAACCTTTTTGACCTCTGCCATACGCATCTCCTTCTGAGGCGCAGGTTCCTTCTTTTCTTCGGGATCCTGGGGAAGATTATTGAGCACGTTGTCAATCATGTTATAGTTCTGCTCTTCGCGCTCCTCCACCTTGGCAAGAGGCTTATACTCTGCAAGCTTGGCCAGCAGTTCCTTTGCCTTTTCGAGATCCTCCGGCAGTCCATCCTCCTGATCTACGATCTCCTGCAGATATGATGTGATCCCTTCCGTAGTCCCGTTTTCGATATCGTTCTTCAGCATTGCTATATGAGCCTCCGGATCTTCCACGGAATCTCTGTACTCATACAGGTCATAATCATAAGCAAACTGATTCAGTTGCTCCGCAAGGGATTGCGCTGTCAACTCCTCGGACTTCTGGACCGTCGGTCCTGAAGTTGTCAAATCCTGCTGTTCATCCGGAAAATGTCCGATTACTTCCACATCAGGATAGGCTTCCTTCATCCCGTGCAGCGCTTCCATAACCTCTTCATTCTGGCTCATTTCCGGCAGATACATAAGTGCATCCAGGTCAAGCCGCTTACCCGACAGGAAATCACACTGCATATCTTCATAGGCAGGTGTTCCCACCGTATGAACATTGATCCCTACCGCCGGTATTCCGTTCAGATTGCTCTTTTCACAAAGCTGTTCATATACCTTAAGTGCATCCTCAAGTCTGGGGATACCCTCATGCAGCTCTCCAAAGCTGTGAAACTCACTGCTTTCTGCTACCGTAAAAGTCACCACCTGCTTCGGTGTTTCCTTCTCCGCTACTTCAATAGTCTTATTCTGTTCTATCTGTGCCGCCTTTTCTGTCAGATACTTCTCCACTCCCGGCAGATACTGCGCAAGGGTTCCGGTCTCTTCCGTGTTGATTGGATTGATATCAAGTTCCACCGTACCAAAGAGCATCCGCTCATCATGCAGGACATTAAAGAAATCATCCTCCCGCTCACTTCCTGAATAGGACACCACCACATCAAGGTCTGAGTCTGTATTTTCAAGCCCACGGCATCGGCTCCCGGATACGATCACATCCTCAACAGTCACGTCAAGTCCGTAATCCTCGACGATCTGCAAGACTCTCTCCCTGACTGCCTCCTCGATCACGGCAGGCCCCATACCATCAAGAGCCTTAGTATCAAACTTCTCTTCCGTCTTTGCCCGAAAGTCTGCCACGATTTCCTGCTCTGATCTTACAGCCCTTATCTCTTCCTGTCCGATGGCATCTGTTTTTTCCATCAGTTCATCATAATCAACTGCCACGGGTATATCCTTCTGTCTGATATTTCCCTGCAGCTCCGTATGAGTATACCGGTCATGCTCTGCATCATATACAGGCTGTTTCAGCTCGTCAGTTATCTGTTTCAAAACCTCTCCCATACTGATATCGGGATCATCCAGCACACCACCGTCCAGAAGATGATATCCTTCGTCAAATATCGAGTAATCAAAGCCTTCTTCCGTTCGCTGTATGCTGATATACCGGTCGCCAAGCTTATATGCGGCTTCATCCAGTTCCAGATCTACCACCTTTTCAAGCAGAAACTCCGGCACCTCCGTAAATCCAAAACGGTCCACATAGAAAGCCTTATCCTCATCCCTCTGATGGAGAACCACGATATCACTCACGGACATGGAATGCCCTCTGAAATCCTCCGGGTGTTGCATATTGAATTGATAATACAGGTCATCAAGGCTCGTTCCCGGCTTAAACTCTGCCTCATAGACCAGGTTATAATTGTCCTTATCCACCTTGTTTCCCTCAGCCTGCAACCTTTCCAGTCCTTCAAAGCGGATATACCGAAGGGAATCATCATCCTTCAGCTGATATATAGCAAAGCTGTCGCCATCTATTGGCAATCTCTCACGCGGTTCCCGCACGACATAAGACATGCTCTCGGACACATTAAACATTTCAGGACTCTCTTCCCTGAAGCTGAACCGTTCCTTTGTACCACCACCCACGATGATATGATCAAGCACCGGGATATTCATGATTTTGCCTGCCTCGATCAAACGCTTTGTCACGTCGATATCCTCACGGCTTGCCTTTACTGATCCGCTGGGATGATTGTGAAACATCATGATACTGGCCGCATTAGACAGAATCGCCGACTTAAACACATTCTGGATCGGTACATGAGCCTGATTCACATCCCCGATGCTCACCACATTGAAATTGATGGGATGATTGGCTCCGTCCAGATTCACCACACAGCAATACTCCCTGTCCATTTGTGAGAGAACCTGTGCCATGACCTCCGCAGCCTTATCCGGTGTTGTGATCTGCTCCGTGCTGTATATGGGATCCGCCTCGGCAAGCTTAAGCCTGACTTTCACCTGCTTCAGTTCATATTCCTCAGCCATTCTGATCACCGCCTTCCGCTTCCTTATCCTCTCCCGCCAGTTCCAGTACCACACTGACGATGCTCTTATCATCCGCGTTATTCTTCAGATATTCTCCGAACTGCTCTACGCTCTCTATCACTACTTCCTTTTCTTCCATATCGCTTTCCTTTCCGGGAAAAAGATCCCGACCGGTGCACTGATCGGGACCTCCCTGTTTTTATAATGATGTCTGCTTACTCTTTTCCTCTGCAGGCTTTGGGGGCGACTGCTTTGCCACCTCACCTTTCTTTGCCTCAAGCTTGTCGTGGAAAGGTCTGCCGGATTCAGCCTTTTCAGGCTTCTTTGCGGCATATTCCACTTTGGATTCAGATACCTTACCTCCGTAGCTTACAGAAGGCTCGGATGCCTTACGGACTTCCAACTGAGTATCCACATAGGTGATATTGCTGTGCTGAGTCTGTCCGTCCTGTCTGTCCGCTTGTGTTTCCTGCTTCGGGGCATCATCATCCATATCCACGGCTTCATCACCCTTCTCATCCATGTTAAGGAGCGCATTAAGCTCCGCCAAACGATCCAGCTTCTCGGCAAGCTCTGCTTCCTGTGCAAAAGGCTTCACAACTTCCACCTTAGCCGTTTCAAGCTGATGCTCTACGTTTTCAAGCTTTGCCACAGCCTCCTCCAGCTGTTTTGTCATACTCTCCAGTGCATTGTTGATACGGGTGATATTACCGGAAGGATCTGAACCGATCTCCACATTATGACTGAGGTTCCCTTTTAAGGTCAGCGTGAACTTCTTAAAAAATGAATCAAAGGTCACAGCCATCTTCATTCCCAGATACTCACCCACGGATACCGGTGTATTGGCAGCCTTCATTTCCTTACAGACTGCGATCAGTGCACTTCCCGCTTCCTTCCTGTCCTCATAGGTCTTTCCTGCCACATTCATGGCAAAGAGTTCCTTATCGACAGGCTTTCTTGCGTTGTAATCCGCGATATCAGCCTTTAAGCCTTCGATCTTTTCTTTCAATGCCGAGATCTGCTTCGGATATCTCTGTGCGATATCATCCTCCAGCCTGTATTTCTGACTGGTATGATTTGCCTTCATGAGCTTAAGCTTGCTGACCTGGATATCTAAGTCCATCTTTTCCTTGATGTAAGGATTACCTGTTGCCAAGGCCTTGACCTCTGCATAGGTAAGTGCGGCATCGTCGATATCTTCACAGCTTCTGACCGGAGATTTACTGGTCATGATCTGCCCGATGAACTTCTGCTTATTCTCGATCAGCTGCCAGCTGTAGGCATCAAATGTCCCTTCCGTGACATATCGGAAGATCTTCACCTTCGGATTGGTATTACCCTGCCTTAAGATTCGGCCCTCCTGCTGTTCAATGTCTGACGGTCTCCAAGGCACATCCAGATGATGCAGGGCTATCAGCTTATCCTGCACATTGGTACCGGCACCCATCTTTGCGGTTGATCCCAATAAAAAACGGACCTGCCCGCTTCTTACTTTCGCAAACAACTCCGCTTTCCTCAGTTCCGTATTCGCATCATGGATAAAGGCGATCTCTTCCGGTGGCACTCCTTTGGCTACGAGCTTATCTCTGATATCTTCATACACATTGAAGGTTCCGTCTCCCTTTGGCGTACTTAAGTCACAGAAGATCAACTGTGCTGACCTCTTATCTGCTGTCTTCTCCCATATCTCAAATGCTTTCTCCACACATACACTTGCCTTACTGTTCGGATCATCCGGCAGCATATCATTCATAAGCCTCTGATCAAGTGCCAGCTTTCGTCCGTCATTGGTGATCTTTAGCATATTATCGACAGAAGAGTCCACCATACGGTTCCTTACTCGTTCTGCTCTTTCAGCAAGCGACTCCACCATCTGCTTCTGAGCTTCGGACGGTTTCAAGGTCACATTCTCATACTCAGCCTCCGGCACAGGGAGCTTTAACATATCCGGCGTCTGTATGTCGGCGCTCTCCTTAAAGAGTGCGATCAGCTCCGGCAGGTTAAAGAACTTTGCAAACCTTGTTTTCGCCCTGTATCCGGTTCCCTCCGGTGCAAGCTCTATCGCCGTCTGCGTCTCACCAAAGGTTGCCGCCCAGCTGTCGAACTGTCCCAGTCCCATCTTCTGAAGCGTCGCATACTGAAGATATCTCATGTTGGTATAAAGCTCCGTCATGCTGTTGCTGATAGGTGTTCCGGTTGCAAAGGTCACACCCTTACCGCCTGTCAGTTCATCCAGATACTGGCACTTATTGAACATGTCCTGAGACTTCTGCGCTTCGGTCTGTGCGATACCCGCCACATTTCTCATTTTGGTATAGAGAAACAGGTTCTTATAATCATGGCTCTCATCCACAAACAGTCTGTCCACACCAAGCTGCTCAAAAGTTACTACATTATCCTTTCTGGTGGTATCGTTCAGCTTATCAAGCTTCGCCACAAGGGATTTGCGGCTCTTCTCCATCTCCTTGATGGTATAGCGTTCGCCCCTCTCTGCCTTAGCCAAAGCTATCGCTGTTTCGATCTCTTCGATCTGACGCTCTATGATAGCGATCTGTCTCTCCGTGGAAAGCGGGATCTTCTCAAACTGCGAATGTCCGATAATGACCGCATCATAATCGCCGGTAGCGATACGGGAACAGAACTTCTTCCTGTTGGCAGGCTCAAAATCCTTTTTCGTAGCCGCCAGGATATTAGCGCCGGGATAAAGCCTGAGAAAATCGCTTGCCCACTGCTCCGTTAAGTGGTTTGGAACCACAAATAGCGACTTATGGCAAAGCCCCAGTCTCTTACTCTCCATTGCCGCTGCAGTCATTTCAAAAGTCTTGCCGGCACCAACGCAATGAGCCAGAAGCGTATTATCTCCATACAGGACATGCGCTACTGCATTTTTCTGATGGGGCTTTAACTCGATATCCGGTGTCATGCCTGGGAACTTGAGGTGTGAACCGTCATACTCTCTCGGTCTGGTTGAATTGAACAGCTCATTATACTTAGCCGTAAGAGCAGCCCTTCTCTCCGGATCCCGGAATATCCAATCCTTGAATGCTTCACGGATTGCTTCCTGTTTCTGACTGGCAAGGGTTGTCTCCTTTTTGTTAAGCACTCGCTTTTCCTTGCCGTCCTCCATCACGGTATCATAGATACGGGTATCCTTCAGATTAAGGCTGTCCTCTAAAATCTTATAAGCATTTGCCCTGCCGGTACCAAAGGTGCTATGAACAAGAGTGTTACCATAGTCGGCATTCTTGCCCTTCACGTTCCACTGCCCCGTGATACCCGAGAACTGCACACCTACCACATCCCTGTTAAAGAGATAATCCGGTGTCTGGAAGGTCTCACGCATAAAGTCCTCGATATACTTCGGATCAATCCAGGTAGCACCGATACGAACCTCTATCTCCGATGCATCCAGTTCCTTTGGCTGCACACGCTCAAGCGCAGATACATTCACCGCATACTCCGAATGATTCTCCGCATAATTCCTTGCTACGGAAAGCTTCTCCCTGACATTCCCGGACAGATATTCATCAGCAGTCTCCCACTTATCTGTCAGCGGATTCTTAAAGATGACTCCTGCAAGCTCATCCGTGATCTCATCCTCAGATTTACCTGCAAGCTCCGCCATATACGGCAGATCTACCCTTGCTTTTTCGGATAAGGATACAGCCAGCGCTTCACTTGCCGTATCAACACTCGTTACAACCTCTGCACGCTTGATGGTACGCTTCGTGAACATATCCGCCTTACCTTCAAACTTTCCCTCATCATCCAGCTTTTCCAGTGAGCAGAGCAGGCAGTAGCTTGAATCCTGGTTGAACGCACGCTTATTTGTCTGGGAACTGATCAGACCGAACTTCTTTGAAAAATCATCATATCTGTCATTCAGTTCCTGCTGTTTTGCTGTGATCGCAGCATCGGAGTATTCTTCCATCTGCATATTGATCAGTTCCTGCGTACAGTCACGGATACCGATCATACCCTTGATGCGCTCTTCCATGCTCTCCGACACATCGGCGGGCTTCATGATACTGTTCTCACGGTAATAGACCTTGTCATCCACCACACAGTAGCTGTAGTTTTTCACATTCGGATCCGCAGGGATAGTATCAAAAACAAGCTCCTCGCCTTCCTCCAGTTCTACTGCTTCATAGGTCGCGTTTATATTGCTGATCGCGTCTCTTAACTGATCCTCAAAAGGTCTGCTCTCATCCGGCAGGCAGGCTGTCTCCATACCGTGAGGTCCCGATACCTCCGCCATCTTACCTACGATCATCTCCGGATGATCCGCAAAATACTGGTTCATGGAGATACCGTCTGCATTGGTAGATAGATGCACCCAGTCCGGCTCGATATCCATCAGCCTGTCACGCTTCTTGAAAAAAAGAATGTCGGACGTTACTTCTGTTCCGGCATTCTCCTTAAAGGCTGTATTCGGTAATCTCACCGCTCCCACAAGCTCAGCCCTCTGTGCAAGGTACTTTCTCACCTGTGGCGATTGCTTATCCATCGTCCCCTTACTTGTAACAAAAGCAACGATACCACCCGGTCTTACCTTATCAAGCGTCTTTGCAAAGAAATAATCGTGGATCTGGAAACCCAGCTTATCATAAGCTCTGTCCGGTACCTGATAGTTACCAAAAGGCACGTTACCGATTGCCACATCAAAGAAATCATTCTGAAAATCAGTCTTTTCAAATCCGCTGATACGGACATCTGCCTTGGGATATAACTGTCTTGCGATACGGCCTGTGATATCATCAAGCTCCACACCGTAAAGCCGCGAGTCCTGCATCTTTTCAGGCAGCATACCGAAGAAGTTACCGACACCCATGGCAGGCTCTAAGACATTGCCTTTTTCAAAACCCATATTTCCAAGAGCTTCATAGATACTGCGAATGATCACGGGACTTGTATAGTGCGCATTTAGGGTACTCTCCCTTGCAGCCTTATACTCTTCATCCGTGAGCAGTCCTTTCAGCTGGACATATTCATCCGACCAGTTACTCTTGCTTTCATCAAAAGCATCCGCAAGACCGCCCCAGCCGACATATTGGGAAAGTATCTGCTGCTCTTCCGGTGTTGCCACACGATTCTCGCTCTCAACCTGCTTTAAGGTCTCTATTGCAGCAATATTTCTTCTGAACTTCTCCTTCGGGCCGCCTGCACCAAGGTGATCATCCGTGATGCGGAAATTCTCTGCACCGGTCTTATCGACGGCTGGAGCCCGCTCTGTACTCTCTTCCTTTGTCTCAGGCTCTAAGGCAAGATCATCGTCGGGAGTCGGCGAAAGATCATTCTCCTTTTCACCATAGGCTTCCCAAAATCTTCCTGTCAGCCTGCGCGGAAAAGACTCATCATCCATAAACTCAAAACGGATGTTGTCGAGATCTTCCATGGATTCTGCTTTTTCTATTTTCTGCGCATACCTTCCAACTCTTACCTCATCAGACAGCTTTTCTTCAAGCTTTGTAAGCTCTGCCCCGGATAAACGGTCATAGACATCATTTTCATCCGTATGGATAGAAAAACTCTCTTCGTTTCCGTCATGTCTTGTAATCTCATAGTGCAGGGTCTGTCTTTCACCATCAACATCGGCTTCAAGCTCATACTCAGCTGTATGTCCGAAGTTACTGTATTCGGCGCTAATATACTGGATGTTCTGAATATCATCTGCGGTCAGCACTTTTTCAGCACTTTCCTCGACAGGTTGTATACTCTCTGCTATCTCACGCTCTTCATCAGCTATTGCCCGATCCGCTGTATTCTCTTCATCCGATAATTCCTCCGCAGCACTCTCCAGATATCTGCTTTCGAGTTCTTCCTTCTCTGCCTGATTCAGATACCGGTCTTCAGCTACAAGATCACGGATACGCTTTTCAACGATATTCCAGGAAAGGATTGCCGTGGCATAAGGCTCCATGATACTGCCCTTGGATAACTTGATCCCCTTTGCATCATGATCCTCCCAGCTCTGGTCATTTCCGATCAGCGCATGAGACCTGCCGCCGGTACCATACTCGTTCTTAAGAAAAGCGATATTATCCTTGCTGTCGTGCCCCTGCTGAAAGTATTCATAGATACGGAGCTTTCCTCCGGATACGCCACTGCCGCCTGTAAGAATAGAGTCGATCTCATCCTGCGTAATGAAGCTCTCCTGCTTGATATCCACCGAATCGGGTGTAGGAAACTCTATCTTTTCCGTATCAAGATCAGCAACCTCATCAAGCAGATACTCCGGTGATTTGATATATCTCCATCGAAGCTCGGCCTCTCCGCTATCAAGTGCTGCTTTTGCCTTCTCCAGTTCGCCTGCGATGATATTTCTTCCCTCTGAAGTAGAAAGCATTTCCATAAGGTGCGCTTCACTGTCCGGGTAATTGCTCCCGACAATCTGTAAGTTTTCAGGCATCTCGTCCAGTCCGTCCCGGAAAAAGAAATAGATATGATTGGCTACCCTGGCGCGTTCAGTCTGATCAACAAGGAAGGCTTCTGCACGGTTCATGTATGTGCCACCCTCGACCATTCCTCTGATATGACTTTCAACTTCAGCCCAGCCCATCTCAAGAACCGTATTCTCTCTTGCGGATGTGCCAAAGCCTGCCTTCATTCCGCCTTCATCAAACCATACGGACACGGGACTGTCGCCAAAGGTAAAGCCCTTGCCGGTAGTACGGTACTCAGTCTTTAAGAACTCAGCCATTTCAGCAGGAGACTTATGCTCCTGATATTTCGCATAGATACGCTTGCGGCTATCCTCCATACCACCGCCCGTGCGAAGGATCTCGTCTATCTGGTTATCAGACAAAGAAAAAGCAGCGGGTTTTTCGTGTTTTACACTTGCCTCCGCTGCTATCATATTTCCCATCTGTTCTTCAAAACTCGGGAACAGATCGAAAAGATTCAGTTGTTTTAATTCTTCCTCCGGGGGATTTAGCTGTAGATCAGCTCCGATAAAACTATCTCCTCCGCTGAGTTCCTGATGTTGTTCATCAGACCTACCCACTTCATCTGATCGTTGCGCTTCATCTGCTCGTCCACGCCCTGGTTCTTCGCCATCTGATCTGTCAGAAGATCCATCCTCTCTTCCGCCTGTTCCTGTATCGTCAGACAATGCTCTTTCAGCGTTCCCTTCAGAAGCATCCCGCTGTAGACTCCTCTCCTGTGCTCCTTCAGAAAGTTCCTCCTCATCAGCCCGAACTTCGTGAGCGTCCCCTCCGGCTCCCTGTTCGCTATCAGGTTCGGAATCTGAAAGTCTCCGCTCTGAATGTACTCTATCTCCATAATCGCTCCTTTCCGCGCTTTTGTCTGCGCTTTCGATATATTCATTACCTCGCTCCTCGCCACTTGGCGTTAAGGCATTATAGCCACGCTCTGGCGCATTTGCAAGTCTTTTCTCGCCTCTTGTGCTCTGGCTGTCGATATATTCTTCACGTGCTGCCCTAACGGCCTCCTGAGCCTTCTCACGGTCATATATCGAAATGCTCCTGCCGATCTCACGAAGAATGGGACCGGATAATTCGGATGAAGCCTCACCCATAACGGATAAAGTTTCAATGGAGTTGAACTCATGAAGATAGGGAAACTCCACTCCCACTATATCCGCATCCATACCACATCTTTCAAGAACGGTATAAGCGATACTTGCCGCCAGAGTCTGCTGTAATCTCACCTCCAGGTTCAGCTCATCCAGTCCGTCAAGGTAACTGCCTTCCACGGACATTGATAACTGATCAGATACGATATCCGGAGCCATCTCCGATGCAACCCGGTTCGCCAGCTCCATGATCCTGTTCTCAAAAGGCCGGCTCGCATCAGTCTCCCCATAAATCTTCTCCAAAGAATCAATCACATAATCCTTATGCTCTTCCTCCATACTCCAAAGTCTGGGCTTACGCCCGATAAACCTTGCTTCGTGCACATCTTTGACATCAAAGACATATTTCAGCCCCGATCTGTGCACCCCCTCCTCGTCAATGAGTGCGATGCCCTGCGCGCCTTTGTTGACCCAACAGTTCATCTTCTCATTCCAAAGTTCCAGTGAAGCACAGGCCGTTGCATCCGGTCTCTGAGCGTAGATCAGCATCTGCTCTCTGAACGGGTATTTATACATATGTCCCGCCGTATGCAGAAACTTCTTCCACTGCTCTTCATCCGACACAATGGTCTTGGCTGTGAACTCTGCCAGACCTTTGATCTCATGGTATCTTCTTGCCATCTGTTACTTTTCCTCCTTCCGTAGTAGTTGTTTTATAACAAAAAACGGCGGCTACAAATCTTTTCAGACTCATAACCGCCGTTCATTGGTATCTGTATTCAGTATATTACATCAATAGATTATTCAAGAATCCTTCCATCCCTTGAAATCGTCACCACTTGCCAGGGTATAAATTTCCCACTGTTCTTTAGTGCATTTTCTGCCGCTCTCTGCAGACCACCACAGCAAGGAACCTCCATACGGACAATCGTGACGCCCTTGATATCGTTATCACGGATGATCTCTGTAAGCTTATCTGTGTAATCTATATCATCCAGCTTCGGGCATCCGATGAGTGTCACCTTGCCCTTCATGAAATCTTCATGCATATTTGCATAGGCATAGGCAGTACAGTCCGCAGCAATCAGCAGTTTCGCCCCATCATAGAAAGGTGCCTGTGTCGGCAGAAGTTTAATCTGGCACGGCCACTGATTAAGTCTTGATACCGGTCTTGCATATCCGCCTGCAGGTGCGCGGTCTTCCTCTGCCGCTTCTGCAGATCTGTCAAACTGCATAAATCTTGAACCGGGGCATTCACCTGCGTGAGCTGCGTGCTCCATCATTTCTCTCTGCATCTCTTTTTCTTTATCTGTCATTGTATTTTCCTCCCTGCCAGTTACCTTTGCCTTTTTTGCTGCTTCAACAGCTGCTTCATCATATTCAGGTGCTTCTCTTGTCTCAAATGTGATTGCTCCGGTCGGACAATTCGGAAGACAGTCTCCAAAACCATCACAGAAGTTCTCCCTCACCAGTTTTGCCTTGCCATCTATGATATCAATGGCTCCCTCATGACATGCAGATGCACAGATACCGCAGCCGTTACACCTATTCTCATCAATATGAATTATCTGTCTTACCATAGCAATCTCCTCAATGAATATCTTGAATTATGAGCCTCATTATAGTATCATATGTGCATGATGTAAGTGGTTATAACCACATTTTTGAAAATAATTTTGTAGATATTGTTATGGTCACTGCACAGATACACAAAAGCCCGGTATTCAAGGGAATGAATGATCAAAGTATTTCAAATGCCCTTGATGCGCTTAATGCAACAGAAAAAAGATATAGAAAAGGTTCTGTCATAATGCGAGCCGGTTCCACTACCGACAGAATGGGTATTGTCCTCGATGGTAGTGTCACTATCGAGAGCAACGATATCTGGGGAAATCGCACTATCTTAAGCCATGTCGGATCCGGACAGTTCTTTGCAGAAACCTATGCCCTGCTGGATAACGAGACCATGCTTGTGGATGTCGTTGCAAATGAAAACTGCCGAATCCTCTTTCTTAAGGTCGGCAGCCTAGATCAACTTATATCATTGAATAAACCCTGGGCAAATACGCTGATTGCGAATCTTCTTTCCATATCCGCCCGTAAAAATCTACATCTGTCCGGCAGAAGCTTTCACACTTCTCCAAAAACAATCCGTGGTCGTGTCATGTCCTATCTGAACACCATCTCCCTTCAGAAAGGGACAAAAGAATTTGACATCCCATTTGATCGCCAGCAGCTTGCGGACTATCTGAATCTCGAACGCACAGCGCTGTCAAAAGAACTCGGAAAGATGCAGAATGATGGCATTATAATTGTCCGTAAGAATCATTTCCGATTGCTTGAAAACTAATCGGCATCTCCCCATTAACTTCCGGTTTATTCTTCCATCAAGGATTATGTATTACATTTCTCTTTCCACTATTGGCAGTTCCTCTTACTTCTTCGTGGTAAAAGTAATCTACGATTGTTGGATGTCCTTTCTCTACTCTCTCATACGGAGTTTC
>JAGAGL010000085.1:0-10367 GCA_017627595.1 Oribacterium sp. | reverse complement strand
TGATCCCCGAGCAAAATATATCAAGTTCACTGCTCCGGGACAGGAGCGACCTGTGCGTGGCAGCTTCCGCAACTTTGGAGCCGGTTATACAAAAGAAGAGATAAAGGACAGGATTGAAAAACCTGAGAAATGGCGGAATATCGAAAGTGAGAAACCTGCCCAAAAACAGCAGGAGCAGCTCAGGCCAAAATCCCGCATAAAGATACCAAAGAAAGATATCATCACCCGTACAGGAGCATACAAGACGCTCATTGACACAACAGAGGAAAAATACAAAAACAGCCCCGGATTGCAGCACTGGGCTTCCGTCAAAAATCTCAAAACTGCTGCAGCCAGTTATGCCGCCGCAGATAACCTTAAGGAGCTTCAAAGACAGATTGATGACAAGACCGCAGAAACAAAATCCACCAGATCTGAGCTTGTGAAACTTGAGCATGAAATGAAAAAAGTCTCCGAACTGCTCCTTTATGCGGAACAGTACAGAGACAATAAACCCTTTCAGGAAAAATACAAGAAGTCCACGGATCCGGACAGATACCTGCGAATGCATGAAACGCAGCTTATCCTCTATGACGGTGCAGAACGTATGCTTCTAAAAATGGGACTTGATCCAAAATCCGTCAATGCAGAGGAGATAAGAACTGATTACGAAGCCATGCAGCGCCGCAAGCTCATTTTGGAAAAAACATACAAGAATGCCGAAAAAGATGCCGCCTCTCTGCACCAAAAACTATCTAATGTTGAACAATACCTGGGACCTGAAGCCTCTCATGAACCGAATATGGAACAACCCTCGGATAAATCCAGAGGCCATAACCGCTCATAGCAATGCGGCCTGCTTATTGAAATGATCCAAGCATTTCCCATACCCCTATCATAACGATCTGCGACAGGTCATCCTCGTCATAGCTGTTTATGTAAAAATGAAAAGAGCAGTGTGCTATTGAGCGGATCATAATCCTTACAAGAGGACTATAATGCCTTAGCACCTGCTCCTGAGCATTCGGACAGCCCTTGCAGGCTGCCCGGATAATATCTCCCTCCATAAACGGGCCTATTGTCTTTTCATGCTTGCTCATTCCACTATCCATAATCAGCATCTCCTACCAATTCTTTTCTAAGCGCACGAAGCGCCCTTCCCTTATGTGTATATACCCCGTGAACGCTGATCTTCATCATCCTCGCCGCTTCTTCCGGCGATAAATCCAGCGCATAGATATACCCTATTACCTGTTTTTGTCTTATCGGCAAGTTATCAAGAGCCTTTGCAAGCCCCTCATCTTCCACATAAAATATGGTCGCGCACAGATCCACACTTATCTTTTCTATGCATGGTTTATCCCCAATATGCCTATCGCTTACATATATATCATCTCCAGCAAGCTCTTCCCTTTTCCCCGACAGCAAATAAGAGCGTATCGCATTTAGGGCCTTGTATCTAATAACCATCTTTATAAAACCGTGAAACATATAACAAATACTGTCATCATCGCCCTTACCACTGTTATAGTATGTTCTGCTCATCGTACACCTGCATTCGGCTTTACCTTTCCATATTTATAAGTATATATTTTGCTTACTTTTAGTTCGTTCATATATACAGTACCTTTCCTTAAAATATGTAGCGAGGTGATTTATAATGAACGATTTTACAAAGCCACTGGCTGATACAATAAGACAGGCACGAGCAGCACTTGGTCTCACACAGGAGCAGGTTGCCGAACTGGCCGGTACTGACCCCATGAACATAATGAAGATGGAGAACACCAATCGGAATGCTAATCCCGAACTGGCAACACTGTATCCGGTAGTCCGTGCGCTCAACATCAACCCCCAGGACATCTTTTACCCCGGGATTTCCCGAGACAACCCTCGGATCCAGCTTCTTCAGCAGTTGATCTCCGACTGCACCGACAGTGAGGCGGATGCACTAATCCCCATCATACGAGAGCTGCTTCAGTTTATGAGGAGTAACGGTAAAACCCATATAGACGAATAAAAAGAGAGCCTGTTTCCCAATTATCTGAGAAAGCAGGCTCTCCGCATCTTCTAACTTCTATGCGTCCGGCTCGGCGCTTACTTTGTATTCAAATTTCATCACATCTATTCTCGTTTCCATCCCACATTTGGGGCAGTATAGTGGGAATCGCAACATCACCGTATCTTCATACACCTTGGTTCTCGTTTTTTTGTTGCAGGACGGACATCGGATCCATCTTGATTTCAGTATTTCTGATTTCTGATACAAATCTGATCCCTCTTCATATTATTAAATTATTAAAGGTCTTCTTTTCTGATTGTCTGTTTTTGTCATAATCTCCAATACCGATGAAGGCATAGCAATGTTCCCATCATCCTCTTGCATCCGAATCTCTTTAACTATCTCCATCAGATCCACAAAGTACTTTCCTCTGCGGATCAAAAAATTCCATCATCGTCATGAACTTTAGGCATAATACTGTCTGCCCGTTAGTGAATCCTAATCTGTTTTCTCCAATCAGGAGGCTTCCCGTCATCAGCCCAGTATTCATCTAATGCCGAAATCAGATTCTCTTTATGTTCAAAGAAACTGACAACATGAAATGAAGCTGTTCTGTCCTTAGGAAACACTTTTACTGCCGTAATAATACGGTCTTCGATAACACACTTCCTCTCGATTATTCCATCCCATTCACCAAGATAGTCACAATTATCCTGTATTTACTCTTGGACAGTAAACTGTTCATTTGCACAATGCCATCTGATTACCGCATTATGACAGAAATAACCCCTCATGGAATCACGGTTTTGTGCTAATATATCCTTCCAATATTGTTTAATGTCCATCAAAGTCTCCCTATGCACTCACATCAAATCCCTTTACCCTACCCGGCAAGGATACCGCTCCGCTCTGATACTCCAAAGTCAAGGTCAACTCCTGAACCTCAGCCAAGTTATACTTCATCGCATTGGCTTCTACCTCCTTATAGTAATCGAAAGCCACACCCTTGAATTCTGCCGGAACCTTTGTGCTCTTTTCAAGGCATTCCTTATATACATCAGCTGCCTTTTTCCCGTCCTTGTTCACAAAACCATCACTTGTCTGCTTATACTCCCGGATATCCTCGCCTGTGATCTGCTTGAATTCGCTAAACAGTTTAAGCTTCGCCAACTGATCTGTCGGTACAAGCCCTTGTTTGTTTGCATCCACCAGCATATTATGAAAAAGGTTAGATGCATTCCTTCCGGTCTGTAATGCCGCCGCCATTGATCCAAGCAAGCCTTCATTTGCATCCGGATTCCCCTTTGCATCCAAAAGGAACACGCTAAGGGCATTAGAGAAGCCATTGACACTAATCCCAAAGCAGCTGTTCCCCATAAGTGTAAGATTTACGCCATTATTTCCAAGGACATTCCCCATCTGCTTTCCCAGCATATTGATGTTATACTGCCTGTCCTCATCATCACCTCTTCCCAGAGTACTTTTCGTAAAATCCTCTTCAATCTCTCCGATAATCCTTGCGTCACTATATCTGACCGTCCCATGCAAGGTCATATTTATCTCAGCCATAGCCATTGCAGCACGCTGATCATGTGAATACTTCTTATAGGCTCCCTGAGAGGAATATTTCGCCCATATAGCGTCCTTCACTTCACTGGCAGAGCCGTATTTGCTTCGGTTTGATGCTGCAATACCCTCCAACTTATCGGCAACCTTCCTGCATATATCAGCCCCTTCATAATCACGGCTGGGCCTCACATTATTCCTTCCAATCTCATCCGTTGGGATCTCACGGTCATACCATGCAGTTTTTGCTTTCCCGTCAGCCGTCTCCAATCTACTCTTATCATGATAATAATTGTAATAGCCTTTGCCTACCGTTGATATACTCTCCATTTCAGGCACCTCCATTGTTTATCTATTGCCCTCTAAACTTCTCTCCAACCACCTTTGATCCACATTGATTTCTACTCTCATTATTCAACCATCGTACTTTCCCTGTACCAATTAATCACTTCTGTTATCATACCTTCTTCTGGAGAAAATGGATGCTCATCATCATTATAATATGCATAAAATGTTACTCTCCCAGCATCTGGTCCGTACCAAAGGCTCCCGTCCGTAGTGCAATACAATAAATATCCCACATTATTCATACTCCACTCACGATTATTGGAAAAACGGAACTCCTGTGGTTCCCTATATACAACCTCTATATACATTTTCTCCGGAGATACCTCACCAAATTCACTACTCTCCTTTTCTTCTACCACATAAGAACCAGCATTATTCGTAATCTTCAGTCCTATATTTTCATACCATAAATCCCAAAAGCTCTTATCGTCATATCTGGCTTCCTTTTTCTGACCTTGGTAATACACATTGACTTCCGAAATATCCTCTAACTCATTATCCAACGTCCCCACTATACCTGCGATACCGTTATAATATGATTCTTCCTCTGCTTGTTTTCTATCTCCGTCTGCGACAATGGAGATCAGAAGTATTACCATGCAACTTACAGCAACTATACTTACAATTCCTTTAATCCCTAATTTCCTGCCTTCTCTCTTTATTACCCGACCAACACTCTCCGCGAATAAATAACCAACTTCAAATCCTGCCGTATTTGTGATGATATCATCTATTTCAGCGTTTCTTCCCTTAAACGCCTGTATCAGCTCTATCGCAAGTGTACTAAAAAATCCTATAAGCAGTGCCTTACGCCAATTCATTCCGGCTTTTCGAAAAACAAAAAAGGAAAGAAATCCATAAGGCACAAACAAAAGAAAATTCAATGTGATCATCCTTATGGAACCGCCAACAAAAGGGATCTGTATAAATCCCAACAGATTATGAGGTGAAAAAGAAAAATGCAGATTACTGTCCAGAATCCCTGTAATCTTTAAGATTGTACATGCATATATCGCCAAAAGCAGTTCTGCGATAAGATGAAGCTTTGACACTGTTTTATAATCATTAAGACGTTGTTTCCGCATCACAAATAAAACGGCCTGATATGCCGCAAATACAAAAATACCTGCCAGTACACTGTTTAATGCTAACCAGATGCCCTGCTTAATGTAGAAAAGCATAATTTCCATCTCCCATCTTCATGCCTGTTAATACATTATTAGATACCCGAACAGAATCCTGTTTCACCGTTTTCTGAATAAAATATCGTATCATCAGAATCGGAACATAATAGCATTTCCTGTATCGACGGTAATATGCCTAAATATACGGTAATCGCCATCATATAACCACTGTCGCATTAAAATTCTTCCCGTCACAGTTGATCCCAAAGCTGCCATCATATTTTTCAGCCACATCCCACACATTTGATAATCCGATTCCGTGTCCTGGTTCATATTCCTTTACAACCGAATTCCCGTCGATCACGACATCCTCCAAAACAGGATTTTTTACAGAAAATACGAACTGCCCCTCATCTGTAGCTGTAACCCTTATCACGGGATTTTCGTCCCTTCCCTTTACCTTTTCGCACTCTGTGATTGCATTATCCAACAGGTTTCCAATTATTATAATAATCTCGACCGCTGGCAGGGATACCCCTGACAAATCTCCCACAACAAATGTCATACCGATTCCACGTTCCTTTGACGTACAGTATTTTTGATTCAGGATCGCATTTATCGTAGCGTTCTTTGTATCAACCACTGAACTGTCCACGCTCAGGTTCTCTGCTAATTGCTTTGCAAGAGATCCTGCCTCCTTTTCTCTTCCGTCATCAATAAGCCCAGCAATAGTCTGCACCTGGTTTTTATAATCATGCAATTTTTTCCTCTGTAATCGGAGCAAACCCTCCATCTCATTGTATGCATCAATACGGCTCTGCATCTTCTGCCCCTTAACAGTAGCTATCTGTAACTCCTGCCTTTCTCTCACCATATCCTGAATAATTTTATAGAATACTACATCTATAGAAAGCAGGATTGCGGAAATAATACCCATAACAGTTGCCGCATCTGCTTCTATGGTTATAAGTTTCGTATAAAAATATATCCCGTATATAACTGAAATGACAGGAATAAAAATCACTCTGTTCCACTCCTTTCCACTATATAACCCCACATCCCAAGCGGGCGCAAATATCTTCTTTATGAAAAGGATAAATAGGATAAACACAGCCTTTGATACATAAGTGATGATTATTGCCGGTCTTTCATACGAAAACGGTGCCCACCTCCAAGTAAGACCCACCACCGTTATATCCCATAGCCACGCAGCCGAAAGATACAACATAGAAAAGAATGCTGCTTGATTCCAGCTTGCTCTATAAAACGAGTGGCACAGAACAACGAAAACAAAGGCTTGAGCAAGCGGTTTCCAATGACCAAACCAATCCATAAAAAGACTCACAGAAATTATTATCAAACAAGATAAAAAAGCAGTGGCGACTCCATTTATCCTGTTTTCAAAAAACGAATGAAAGAAGATATAAAACGCCGTCATTTCTAGAAATGTCATCGAAAAAAATATTACCCAGATAGTAGTTTCACTCATATATGCGCACCTCTGTATCTGGCATATGCCTGCTTTACATCAGCATATCGGCTCCTAGGAACCGATATGACAGATCCTTCTTGTAATGTGAGGCTATAATTATTGACTTTAAGGACATATTTCATGTTTACAACGAAGCTCTTATGCACCCGAACAAAATCGTATATATCAAGTTCCCTCTCAATCTCTTCCAACTTCCTGTTCTGTCTGTAGGTAGCATCCGCTGTATGAAATATTGCCTTATGTCCATAAGACTCCACATAAGTAATACTATCCAGCGGAAGCATCCGGATACCCTCTTCAAAATCAAAGGTCATCGTCCGAACACGCCTTGAAAGTTCCTGAATCATATCATCCATACAATCCGGCAGCGTCATTTTCAGATCATCTTTGATCAGAAAGCGGTTTGCCTTTACCTTATATCCATCCAGCGCATAGCTCATAAATGCAGTTATTAACACGATAGGGATATCCGGCAACATCTCCCGAATCTTCCCTGCCACAGTCAGTCCATCTATATCATCCATATTGATATCCAAAAGGATGATCTCTGGGATATCATTATCCTTTAACGCTTCAAGCAATTCATGTCCCGACCCATACTCCAAATACTCAAAATCACAAGCCTTTCTTTCTGAATACTCAACCAAAATACTTTCGATTTTGTCTCGATCAGACCCATTATCATCACAAAGTGCAATTCTCATAATCAGGCATACCTCCGGTGGTATTATCGGATAATTCTATCGCAAATATTATCTTCTGTAGCCCATCATTCCCAAATCGACGGTTATCTTCCTAAATCGACGGTAAACAAAAAAACGGTTACCTGATTATTACAATCAGATAACCACGGATATTTTCGTGATACCCTATTAGGAGTCCTATACATTAGTCCATTATAGAGCAACATCATAGTTACACTCAGCTCTTTAAGGTTATTTCTGCCTCTTCCTGTGCAAAAGTCACAATGCTAAATGTCCCAAGAGCATTTTTCATAGCAAACCGATATTGATCTTTCTCAAAGAAAACCTCTAACTGCTTCTTGCCAATCCGATGGATATATGTATCTGCCTTAGAAAACATCGTATCACTCATAACAAAGTCGCAGCCAATCAATGGATGATAACATACGGCAACCTGCAGGTTTTTAATACAGTATACCTCATTGCCATCCGTCAGTGAAAAGTCCGGTATAACATAGACAGCTGCCATCTCAGCTTCTTTTCCAAATCCAAATATCCTTGTTTCGTCTTCAAGTTTCTTCGCATCTTGATATGCTGCAACAAAATCCTTTTCCCCCGTACACCAAACTGGTGCCTCTGCACCGCTGTCAAACAGAGCAGTCACTTCCTCACCATTCGATATATAAGAAAAGGTTGATCTATTTTTTCTGTTATACAGTTGTAATACTAAAGTCCGCATAAAACATCCCATTCCATCCGCTTTCAGTTGTCCGACGATATTTCAAACCCTGATTACGGTGAGTGTCCTTATTATCACCGATATCATCATCACTAACCGCAGCAGCAACATCTCCCTCCAAAATGTCCGGCGCATCACCATCCATTACAGGATTGGCCACTGGAATCCACATATCTGGAAATGTCTTAACCATATCATCCCATGTCATTCTGTTCGTGGTCATATTATCACCGCCTTAAAAGTACAAATCCTATTAAAGTGTATATCGGAATACTTCGTTTTTTCTATACCAGTATTATAACTCGAGATGGTGCTTTTTACAGCAAAAAAGCCCGTAGTCGATAGCTCATCACTGACAACTACGGGCAAATACTAAACTGTTTATTTTACTTCCTTTTTCTTTCTACAAAAATCTTTTCCCACTCTCTCTTTGAGAGAATAATACTTCATTTTGCACCTGTCGCTGTTTTTCGAGTTGGGGGTTCGCACCCGCCGCCGCAACAATGGCCTTCTTCTCTGCCAGTCGTGCCCGGAGTGATGGTCTCTCTCCCTTTGCTCTGCGTTTCTTTTCCTCCTCTTCAATGCGTTCCTGTTCGGCATTGCGGATTTCCTTGCGTTCCTCCGCCTTTGGAACGGTATTGCTGAGGTAATTGTCGATCTGGTTCAGGTTCTCCTCTTCCAGCTCCTCCACCTTGGCCAGCGGCTTATATTCCGCCAGCTTCACTAGAAGCTCGGCAGCCTTGCGGACATCCTCGATGTTATCGCTCTCCGATACCACATCGGCAAGATACTTCTTATAATCTCCCGCATTACCGCTTCGGATCTCCGCTGCCATGTTCTGCACCTGTGCTTCCCAGTTATCTACTGTATCCTTATATTCAGATGGATAACGGTCACTGGAAAAACGATCTATCTCCGCCGCCAGCTTTGCAGCTTCATCCACATACACAGGCTTTACGCCATCCATACCTACGGACATATCCTGCACCACTAACCCCGGCAATTCTCCCCTCACCTTTGCATCCTGGAAAGCATCTATGAGCTGTCCCACCTTGGCTAATGCTTCCCGGTCATTCCATATCTCCGGCACATACCGCAGATTGTCGAGGTCAATCGCATTCCCATAAAGCACATCCCACTGGATATCATCCATCTCCGGTGTTCCGATCTCATGAACATTGATACCCACGGCAGTGATCATATTATTATTTTTTTTCTGCATGGAATCATATAGGGATTTTGCCTCTTCTATCGTGGCGATACCTTCATGATACGCTCCCATGCTGTGAAACTCACCGCATTCTGCCACAGTAAAGGTAATAACTGCCTGTTTCTGTGCTTCCTGCGCCTGTTTTTCGGCAAGATATGTTTCCACGCCACTTAAGTATTCTGAAAGGCTCCCTCGCTGTTCCTGCGATATAGGATTGATATCAAGGCTAACTCCACCCATTATGATATTCCCGCCTTCATGAAGCGTGTTAAACAGGGAATTCTCTCTTTCCGAACCGCTGTAATACAGCACCACATCAAGATCTGACCCCTCTGTTTCCATACCTCTGCAACGGCTACCGGATACCACCACATCCTCTATGGTCGCATCGAGGTTATAAGTATTGATGATGTCCTGCACGAGCTGTTTGACATTTGCCTCGATTGCCTCGGGATTCAAGCCTTCAAGCTCATGAAACATCTCTTTTGTCTTGTCCTTAAATGCACTTATGACTGCCGCATCGTTAAGGCTATCATTCATATTATCGCTTTTTGCCATTTCTGCTCCTTTCCAAAGGGGCTCCGGGGATAGTTCTCCCGAAGCCCTTTAAGTCTTTACGCTATCACTTCTTCTCTTTTCTTTTGGGGATCAGTTGCTTTCCTGTCCATAGATGCCACGATATCCTTTTTCTCATTCAGCCTTTCTATAAGGGAAGGTCTTTCCGTCCTGTCAGAAGTCTTTTCCACCGGTTTATCATCCGCTTTCACATCCTCACGCTGCTCCGATTCTTCGGGGATATCCTCGGAATCCATTTCCGGCTGAGAATCATTGTCACCGATATCATCCTTTGGCTCCTCCGCCTCACTCACCTGCTCTTGCGTTACATTTTCAGGTTCCGGCTTTGCTGCATCTTCATCAAGATCAACGGCATCTTCTCCCTTCTCGTCCATATCAAGCAGACTGTTCAGCTCTGCAAGCCTTGTCAGCTTATCGTTAAGCTCCTGCTCCTGTGGGAATGGCTTTTCTACCTCAATCTTTGCGGTTTCAAGCTGCTGTTCCACATTGGCAAGCTTTGCAATCGCATCCTCAAGCTGTTTTGTCATGGATTCCATGGCATTACCGATACGGGTAATGTTACCGGACGGGTCAGAGCCAATCTCCACTTCATGGCTGAGTTTTCCCTTCATGTTCAGCGTAAACTTCCTGAAAAATGAATCAAAGGTT
>JAGAGL010000084.1:0-4911 GCA_017627595.1 Oribacterium sp. | reverse complement strand
TCATAGAAGCTCTTGATCCAACGAAGGTATACTCTGAACTCTTCCTCGTTGATTGAGTAGTCGTCATTAAGTGGTACTGATACTGCAGGGAATATTGTCTTGAAATTCTTAACCTTAGCCATGATTGTTTTTCTCCTTATTTTTACACGAATATGATAGTGAATTTAATCTTTAACTGCATCAGCAAGGCGCCTTTGCCGTCTGCAATCGTTTGTTTTGTTATGTGATATTTATATCATCCGTGAAAAACTTATGCAATATTTTCGGCTTTGACTGCAATTTGTTGCATATAGGCTGCAATAAATTGTACGTATTGTAGCTTTTATCCAGTTTTGTGTAGCTGTAATTGTGCATATTTATATGTTCGTTTGAGGATAGATTTGTGCATATTTTTATCTTATATTTCAATTGCAATCGTTTGTATACTCTAGTATCATTGTATTTAATATATTTGTTTATTTACAAATAACCCATCATATCTGTCATCCTTATGTCAGAAGCAATCGATTGGAAATATACATTTATATATGAGGTAATCAGTATGGCCACCCTTAAAGATGTTGCGGCTCTGGCGCACGTTGATGTTTCAACTGTTTCAAGAGCCCTTAATAACAGTTCATATGTCCATCCGGACACCAAAGCCAGAGTCATGGCTGCTGTAAAGGAGCTTAGCTACAAACCAAATGTTCTGGCAAGAGGCTTAAGACACGGAAAACTCAATACCATAGCTATAGTCATTCCCAAGATCAACTACTCCATTTTTTCACATGTCGCCTTCGGAGTAGAAAAAGAAGCCCAGGCAAAGGGTTACGCTGTCATAATGGTAAATACCGGAAATGACGGTGTAATAGAAAAAGAAAGTCTTAACAAATTAAGAAACAGTTTTATTGATGGCATGATCATCGCATCTACCGGGAGCAACAAGCGTCTGATAAGGGACATCAATACAGAAATTCCCGTTGTACAGTTTGTCAGATGCTTTGACCCCAACATAAGCTGCGTTGATGTCAACTACACTGAAATAGGATACAAAGCTGTATATCATCTATATGAAAAAGGCTGCAGGAGAATCGCCATAATCAACGCTTCCATTCCTCTTGCTCCATATATGGAAAGATACACAGGATACAAACGTGCCCTTTCAGAATTAGGTCTTGAGGAAATAGCCATTTCCAAAGAGTCCTTATTGCAGGATATTTTTTATGGTTATGAATGCACCTTAGATCTTTTAGATAAATATGATGATATTGATGCTGTTCTGATGGCAGGTGACGCCCAGGCCATGGGTGCTTTAAGAGCCTTGAAAGAGCGTAAGATTTCCGTGCCTGAACAAATCAAGGTTATGAGTATGACAGGAACCGAAGTAGGAAGTATGCTGGAAACCTCACTTACCTCCTTCGAACTTCCGGAAGAAGAGATCGGCTCTCAGGCAGCCCTGATGCTCATCAGAGCCATAGAGGCTCCCAAAGACCAAAAGCCTTCCGTCCAGCATCTCACTCTTTCCGCCAGACTGGAGGAAAGGGAGTCAACCATGTAAGGCCGGTTCTATATCAACTGCATGCCGGGGGTCCGAATCATTTTGAATTACAATCACCGGGGAGGGTTTTCTCCGGCGAGAACAGTCCCCGATGGATAATATCTTGATATTTTTCACACAACTCATATCATCAGACAGACAAAACAAGGGGAACCTTCTTTGGCCGAAGGTTCCCTTTGTATATTTCCTGTTTTCACTTTATTTCGGCTTAAGTCTTTCTCTTAGTTCTTTCAATCAGATCATCCAATCAGTTCTTCCTCTTTGAAGCAAAACGTACAACAAATTTTTCGTCCTTTGCGTCAAGCGTACACTTTCCGCCCTTCTTCAATCTTCCAAAAAGAATCTCATCCACCAGAAGGGTCTTAACTTCATTTCCTATAACCCGGTCAATCTCTCTCGCACCGTACTCCCTGCTTATTCCTTTTTTCTTCAGGAGTTGAACAGCTTCTTCTGTATAGCTAAGTTCAACCTTCTTCGCCTTAAGCATTAAACCAAGTTCGGAAAGCTTCCTTCCGGCTATAAGTTCTGCCATGGTCTCATCCATGCTGTTAAACACCACTATCCGGCTCAGTCTGTTACGGAATTCCGGCTGAAATGTCTTCTTAACCTCTTCCATGAGAGTATCTTTGGTACCGTCCTTCGCAAGGAAGCCAATGCCTGCCTTACCGAGTCTTGTGGCTCCGGCGTTGGAGGTCATGATTATGATGACATTTCTGAAATCTGCCTTTCTTCCCTGGTTATCAGTCAATGTGGCATAGTCCATGACCTGAAGGAGAATATTAAATACATCGGGATGAGCCTTTTCGATCTCATCCAGCAGCAATACACAATTCGGATTTTTACGGATCTCCTCTGTCAAAAGTCCGCCCTCTTCATATCCCACATAACCTGCGGGAGCACCCACCAGCTTTGCCACGGAATGCTTCTCCTCATATTCACTCATATCGAATCGAACAAGGGAGATGCCCAGCTCCTTTGCAAGCGTCTTTGCTATTTCAGTCTTTCCGACACCGGTAGGACCTACGAAAAGAAGACTGGCCAGGGGCTTGGTCTCTTCAATCATGCCGGCTTTTGAAAATTTGACGGCATTAACCACCTGTTTAATAGCCTCACTCTGACCGTAAACCTGCGACAGAATCCTGTCTTCCAAAGTTGCGAGACTTGAAAGCTCATCGGTTTCGGCAGCCTTTATGGGGACTCTGCAGATTTTTGTGAGAACTTCATTTATAAGTTCCTTTCCAACGGATTGTCTTTTCTGCTCCAAAGGATGGATCTTTCTGTAGGCTCCAGCTTCATCGATAAGGTCTATGGCCTTATCCGGAAGGAATCTTTCATTGATGTATCGTGCGCTCATTCTGACCGCATATTCAAGCACACCCTTTCCGTAAACCACCCCATGAAACTTCTCGTATTTTGCTCTCAGTCCTTCAAGTATCTTTATGGACTCTTCTATACCGGGCTCTCTGATCTCCACATTTTGAAATCTCCTTACCAGGCTCCTGCTTTTCTCAAAATGCTTTTTGTATTCTTCAAATGTAGTGGCTCCGATAAAGCGTATCTTCCCTGCTGCAAGGTACGGCTTCAGGATATTGGCCGCATCAAAGCTGCCCTCACCTGTGGCACCGGCTCCTAAAAGATTATGTATCTCATCGATATAAATGATGGGATTATCTTCCTTTTCTATTCGGGAAAGTATTTTTTTAAGGCGCTTTTCGAAATCTCCGCGATACTTGGTTCCCGCAAGGAGACTTCCGAGATCCAATGAATATATTCTCGCACCCTTTAATGGGGCCGGAACATTATCCTGATTTATACGTTCGGCAAGTCCGTAGGTGATGGCAGTCTTGCCGACTCCCGGTTCTCCCACATGGAGAGGATTGTTCTTGTCTTTTCTGCAGAGGATCTGAATGGTTCTCTCCAGCTCCTCTTCTCTTCCTATGAGCGGATTCACATTCTGAAGCATGTCATTTATGCAAGGTGCAAAGTCAGACAAAGGTTCTTCTTCCCGCTTCTCTCCCGAGCTTACATTCTCCCCGGGTATCAAAGGTTCATCCTCGTCTTCATAGACAGAAAGAAGCTCCTCCAGAAGGGAGGCTTCGTCAATTCCCTGCCTGTTCATGTAATATGCGGCATAGCTCTCTTTTAGATTAAAAATGGCATGCAGAAAATGACTGAGCTCCACTACTGACCTGCCACTGTTTACTGCCTGATTATGGGCTATTGTAAATGCCATCTCCATACCGGCCGACATTTCAGGTCCGCCTTTTTCTTTCTTATCCACGAAGCCTTCAAGATAGTTTACCAGATCCTGTTCCAGTTCCTTTACATCTCCCCCGCAATTTCCGAAAGCAAGTCTGAAATCATCATGAGAACATATCTCCAGAAGCACCAGTTCGGGAGTGACATATTCATAATGCATCTTTATGGCTGTTGTATAGGAGTTGTTTATAATTGCCGCAAGCTCTTCCGTTACATTCATCGAAATATCCTTTCATAGGTAAATAAGCTGTACAGTTCTTTAATTCCTGCCTTATTACTTACCTGAATCATTTTGTCCGGGGTCTATAAAAATCCCAAATGTATATAAATTAAATCACTCACGCTTCCTCAACTGTCATCTTGAAGGGAAAACCGGCACTCTTTGCACGTATTTTGGCAGCATTGACCTTTGACACCGCTATATCATACGGATAACAGCCGACAACTGCTTTGCCTCCCTTATGAACAGTCATCATAAGAGACTCTGCTTCTATCTCGTTCTTGTTAAATATCTCCAAAAGAATCCCAACCACAAATTCCATCGTGGTGAAGTCATCGTTATGCATGATCACATTATATTTCCTTGGTTCACGAAGTTTGATATTTGTTCTTTCCTGTACCGCTCCCTGTGTAGCCATTTAACCACCTTCTCCATCATTATAGTTTATTCTGATTTCTGTATCTGACATATGCCCCGAAGGACTTTGCCATAGCTTCATAACTTTATAATACTCATATTATTATATAACAAAAACCACGGGACATGAATTCACATATCCCGTGGTTCTTTATGGATAAATCTGGATAACTTAAGAGATTAAGCAAACTTAGACATATCAACCTTCTCAAGACCGCTGTTCTTGATACCCTGAGCGATCCAATCCTTCTCTTCCTGGTTAAGAGGAAGTACAGGCTTTCTCATAAGGCCGCTCTTGAAGATACCTCTCTGTACGAGTGTCTCCTTAAGTCTTGCATGTGCCTCACCTGATGGCTGTCCGCCGCCATAGATTGCCTGGCTGATGTGATAGATTCTGTCGCTCCAGTCCTGAGCCTCCTTAAGTGTGTGCTTGTCAGGGTTAGCGAATACTTCTCTTGCAGGGCAGATAAGCTCAGGT
>JAGAGL010000083.1:0-17928 GCA_017627595.1 Oribacterium sp. | reverse complement strand
TGCATATCCTTTCAACACCGAGTCTACGACATTATCAAGAATATCTTGCTTGCTTGCGAAATGGCTGTACAGAGATGCCTTGCGAATACCTACCGCATCTGCGATCTGTGAGATGCTCGTAGCTTCATATCCGTTTACTGAGAACAAATCGAGCGCGACATCCAGTATCTCATCCCTTGTATTGCCCTTCTCCATAGCTTCCCTCCAGTAGCAAACATTACGATACAACTATTCATATCATAACTACCGTTCGGTCGTTAGTCAACACTCATTTTACGAAATGATCCGATAATACTTATTCCTGCTGTATCTTGATGCCACACAATCACCTATTGCGGTTTCTGATTGACCGCCGTTTCTCAAAAGACAAAAATATATCCGCACTGATACGAAGAAACATACACTCGGTATAATCAGTGCCGAAACCCAGATTCATGTGACGATCCCTGTACATTATAGGCAAATATTATTATCTCCATTGATTTTTTGTATGCAAAACGGTAATGCTATAGGCTGATTGTATGAGTATAAGTACAATGAGCCGAAGTTATATGTAATATAATCCCTTCATACCATGGTAAAAATTTAACAATCATATCGGGAAACCGACTTTTGTATCATTATTTTTGAGGGGGAAATCAAAAATGAACAAGTCAATGCTTCGAACAGTAGCTGTTGTTTCAGCACTGTCCATTACAGGTTGTGCATCTACTTCTGTACCGGTTGCTACTACTGCGGCTTCAGAGGCTTCTGCAGAGGCAGCAACTTCAGCTGCAGCAACAGAGGCTGCTGAATCATCTTCTTCTCTTACTGACGGTACATATACCGCTAAAGCAAAGGGAATGGATGGAGACATTACCGCTGAAGTTGTAGTAAAGGATGGAAAGATCGCAGAGATCAATTACACAGAGCAGAATGAGACTGCAGGTGTAGGTGATAAGGGTATAAAGCTTATGGCCGATTCCATCATTGAGCATCAGTCACTGGCTGTTGATGCTATTTCCGGAGCAACTATTTCAAGTTCTGCTGTTCGTATGCTTGTAAGCGATGCTATAGAGCAGGCAGGCGGAGATGTTTCTGAATGGAAGAACCGTGAAGTCAGTGTAGAGGTTAAGGATGAGACTCTTGACTGTGACGTTGTTGTTGTAGGTGCCGGCATCGCTGGACTTGCAGCTGCCCAGAAAGCCAGCCGTGAAGGTGCTGATGTTATCGTGGTTGAGAAGCTTGCCTTCGGCGGTGGAACATCTATCTTCTCATCAGGATCATTTATCGCAGCTGATACAGCTGAAGGTGTTCCTGAGCTTGTTGAGAAATGGGTAAAGCGTAACAAGATTACAGAAAGAAATCCTCTTGATATGGATAAGATCAACACAGCCTGCGCAGTATCTCCTGATGTTCTTGAGCTTCTTACTGCAGCTAATGTTGACTACAAGCTTAACGATGAAGGAACTATGGTTCCCGCAGCTTCAGAGCAGGCAAAGAAGAACGCCGAAAACATTCACCTTGCAACAGCTCAAGTTAAAGTAAAGGGCGGCCAGGCTCTTGTAAATCAGCTTGAGGATGACCTTGTTGAAAATGGTGTTCCTATTTACTTCAACACAAAGGCAACAAAGCTTATCACAGATTCTGAAAAACATGTAACCGGTGTTGTTTGTGAGTCAAAGACAGGTACAAAGACCATTAATGCAAAGGCTGTAGTTCTTGCCTGTGGTGATTATGCATGGAATGACGATCTCACAGCGGAGCTCGCTCCGGATGCACTCCATAACTTCACTTCAACTGCTGTTTCCAACACAGGTGACGGTATCAATATGGCTGTTGAAGTTGGTGCAGTTAAGTCAGCATTTGGTGAGTCAATGAGTGGATGCTTTGCACCGGATCCTTATGATATGCCTGTTGTAGGTCAGCCAAATAACAGCTATCCCTTCGAATGTCTCCTTCTTGACAACAAGGGCAACCGTCCTGTATCTGAAGCTCTCGGAGTTCACGACCAGATGATCTACTTCATTAACGAAGGGGAAGCTGATTACGGTTGGGTTGTCATGGATCAGGAGATCGCTGACAAATTCCTGAAGCTTTCGGAGTATCTTGAGAGAACCTCTGAGGGTTCTGTTATTCAGGCATATAAGGAGGATTCCATCGAGACCCTTGCCAAGGATATGAACCTTGATCCTGCAACAGTTCAGGCAACAGTTGATCAGTACAACAAGCTTTGCGAGGCAGGCGAGGACACAGATCACGGTAAGGATGCCCAGTATCTTTCAGCTATAGATGCAGGTCCTTTCTACGCTGTAAAAGAGTATGACCTTACAAGAGGAAACTACGGCGGAATCGAAACAAACCTCGCAGGTGAGGTAACTGATAAGGATGGTAATGCTATCCCCGGTCTTTATGCTGCAGGTATCATCAGCTCAGCAGGTTTCTTCGGTGATTACTACCCAGGCCGCGAGGCTCTTGGAGTAGGCGCTTACATGGGCTTTATTTCAGGTGAAAATGCTGCTAAATATGCTGCACAGTAATTAAAAATTTATCACAAACGGGATTTTCGCTTTGGATGAATCACCCAGGCGAAAGCCCTGTTTTTTTGTTTGTATTGTACCAAATCGCCAGCGCGATGGTTATTCTACACAGAGAGCTGTGGTTTTCTTTATTTATAAATATCATAGCAAATCATGTGAGAAAAATGTACATATTAAAGAACATATATTCCCAAGTATATTTTGCTTTTTTTGAAAAGATTATTCATGTTATAATTATCTATCATTTAAAATAAGTGTTATCCCAAAAACGTTTTAATTAAAGGATTGATACAGCATAGATGAATTACGAACAAAACAACGGTCAGAAGAACTTCTTTCTTGAGATGGAGAATCATCAGATCTCTGCACAGGAGTTTTTCTGCCCCTTCATGCTTGAAGCATTGGAAAGAAACTTCGGACTGGATAAAGTCATAATCATGTATTTCGACACTCACGGACATTTTCTTTCCATGACGGACAAGGATGGCCAGCTTAATGATGATGAAGGGCATTTGTATCTTGAGCATATGGATCAGGATAAGGTTCGAAAGCTTATATATGATTCAGCGGTAAGCGACCATTTAACCTACTTTGATACGGACCCGAGACTCTATCGGGCTAGCGATATACTTTCAGACTATGAGAATTCCGGATATACCGGCTTTCTTGAAAAATGCTTTAAGGCTCACTACAGCCTGACTATGGCCTTCGGCATCAATGCATACATCCAGCTCCTGTTTTTGAGAAGCGCTGAGGATGGCGATTTTACCGATGACGATATATCGTATTTCAGGGACATATACTCATATATCGCCATGTCCTATAAAAATTTCAAAAAATATGAGCAGGTCAGGATCATTTCCAGGATACAGGGAGAGATCATCGCCTCCGGAGAAAAGGCTTATCTCATCACAGATGATTTTATGCATGTGCTTTTCCATAGTGACGATGCGGTGAAAAAACTTGAGGAGCTTATGGGAAACGGCTCTGTCGGAAACATTGATCCGGATACGCCCTGCAGCTGGCTTCCGTTTCTTCTCGGCATGAGTGATGATGACACTTCCGGAGTACATAACAGAACTATCAAAAACTATATCTACACCATACATGATTACCCGAAAAGCTATTCCAACGGAATAGTGGATATGTATCACTGGATAACCATACATAAAAAAAAAGTACCTGATATGACTTTGGAGGATAATGCTTCGGTTTCGACTGTAGCAACAGCATATCTTAAGGAGCTTACCAAAACAGAACATAAGGTGGCTTCTTTTATGGCAAAGGGCTACACCTACAAGGAAATAGCCGCCGAAATGATGATAAGCTACCACACCGTGAAGAAGCACGTTGAAAACATATATGAAAAGTGTCATGTAAACAGCAGATACCAGCTGATAAAACTGTTTTCCAAAAGAAATATAGGTTGATAAACGCTTTTCATCACTATTTGTGCTGCTGACAAAAGGCGGAGAAATGGAGTTTTTATGAAGTATAAAATGATAGCTCTGGACCTGGACGGAACACTTACGAATTCACAAAAGGAAGTTTCAGAACATAATAGGGAAGCATTGAAAAAAGCTGCTGATAAGGGAGTTCATATAGTGCTGGCTTCCGGCCGTCCGTTGGTCGGGATCCTGCCGGTGGCCGAAATGGTGAACCTTAAAGAAACAGGTGGATATATGCTGGCCTTCAACGGTGCCCATATCGTGGACGGACGCACCGGTGAAACCTTCATGCAGACAACATTACCGGAAGAATTTTATCCGGACATCATAGACTATGGGAAGCTGTTTTATGATGTGACGATCTTAACCTACACCAAAAAGGGCATCGTCACTCTTGATGGCCAAAACCCCTACGCTCAGCTTGAGGCAAAGATAAACCGTGTGCCTCTCATGCAGGTTCCGGATCTTTACGCTGCACTTGACGGTCCTGTATGCAAATTCCTTTGCGTAGGTAACTATTCACATCTCAGGGAAATCCAGTTAATGATAAAGGCGGAGTACGGAGATAAGATCAATGTCTTCTTCTCGGAAACCTATTTCCTCGAGATAGTTCCGAACGGCATAGAAAAAGCAGCCTCCCTAAAGAAGCTGCTTGATAAGCTTGGTCTTAAACGCGAGGAGCTCATTGCCTGCGGAGACGGCTTAAATGATATCACCATGATAGAGTTTGCCGGCCTCGGCGTCGCCATGGAAAATGCTCAGGACGCTCTGAGATACCGCGCCGACTACATTACCGACACCAATGATGCCGACGGTGTCGCGGAAGTGATAGAAAAATTTATTTTGGAAGAGTAATACCCTTTACATTAAAGGCGGCTCACTTACCGAAAGCTCTTCTATTTTCACGCTCTGATCTTCACTGACGACTACCTTATAGTTTGCATCAAAATTATCTGCTATGGGTGAGCGTGCCTCTATACGCATATCTGTTTCACCGGGTTTTATACCGGTAAATGTGAATACCTCATCATATCCGGCACCTGTCATCATTTCATGATCTTCACTGGCATACTTTCTTACAGCAGAATAGGATACAATGCTTTCGTCCTCTATGATCACATTAAATTCCGGCCCGCCTCCGTCAAATGATTCAAACCTTAAAGTTGCAGTCTTATCAATCATTTCCGTATCTCCTACGGTTGTTTCCTCTGTTGTTTCATCTTCTGTTTCCTGAGTTGTTTCAGCTGTTTCTTCACTTTTCTCAGTCTCACCTGTCCAGTCGATGATTCCTCCAAACTCATAAACATTCCTATATCCCATATCAGCAAGTTTCTGTGAAGCCTCTTTACTTCTCCGTCCACTGCGGCAGTAAACGAGAATGATCTGCTCAGGATCGGGTAATTCTTCCGGAGGATCGTTTTCTATATTTTCATTTGGTATAAGTATGGCTCCGGGAATATGCCCTTCGTCATACTCATCCTGTCTCCTCACATCAACGATAACATGACCGTCATCCTGTTCCATCATTCGTTTCGCTTCATCCTGGGTTATATTTGTATAATAAAACGTCTGAATCATACCGTCGCCGTCCATTATCCGGTCCCTTGATTCACATCCCGAAAGCATAATCAAGACACTCCCCGCAATTGCCATCAAACACTTTCTGAACGACCTTCTCATAAAATCCCTCCACCATGTTTTATCATAAACGTTAGAATTCCTAATCCTATTATAAATGTCTGACCGGTATGTCAGCGACCTGATCCACCGGGGACGGTTCTCGCCGGCGAGAACCGTCCCCGGTGGATCACTAAGCTCTGTCATTCACTCAATGCAAACACCATGTCAAAGCAATCTTTATCTTCTTCAAGCTTTGACTTGCTTCCAGCCATCACGAAGTGACCGTCATTAATCATTTTTTCAATTATGTCCGCCGCCACCGTTTTATCTTCAATTGCAGCCTTTTTCATATCTTCGGATATATACAGTAAATTGTCCGGATCTATTCCCGCAAAATAATTATAGATACCGGAATCCGCACGACTGATATCACCCATCGGGACCGCGATCTTTTGGTATGCGGAAACTGTGTATGTATCAAGATCCTCCTCCGTGAGATCCATTTCTCTGAGTATTGCCGGAGTCTCATCCACAGCCTCCATGGTTGTTCTGCAATTAGGATCGTTTATTGTACCCATACCAATCTGTTTTTTACTGATAATATAAGTCAGATTCGCACCATATGCACCATTCCTGTATCTCATTTCAGGAATAATGTATCTGTCGTTAAGCGCCTCAAAAAAAGGAAGGTATCTGCCCCTGAACTCAGCCTCATCCAAAATAATCCCGCCACGTAATGACTGCAAAGGGTTGCTTACAATGATGCCTATCCGCTTTTCGGAAGGGATTCCATAATCATAGGACTCCCGGTAATCTTCAACTATACCGGATGGGATTCTGTCTATAAGTTCCTTACCTTCACTTTTTATTTCAGAAATACCCTCCGGTGAAGCGGCTATCCCCATGATCATATGGTCACTATGCCATATCTTATCACGGACGTTTTCCATCTTTTCTGCCAATGCTTCGATCGCTGCATCATCTTCTGAGAGTGCAGTTTCCTGACCGGTAAGATATTCATGCATGCCTCTTATGATGTAGTACTCAAACCCTGTACTTACACCTTCAAGAGCCCTGGAAAGGATTAATGCTGCATTATCAGAACTTATATTGGAAGGATCATAGCTGTTTTTAAGTAATCGAACTATTTCCAGCACTTCATCTTTTTTGTAATCTGATTTTGTCAGCATCTCCTCCATCAGACTGAGATTATTACTGAAATCCTTTGTAAATCCTCCCAGTGATATCTCCAGATACAATCTGTTGAAAGGTTCTTTAAAACCTTCTCCGGTCAGGTCTGTACTTATGCTTCCATTTAAGCTGCTTTCTCTGTCAAATTCCTCCTGAGATCTTACTTTTGTAGACGTATTGCCCAAAAGGTTTAAATATAGTACAAGGTCATAGAGTTCTTCCTGCCTAAGAGTTGAAGTGTCAAAAAGGAAACTAACGTCATAGATATCTTTCTGATCAATCGGTACAGCTGCCACCGTACATTCTCCGAGATTTGTAATCTCCGGAGTATCATATATTACCGGCTCAGGCAGATCGGATACACTTATCACTGTATTTTTGTTAGTAATGTTTTCCTCACTCCATTCATCAAAATCTTTAGTATCATCTATCAGTTTAAGGAGCTCAGATTCCGACATATCAGCTTTTAAGTTCTTTAAATAATCCTCTATTTCCTGTTCTTTCTTTTCCGCAAGCCCAGGTTTTTCCTTACAGTAAACCAGAGCTTTACGGTCCACCTCCATAAGCTTCTTTGCAAGCTCCTTCACTCTGGTCTGCCCCGAATCCTGTATGAATTTTTCAAAGACCGCTTCATCTGTTTCCATGACCATTGGATCTCCGGTTCTTGTCCAGGGTACGGCAATTGCTTCGGAAAGAGTATCTATGAAGGTTACATTCTCTCTTTCAAAGGCATCCTGCAGTTCTCTTCTTTTTATTACAACATCATAAATTTCCTCGGGAAATCCATTTCGTGAAACTTCAGAAAGACTGTCATCAAAAATTTTCTTTATTACATCCTTATCAATGTCGTCTCCCTGAGTGTTAAGTATCACCTGATAAGTAGGATACCAGGCGCTGTATGGAGATAACCCTTGAACCACCTTCCATTGAAGCCCTGTTTCTTTTACGTCCTTCATAAAAGTTGAAGAGGAATCCATCATGAGAGCCTCGAACAAAAGCAGTTCACGTTCTTCTTCAGGAGTAAATCCGGAAAGATCAAAAGCATACGTGACCCTGTTCTGATAGCCGATTGTATCATCCTCATAAACCGGAATGTCATATTCGGTTTCTACATAACCTTCAGAAACAGCTATTTCCGGGATATTTACAGGTTCTTCTTTTTCAGGATACTTTGTAAGATATTCCGAATCCAGATATTCAAGCACAGCCTTATAATCCATGTCTCCGTAAAGAATGATCAGGGAATTATCAAATCTGTAATATGTCTTATATACTTCCTGCAGATTACTATAGTTTAAGTTCTCAAGATCCGTATAGCATCTACCCACGACATTACTCATTATCGAATCCGGATAAAGGCTTTCATTTATTGCATATATGGAGACTTCTGATCCGTCTGTCAGTCCTCCCATGTCTTCCGAAAAAACTATTCCGTTGAGTGTTATGGGGTCATCAATGTTATACAACTGATATCTTAGTGCTTCACGTTTAAAGAAGTTTTCATTTTCAAGTATCTTTGGAGAGGTCATGCAGCTCATATAGCCATCCAGAAGCTTTATAAACTGACCCTGACTTAATGTACTGAAAAGGTATGAAGTACAGGTGTTGAATGTAAAAGCATTGATGTACGTATTGTAGGTAGTATTTGCCATATCAAAGAAAAGATCCGTAGCCGGATATTTTTCCGAAGCCGCAAGTATGGAATGCTCGAAAATGTGCGGTATGTCGGCATTATTCAGCTGCGGAACCCTGTAGCTTATATCAAAGCCCAGTTCCTTATCATCATTCCTTATAAGGTATACTGTGGCTCCGCTGGTATTATGTTTAAGGACGGCAGTTTCAGCCCTAAGAGACTTTACAGAACCTGTCCTTTCCACCGTATAATCGAGATAGCTGCTGCCTTCAACGAAAAGATCCTTTTGATATTCCTCATCCACTTCTTCCGAAAGATAAGGGTACCCATTCTCATCCTGCTCTACAGTCTGTCTTTTTACTTCTTCAGTCTCCGGGGCAGTTTCTTCGCTTCCCGTAACAGTCTCATTGTTTTCCTTTTCCGCTTCGGTTGTTTCTTCGGACACAGTCTCAGAAACAGGATTTGCCTCAGGCACAGAGGTTGCCTCACAGCCCGCCATGGTGACAATAACCGATATCACCATGATAAATCCTATAATTTTCCTGTTAATAATATGAATTGTTTGATGTCTGCTTTTTAACATCATGTTTCCGCCTCATTCATTATTGCGTCAACATCAGCCCCGACTATATCAAGCCCCACTGCTTTTATGAGCTCCACTTCTTTGATTCCATAGAAACTCTGGGCAAGAGCTTTTATGTATCCGAATCCGTATTCTTCCGGAACAAAAGTTCCACCTGCAGTCATAACATAGTAGAGCTTCTTCGCTTTGCACAGTCCCTTAGGAATCCCCTCAGGTGTATATTCAAACGTTATTCCCAGAACATTTATATGCTCTATGTACTGCTTAAGCACAGCGGGGAATGACAGATCCCAGTAAGGTGCCGCAATAACGATAGTTTCTGCTGCCGCAAACTGTTTTGCCAAAGAAAAGTAATCATCCCCAAATTGCCGCGTGGCTATCAGACTGTCTCTTTTCTTTAAAAAAGCTTCATCTGTCTTCGGAAAGACCACATCCTCCAGCCTGACCTCCACCCGGTCTCCTCCGATTTTTTCAAGCAGCTTCTCCGCAAGGTGCCTTGTTCTTGATTCACCGCGTACACATGCATTTACCAATAAAACCATAGAAAACCTCCCGGTATATTCACCCTATCTACTATTATGTCAATCATATGAAAATCTGATCGGCTATTTTAAATCAGAGCTTTATTCAACGGTGATTACCGCGAAAACATTTATCCCGTTTCCTTTGCCGAATTCCGTCAATTCTTCTCCGCTTGTTGCGGTGATGCCTATATTCTTTTCATCGGTTTTAAGCATTGCCGCAAGACTTCTTCTCATCTCAGGAATCCTGGGAGTGATGCGTGGGCGTTTGCACTCAATGGAAATTGACAGGTGAGATATGTTTCCCTCCAGATCCTTAAGTCCTTCCTCGAGATATACCCTGCTGTCTGTGATTCCGTTTTTCAGAAACTCTTTGGTTTTTGGTCCAAGCACATCCACTGTTGTGATGCCTGATATAGCTCTTGTGACTGCATGAAGTATCACATCTCCGTCACTGTTGGCAAGTAGTGGCTGTTCCCCTTCAAAAACAACACCTCCAAGTATCAGAGGCTTATCTGAATTACTGTCATCAAAACGATGTGAATCCTGTCCGATTGCTACTTTCATAAATACTTACTCCTCTTTTATTAATGCTGTATTAAGTCTTTATAGCTGACATACTGATGCAGATTAAACTGACTCTGTAAACTCGTATTTTTTGCCGTCTATCTCTGACATACATATGCCGGTCTATCCGGTCCCCTTCATTTAATTCCGGCTTTCACGAATCTTCTTTATAAGAAGTGTTGTTGAAACCCCTTTTGTTTCCTCAACTTCATGTATTTCTGTCCCTATCTCGTTGTAGAGTTTCATGAGGATATCCGGAAGCTTCTTTGATGGTTTAATGAGCACATCAGGCCTTAAATCCGAAACCAGCTGATAATATCTCAGATACTGCATCCTGTCTTCCTCCGGAACATCAGGGATGCCCGCATCTATCTTCCTGTCGGCAATCAGGGTATAGTCCACATACCTTATGGCATCAACTATGGATGCCCGCTGTTGCTCATCCTCGATGGGTCTGTCCGGTCCCTTAAGTTTTATTGCCTCATCGCACTTAACAAGGACAACAAGAATATCCCCCAGGGCCTTTGCACGACGGATCATATTGAGATGTCCCATATGAAAAAGGTCAAAAGTACCTTTAAGCATCACTATTTTTTTATCCGGATTTTCTTTTCTGATACGACTTAAATCTTCGTAAGTTATAATCATAATTCTTATTCCTTTCCATCTTGTTATTCTGTTTAATCCCAGCTTTTGCCACTGGTTTCACATATATAGTTGTCAGCCCGATAGTTTCAATCAGTTTTGCTGCTGTTTTTGCATCTATAGTCATCAGCCTGATAGTTTCAATCAAAAAACTCTTTCAGTCCCCTAAGCTTCTCTTTTATTTTCTCACGTTCATCATTTAAAAGATATTTACGGGCATCAGCCACATGCAGTTCCCTGAGCTCCTGAGATATGCCCTGGTGTTTCATGGGGAAAAGACCGCTTCTCAGATATCCGAAGGCATCACACAGATCCTTGACTGCATTAAATTTTTCATTATCACCGTCTTTAATGTCAAAGTAACAGCGTAACTCCAGCTCATAAAAACGTTCCATATCCTCAGGAGTCAGTCCATGATGGGCTTTTCTTCCCGGAATGAAACTAAGATGTGCCCGGCATGCCATACCTGCAAGGTCAAATATGGGATGTCCGTATCCTATATCGGCCATATCTATAAGGATCAGTTCTCCGTTTTGGTAGAGTACATTGTTCTCATGATAGTCGCAGTGCACCAGAGTATCCCGGTCAGGAACCTGATCCAGCATATACTTCATGAAATCGTACTCATCCTCTGTATAGAAATCCTTCATTCCTTCAAGCCAGTCCATCCAGGTTTCCTTCTCTGATACAAAGCCACTGTCAGGATCCATATGGGTTTCATGAATCTGTTTTAAAAGTTTGGTAAACTGTACTGCTGTCTTTTCAAATTCTTCAGGATGCTCCGTAATATAACGCCCTACTGTATCCGCCTGTATCAGCTCAAATACTACTCCGAATCTGTCATTCACCCGAACGAGATCAAATGGTATTGCGGTGGGGATTCCTTTAACAAAGGAATTTCGTGCAAGATCCATTTCATGGCGGATCCTGTTTATAGGGATAGTCGGTTCATAACATTTGATTATGGTCTCCGGATCCAACCTGTATACATGACTGCTCCTTCCGGCACCGATCATCTCACAGCCTTCTACCGAAAGACTTCGGAGCCTTAATCTCACATCCATGAGATCTGTAAATCCGGTAACCTGAAAAACGGAATACACATCCTGAGATACATTTTCTATAGGTATTTTTTCGCCTTTACTTTTAATGGCTTTTAATAAAACCCTCAACCCCATGCTGCTAATGTAAGTGAGTTTTTCCGCATCAAAACTGAGTGAGCATCCCGGATGCTCATTCAGGGCTTTTTCGATTTCCAGGCTGCAGGCTTCTGCATTATCTGTAGACATCTTTTCCGGAAGAACTATGTTAATCACTTTATCAAAAACTGAAATCTGCAACTATATCACCCTTTCCTTCAAAATTTATTTCTATATTATACTATAATACTATTTAATATTTCTATGCTATTTAAGCACCTATTTTGTGATGATATGAACTGTTACAGAGGTGAGTTTAAGCAGGGTTCTGCATTTGTAAAGAAAATCATTGATGTTACAATCAGATGATGATTTTTTGCGGCATCGGTGGTAAACTAGTTTACGGAGTGGTTTGTAGGCCCTGATCATCTGAACCCCTCCGTCATATATCAAAAAAACATTTACAAAACCGGGAGGTACATTATGGCAGATTTAATGTCAAAGGATTTTGATGCAGTCAAGGAATTGGGACTTTGTGTCCTTCATGTAGGTATCAATGCAGACGGTGAAGAAGATGCTTTACGAATTGCAGATGAATTCCACACTCTGATGGGCTTTCTTCCACGGGTTGGTAACAGCTCTATCTTCGCTTCTGATCTCATCGAGATCATGAAAAAGGATGGTCCCGGAGAGAAAGGGCATATTGCAATCGGTGCTCACGATGTTGCAAAGGCTGCCAAATTTTTTGAAATGAGAGGCATGGGAGTAAAGAAAGATAGTGCCGCCTACAATGAGGACGGCACCATGAAGTTCATCTATCTTGATAAGATGATCGCAGGTTTCGCTATACATCTTAAGCAGTATTGATTTTCTTTGCAGGAAAAGGCCGCAGATTCTTCATTCGGACTGCGGCCTTTCCTGTGTTTGATTTTTCAGGATACATCCCGGTTCAGGTTCACAGAAGCATATAAACATGGATGTAACGGATGCCAAGACAAACCTTCTGGACTCTTTCATTTATGCCGCCGAAATGGAGATTAACATGAAATACTTAAAATATATACTGCCGGTATTTATACTCGTACTAATTCTATTTCTTATTTTGAAATGTCCAGATCCAGAGCAGTCAGCAGCTCCTGAAAAGGAAATATTATCATTCGAAACCACCATATGTGTGGCAACGGACATTCATTATATAGCGCCGGAGCTGACGGATGACGGGAAATATTTCACAGAGCTGATTGAGAATGCCGACGGAAAATCCATGCAGTACTGTGAGGAGATAACTGATGCCTTTGTGGATGAAATCATCAAAATAAACCCGGAGGTACTTATCCTGTCCGGAGATCTGACCTTTAACGGCGCAAGGGCAAGTCATGAAGGTTTTTCTCAAAAACTGAAATCCATCGAAGAGGCAGGGACTATAGTTCTGGTTATACCCGGAAATCATGATCTTTACAGTCGCGGAGCGGCATGTTTTGAGGGCGACGGTTATACCATGGTTGATAATGTTTCTGCCGAAGACTTTTCGCAAATCTACAGAGATTTTGGCTATGACGAAGCATTAGCCCGGGATGATTCATCACTTAGTTATATTACTGAGCTTGACTCAGGAGTAAGAGTTCTCATGGTGGATGTCAACACAAAGGAAGCACCCGGGGAACTCAAGGGCGAAACGCTTACATGGATAAAGAATCAGCTTTTAGATGCCAAAAAATCCGGGAAACAGGTGCTGGCCGTAAGCCATCAGAACCTGATCCCGCATAATCCGATGTTTACTGATGGATTTGTTATAGGACAGTATGAGAAACTTTGCGAGCTTTATGAAAAATATGGTGTGCGCTGTAATCTGAGCGGCCATATGCATATACAGAATATAGCCGAGAGCGAATCGGGACTTAAAGATATAGCGACTTCTTCACTTATGGTGGCTCCATGTCAGTACGGGGTTATAGAATTTAGGGGAGATAAGGCTTCTTACCATACCGAAAAGCTTGACTTTGAACACTCGAAAGATGCCGAAAAATTCTTTAAAGATACTTCAACTATGATGCTGAAAAGGAGCATTGCTGAGCCTGATAAAGAACTCAGCAATTTCTTTGCAGAAGTAAACTCCGCTTACTTTTCGGGACGTAAAGATACGATAAAATGGAATGAGAAAGCCTGTGAGGCTATAACTCAGAAAGCACCATTTGTGGGGCTTTATCTTCAGACTGTTTATGATGACGGATTTCGAGATGACACAAGATGTGAGTTTTAGCTTATGATTCTGCGCCGTATCTGACTACAATTTTCTGAACCATTAAAAGAGATCCAGTGAACTATCAAGATATATCTCTTCCCGCACTTTTAGCTGATACTCCGGTTTCGTCATATAGTAAAGCAGAAACTCCAGGATTAATGCACTGCCCAAACTTCGGCCTTCTATTTTAAATTCAAAGAAGCCCTTAGGGGTATATACATTCTTTATATCTTCAAGACCTATGAACCCGGGATTTTTCATGGCCTCCGAGAAACGATAACCATACTCTGCATCCGGCGAAACACAGATATGATCTTCACAATCTTCTCCGAGACTTTTTCGACTGACGTTTTCATAACATTTTTTTCTGTCGTAGCAGCCAAACCAGCAACATTCATTGCATAAGAATTCAACTTTTTGTTTCTGTGATTCGGTAAGAGTATTCAGGTCATCAAACCTTTTATTCAATCTGAAATCAGGAACTACATATCGAAATTCTTCTCTGTTAAGTTCGATCCTTAAATCCTCAAAGTCAGTCAAAACCTTAGTAGTTGATGAGACGAAATAAAATCCCTGATAATTTTTCTTAATGTAATTCAACAACAGATCGGAATGAATGATCACACCATTTTTAACACCATTCCAATTCTCAAACAGGTTACATAGACGATTACATTTCCTGTCATCGAGATGCTTTTCGCTTATCAGTGAATTACTAAAAGTTAATCGTGCAGAGACCTGATATTCTTTCATCAGTGAAACTACATTATCGGGATTCTCTTCACCAAAACCGACGCGTCCGCCTCCCCAGAGACAATCTCCCGGAGCTCCATATATGGAACCTATTTCACACCAGTCATAAAAGTATTCCCGATGTTTTCTAAACAGGGGGAGAAATATTTTATATAGTTCATAAAACTCAAAAAGTCCCGGAAGGTGATAATGAATTGTATTCATATTACGCCCAAATCTCCCAGCATATAAAAAGTAGACTGCCAACAATTATATATTGTCAGCAGCCCATTGGTTAGGCCTTATTCCAAAAGAAATAGTATAAGGATTGGGTCCGTTCATATAGCACCGCCTTGTAGTTACTTGGTTATTTATATTTGCGTGATTCGATTATATATTTTTATATATGGTCTTTTATCTATATATTTGTTTATATATTTTTATATATCAATAATCTGTTTATATTTCAAGGTCTTCTTTGCCAAAGAACCGCCAATAGGTAAACGTTTAACCGGTGGAACTGTAAAACAAAAAAATTTCAAAATAGTATTACACGATTTGTTTTTTTCTGTTATAATGCCGACTCGTTAGTAATTGTAAATGAAGATGCAGATCAGGTATCATTGGAAACGCACACCCTTCTGTGGTGATAACGAACAACACACTGATGTCTTCCGTTTTTTGAAAGGAGAACCTTAGCGTGTTACCACAGAATAAGTTTCAGGATGTTATTTTCACATTATTTATGGCATTTGTCATGGTTTATGCAATGATCTGCTACAACATTTCACTTAATGTCGGCGGAATGCAGAATTTTGTTTTTATTGCCGCATTTAAAGAAATGATGATCATGTGGCCTATAGCCGTAGTGCTCGAGCTTTTGTTCGTAGGAAAGCTTGCACAGATTCTTGCATTCAGATTTGTTACACCGGGCAAGGATCCGATGATAATGATCATTCTCGCAATTTCTGCAATGTCAGTATGTCTCATGTGCCCGCTTATGAGCCTTGTTGCAACCATTCTTTTCAAGAATGCAGGCGCTGATCTTGTTGCCGTATGGCTTCAGACCACAGCCATGAACTTCCTTATGGCTCTTTGCTGGCAGATATTCTTTGCAGGTCCGTTCGTGAGAAATGTTTTCGGATTTTTTGTAAGATCATTTTCAAAGAAGACCGCTGATGCAGCTGTTTCAGAAACCCTGTAAAAAAAATATGTTATAACATAAGCTGCCGATACATTTCTGTATCAGCAGCTTTTTTAAAATCAGCATCATGCTAAGCCGAGGACACCAGGAAGCTGTGCAACCAGTTTCTTAAGTGCACTATAGGTCATGAATAATGCGAAGATGTAGCATACTGTCATGGAAATCTGTAAAAGCTTAGGTGCCTGGATGCCCTCGAAAAGCTCCTTCTTCCATAAGATGAGAACCATGAAAAGTCCTGCTACAGGTGTTGCGATAGATGTAGCAACATTAGCGATGAAGATGAGCTGTGTCGGTGATCCACCGTATGAGAAGCAGATTACAGTTGCGATAGCAAGGCATACGATACAAAGTGTCTTTACAGCCTTTGACTCAAGTCCTGTTTCCTTATTAAGACCGGCATTGAGGAGTACGACACCTCTCTGTGTATTTCCGAGAAGTGATGAGAAACCAGCGCCGATGATAGCGATACCCATAACGATAGGAGCTGCGTTACCAAGGAATGGTATTAAAAGCTCTCCAAGCTGAGCAGGAGCCTTTATGGTTGTACCTGTAGGATTAAGAACGATGGCACCAACAAGAACGATAGAGCCAGAGATAAGAACAACAGTTACGATGTGTGTGATAGCGTCAGCACGCATTGCACCATTGAAAAGGTCTTCCTTCTTCCACTTCTTCTCAAGTCCGAGATAGGTTCCATAGATACCGGCTGTAACTGCGGCATTGGTACTGATATATGCAAGAGCTGTTGTAAGAGATCCCTCAGGGAACTGAGGTGTTACAAATCCCTTTGCCATAAGTCCAACGTTAGGACCACCTGTTGCGATAAGTGTAGCAAAGAATGCAAGAACCATACCTACTATACAAATCATGATTCCCTTCTCTACCTTTGAATAAACTCCCTTTGTAAGGTAGCAGAATGCAAGGAGTGCCAGCATTATCATAGAACCGATTCTCCAGTCAAATCCGAAGATCAGGTTCATACCTGCGCCTGTACCGGTGATATTACCAAGTGTAAAGAAGAAACACGACAGGAACAATGCTACTCCGCAGAATCCGGAAGCAACTCCTCCATAGTAATGTCTGATGGCGTGAAGTATAGGCATACCTGTAAAAATGGATATTCTGTAAGCGGTCATGGTAAATGTGATTCCCATGATAATGATAGGAATCAGGAGCCACATCATCTGGTATCCATAGTTGGCACCCATCATAGCTGATGTTGTGATGTTTCCGGGTCCGATAACAATTCCTGTAAGGATGATTCCGGGTCCTACTTTTTTAACCAGCTCTCTAAATGAAAGCTTTTTAACTGAATTTGGATCAAAACCAAGGCGCTCCTGAACAGTGCCTGTGATCTTTGCATCTGTAGTAGTTTTATTTAATGCAACTTCCATATATATATCTCCTTATTACACCGAAAAATCCCATCGGAATCATGAAATCAAAGCCAATTTCTGAATAGCAGTATATGAGCGTCAAATCACTCAAAGCCACATCCTTCCCCCGATCTTACCCGGGGGAAGAGACGTATCTATCAGGATTTCATATTACTCTCCGATTTATTTCGGTGCCCCCCCCTATTTGGATTAAGCAAACTTAGACATATCAACCTTCTCAAGACCGCTGTTCTTGATGCCCTTAGCGATCCAGTCCTTCTCTTCCTGGTTGAGAGGAAGTACAGGCTTTCTCATAAGGCCGCTCTTGAAGATACCTCTCTGTACAAGTGTCTCCTTAAGTCTTGCGTGTGCCTCACCTGATGGCTGTCCGCCGCCATAGATTGCCTGGCTGATGTGATAGATTCTGTCGCTCCAGTCCTGAGCCTCCTTAAGTGTGTGCTTGTCAGGGTTAGCGAATACTTCTCTTGCAGGGCAGATAAGCTCAGGT
>JAGAGL010000082.1:0-5939 GCA_017627595.1 Oribacterium sp. | reverse complement strand
GTAAAACTCCGTGGACTCCGGGTAGAGCTTGGAGAGATTGAGAGTGTAATGGCAACATATCCGTCAATCCGTACAGCAGTAGTCATTGTGGCTCATGGAGAGACAGATTATCTTGCAGCGTACTTCACAGCGGATGAAAAGATTGACATTGAAAAGCTGAAAAAGCATATCTCACAGTATCTTACAGCCTATATGGTGCCGCAGGCCTTCATGCAGCTGGACAGTATGCCTATGACAGCTAACGGAAAGGTAGATAAGAAGGCACTGCCTGAAATAAATAAGGTCATCAGCAACAAGATCATAAAGCAGCCGGAAAATGAACTTCAAAAGAGGCTTTGCGGATTGTTCTCAAAGGCACTTAACATGGAAGTCGGAATAGATGATGATTTCTTTGAGATGGGAGGAACATCACTTACGGCAGCAAAGGTACTCATGGGAGCCAAGGTTCAGAATATACCTATGGAGTATCAGGATATCTTCGATGCCAGGACTGTAGAGAAACTGGAATTGATTCTAAGACATAGGGATAGTGTCAATGTGGAATATGAGTCTGCACAGCATGATGACAAAAATGATGAGCGGACAGAGGCAGAAAAAGTTTCTGAGCATAGGACTTATGAGAATCCGGAGATTGAAAAAGTGCTTGCGCATAATACTCGTGAATTTGTGTCAGGCATAAAGGCCGGAAGCCTTGGAGATGTACTTCTGACCGGAGCAACAGGATTTATGGGTATTCATGTATTGAAGGAAATCATAGACCACAGTAACTGCCGGATAATATGTCTTGTAAATGGCAAGAAGAAAGGAAATGCGTATATAAGCGGTGAAAGCCGTCTGCGCCTGCAGTTGTTCTATTACTTTGATAATGCTTATGAAGAACTGTTTGGTAATAGGATTTTTGTGAAAGAAAGTGATATAACCGACAGTGAAGCCATAGCAGCACTTGAAGGAGAATACTTTGATACAGTTATAAACTGCGCTGCCAGTGTAAAGCATTTTGCTGATTTCAATTTCCTAAGACAGGTTAATGTTGATGGCGTGGAAAATCTCATAAATCTTTGCATCAGGAAGAAGGCACGACTCATTCATCTGTCTACCTCATCAGTATGCGGTGAAGCAGTAGATGGAGTAAGTTCAGAAGACGTATTTAAGGAATGTTCATTGGATGTCGGTCAGGATGTGACCTCCAATGCTTATGTCCACACCAAGTATCTTGCAGAGGAAAAAGTGCTTAAGGCTGTAGCAGAACAGGGACTGGATGGTAAGATCATGAGACTTGGAAATCTAATGAGCAGACAGGAAGACGGAGAGTTCCAGATCAACTTCAGGACTAACAATTTCATGAATACATTAAGAGCATACGCAGTACTGGGTTGTATCCCGTATTCAGAGCTGGATGATCAAACCGATTTCTCACCTATAGATGAGACGGCAAGAGCAGTTGTACATCTTGCAGGTACACCGTCAGATTTCACAGTCTTCCATGTTTATAATTCTCACGAGGTGGATATGGCAGACGTAGTGGCAGCAATGGATTTGTGTGGTCTTTACCTGGATGCAGTAACGGATGAAGCATTTGCCCAAAGGCTCAGAGAGGGACTTGCAGATGATGATATCAACGCATTTCTTTCACCGCTTATTAACTATGACCTTACGGATGACAATCGCCGTCAGGATATTGCCTGTGATAACCGGTTCACAGTACAGGCTTTGGGAAGGCTTGGAATTCGGTGGTCGATCACAGATATGGAGTATCTTGAGAAGGTGATAGAGATGCTGCAGACACTTGGTTTTTTTGATATCAAATAAACAGGATCAGGACATCGCATAATAAAATGTGGTGTCCTGTATTAGGGGGGATTTGTGAAATCTCAATGGACAGGATAAGGGACATGAATAAATTTCCCTTTTCAAATATAAAATGAATGGAGAAAAATTGCGTGCTCAAAACTACAGGGATACTTTTTTATGAAGCCGGTTCCACCTGAACAGATATTAGAAAAGTATACTGTAGAAATAAATAGCAGAGAACAACATTACAGGAGTGGACGCGGTTGCTATTGGTGTACTTTCCATCTCTGAACCTGATGAAAACACCACTTATGTAGACATAGCCATGGTAAAACAGCGTTAATCGATGAGGAGAGATATATAATGCAGGAACCTGTGAATGAACGGAAATCGGTAATGATGAATATTGTATCAATGCTGATTTTCGGTACAATTGGGATTTTCAGAAGATATATTCCTGTTTCATCCGCATTTTTGGCATTCTCACGAGGAATTCTTGGCGGATTATTTCTTCTGATCTTTATCAGCTTATTCCATAGAACTTCCAAAGGGAAAATGGCACTTAAGACTATAATTTGGCTTGTTATTTCCGGCGCCGTAATGGGAGTCAACTGGATGCTTCTTTTCGAGGCATATAATCATACAACAGTTGCGATTGCCACTCTTTGCTATTATATGCAGCCTACGATAGTCGTGTTATTGTCCCCGATTATTTTCAAGGAGCGATTGAAGCTAAAAGAATGTGTCTGCGCAATCATAGCTATTTTGGGAATGGTTCTGGTGTCAGGTGTTATCGGAGGTGAAAGCTTAGGGACCGGAAATATGTCCGGGATATTGTTCGGTCTTGGTGCCGCGGTATTTTATTCAATAGTTATCATCATCAATAAAATAATCAGAGGGATAGATCCTTACCAAAAAACTGTAATTCAGCTCTTTTCCGCAGGTATGGTCATGATTCCATACATTTTAGTAAAAGGCGGATTCTACGGAGTGAGACTCGACCTGACTGCAATCATACTTCTTCTTATCGTAGGCCTTGTTCATACAGGAATTGCGTATGTTCTTTATTTCGGAAGCATAGATGGACTGCGGGCACAGTCGGTTGCCATCCTTAGTTATATCGATCCGGTTTCAGCATTGTTGTTTTCCGCATTCTTTTTAAAGGAACCGCTAAATTCCGTAGGGATCATAGGTGCAATAATGATCATTGGATCAGCTGTCATAAGTGAGATACAGTTGAGTCATTTCAAGGAATAAAAAAGTATTGTTTATTGTAAATGTGATTACTTGAGCGGGTTTTGTTGAAATTTGTATTAATACTATAGTTTAAATGAACCGATAGAACAAGTAGTATAACCTGTATAGATGAACTATGAGGAGATGTGTATGGATATTAATAATTTCAACGAAGACGATTATAATGAGATGCTCATGGGAATGATCGTGAATGGCGGAGATGCTAGAGATACAGCACTGAAGGCTATTCAGGCAGCAAAAAAAGGAAATTTTGAAGAAGCTGAAGAATTACTTAAAAATTGTGACGAAACTCTTCTTGAGGCTCATCAGATTCAGACCTCTATGATTCAATCGGAAATTAATGGTGAGTATATTCCTATGATGTCTATGATGGTACATGCTCAGGATATTCTGATGGACGCCATGGCTATAAAAGATATGGCAGTTGAATTTGTTGAGCTGTACAAAAGATTATCGTGAAAGTTCAGTTTATATACAGGCTGTGGCATGAAGACTACAGCCTGTATTTTTAACCTTGATAGATTTCTATCTGTATGTCATAGATAAACGGCGAAAAACATGTGTTTATAGGGGGAGAAGTAATTATATGAAGAGAAGTAATTTAGTGAGATTTTTGGTTTGTGCTGTATCTTGCTCGATGCTTGCAGGCTGCGGTGGTGTTTCAAATACACCGGAAAGCAAGGCTGCTGAAAAGCAGGAAGAGTCTGCTGAAGAAAACAAAGAGACATCTGATGATGAGTTAGCTGAATCTACAGGGGATGCGGCTCCTGAAAAGAATGAGGATGCTTCAAAGGAAGAAAAATCTACGGACAAAAATAACGGGTCAGATAATTTAAATTCAAAAAACAAGTCCCTTGCCCGGCGTCTGGCAGGCAAATACAGCTATCATTACGGTGGTGAAAACGGTGATGAAGAGTACTATATCATTGATGTCGTTCCATTCGGTGACAATCTCTATGTATATTGCGGACAGGCAATGGCAGAAGATACCGAGAATCTTAATGCATACAGCTTTTGGGCTTGTGAGTTTATACCGGATGATCCGGAAGAACTTAAAAGCGAATATCGTGATATGGTAACTGTAAACGAACTTAGATTTTCAGTGATGTCAAATGCAGGATTATACTGGGATCAGGGTCAAAAGGGTAATATCACTCTTACGGATGAAGGAATAGTTTTTGAAGGCTTTGAACAGGATGATTTCCTTGTGCCGGAAAATGATAACAGCAGACTATTTCAGAAGGATGACAGGGTTGAAGATGCATTTGTTTATCTAAACAGGGATGCTGCGGGAGATAAGGAGTTACAGGGTTTATGGATCCTTGATGATGCAAAGGGAGCGGATCTTTATCTTGAATTCACCGGTTCCGATCTATATATGTACAAGAAAGACCCGGGAACTGAAGTTTTCTATGCGGCAGGCGGATGTAAGTACGGGAAGGAGACATTTTCCTGCCAGGCAAACCGTCTTGGATATGGCGGAATGCCTTTCGAAATGTCATGTGAATATACAGTCAGCGGTGATGATCTGACTCTGAAAATTGAAAACTCCGAATTTCCTGATGTACTTCCGGAGGACGGAAAATATAAAAGAGTAAATGATGGTAAGGTTCATGTTACAAGCATGGATGAAGTTGCAAATAAAGCAGGAAACGAGTCTGAGCCTGACAGTGCGGATCTGGCTGCTTATGAAGCATTATATTCTCCGGTTCTGGAGGAGGTCCGTGAAGTAGTAACCAATGGTTATGATCATGATAAGGAATACAAGTACGTATCAAACGGACTGATGGAGAAATGTATGTATCCTGGTGATGATGATCTTACAAAGGCAGTTGGATATGTACTGAAAGACGTAAGCAGAGATGGAATTCCTGAGCTGATCATAGGATGTGATGAAAAGTTTGGTGATAACGAACCAAGGAGTTACATTTTCAACTTATTCACATTAAAAGATGATGAAGTACAAAGCGTATTTGATGGCTGGGCAAGAAGCAGTTATCAATGGATGGGAGACGATCATTTTTATTACAGCGGTTCCGGAGGGGCAGCAATCACTATCTTCGGTGAAAATCATCTGAGTCCTGACGGCACAGAGATCGTATGGGATGATTTTTATTTCTCTGATGAAAAAGAAGCGGGTAAGATTGGATTATATCACAACACATCCGGTATATTTGATGCTGCCAAGGCAGAAGAACTTGAAGTGTCAGACAGTGAATTCTTTAAAAAGATGGATGATTATGAAAACAGATGCCAGCTTCTCTCATGGACATCAGTAGGGAGAAACAGTTGAATTATACAGTGATGCGGTATACGGAATAGCGGCTAACTCACGAAAATGTCATGAGTTAGCCGCCTTACCAGTTAGGATTCTCGTTCTCAAAACATCAGTTCTTGAAATATAAAAATTTCGGAGTATAATGGTGTCAGAGCTTATGTTTGCTGAATAAGGAGGAGTGCCTGTGAAGACAGCAGTGATAGGAGTAGGCAATATGGGGAGCAAATATGCCTCTATCCTTTTTGATGGGAGGATAGATGGAATGGAACTTAGTGCTCTTACCAGGATGCGTCCACCTTACAATGAAATGCTTAAACCCGCTATGGATTCAGGTATACCGGTCTTTGATTCTGCGGATGATACTTTTCGTCATTTAAAAAAAGGTGATCTAAAAATAGATTCCGTAGTTATTGCAACACCGCACATTTCTCATGAAGATATCGCTGTCAAGGCCTTTGCACATGGGTTAAATGTTTTGACTGATAAGCCGGCAGGGGTATATAGCAGACAGGCAAGGAACATGGATGAGGCTGCCGAGAGCTCCGGAAAGGTGTTTTCTATCATTTTTAATCAGAGGACCTCGCCTGTCTATATTAAGCTAAAGGAAATACTT
>JAGAGL010000081.1:0-3396 GCA_017627595.1 Oribacterium sp. | reverse complement strand
ATGATATCGTCTGCCTGTTTGCGCCAGGCCGTGACATCAGCCAAATAAAAGACATAAATGCGGCCCTTTGGCAGGATTATACGGAATTTGCAGAGTCCATAGAAAATAAGGAAAACATAATCTATGACCATGGCCACAACGCCAGCAGATATATTAGGTATATGTCGGCCTACTACGGCACCGCAGGAAGCCTGGCCCATAAGTGCAGGAACATGGGCAAGCCGGTAATGCTGATGAGCATTCTATGACCGCAGAGCACCACATGCCTTGGTACACCGCCTCATACTTTGCCGTAGGACAGTTTCTTTATTAAACTATAATTCCGCAACCAATAAAGTGTACCCCATGTCAAGGACATTTAGTTTTTGATTTTCCTTTTTTCGGACAGAGAGTTTTCTCTTGGCTCCTCGATTCCGTACATTGAGTTTTAGAACATTGACAGTTGCATAAGCGGAGGTGATCCGCAATCAACATGACAGATGTTTCATATGTTTACATTAGGGGCTGCCATGTTAGGCTGGCACGGAGTGCCGACAGGCTTTGTGCCTGACCCTGCGCTCTTTGGGGTCAGGTGCGGAGCCTGTCCCCAAGCCTGTGTAAACATGGCAAGCGGGTTCCTGATGTCAACATTTTAATCATCATTGTCATGTGGATTTCTTGGTTTTATTTGCTGCCTTCTTGCCTAACTCTTCAGGAGATTTCTGTATTTCCGGAACCTGAGGGGGATTTTCTATTGCAAGAGGGTAAACCCCAGTGGTCACGAAGTCGTAGTATTCATTTGGAGAGAGCATGCACAGTTCCCAGACATACTCTTCGTTATTGTAATAATCCATGTAATCATCTACGATGGTCTTTACTTCTTGGAACTCCGTACATTGTTTTACCATGCCGCCTATATGATCCTTCATGTGTCCATAAAAGCTTTCCTGGGGAGCGTTATCCCAGCAGTTACCCCTGCGTGACATAGACCTTCTCAATTCGGCGTCCTCAATGATCCGGATGAATGTGGTGCTTGTGTAGTGGCTGCCTTGGTCACTGTGGATCAGGGTTTCCTTGTGGAGTGAAACACCATGATCCCGAAGAAGGATCTCTACAGTCTCTTTGACGAAATCCACCTCAAGGGAGCTGCTCAGAACATATGCCAGTATCTGCTTCGTATAGGCGTCCAGGATAGTGGAGAGATAAGCAAACATTCCATTGTAAGGAATATAGGTGATATCCGTCAGCAAGACATAGCGTGGGCCATAGCATTCGAACTCTCTCTGCAAAAGGTTATCCGCATAATTGCTGGTCTTTATCGCCTTCGCCATCCTTCGATAGGGATTCGCCTTCCTTATCGGACAGAAGAGATTGTACTTCTTCATCAACCTGCGGATCTTCTTTATATTCATTACAACCGGCGGGTTCAGATGAAGAAGCCCCATGTAGATGCTTCTCGCACCTTTGGCGTATCCACGCTTTTTGTAAACGCCAAGGATAAGCTCAAAGTCGGCTTTGTCCTTCTCTTCCCTTTTTGCACGAAGAGGGGCGGCCTTTAACCAAGCGTAATAACCAGAGCGGGATACCCCGGCAAGTTCGCAAAGAACCGTGACGCTGAAGCCCTCTGATGCATCCTGAAGCGTATTGTTTATGACTTCATATTTGTAGGATGTCTTTTCCATGATCAGACTCCCTACTCTGTATCCTTGCCGGGATTTATAATTTTTTTTAGAAACTCCATCTCGTGGCGTAGATAGTACAGCTCGTGCTCCATTGCTCGAAGCTTCTGGTCGTCAGGCATGGATGAATAATCAGGATGATTGCTGACGGCGTAACTGGCGTGCTGGCCTTCGCGGAAGTTGCCCTCGCGAGCCTGCTTTTTTATCATCCCCTGCAAGCCGGAAACCCTGGTTTCCCCAAGCAGCTCGTAGTCATACCCGAGAGCTTGAACAATTTCTCTTGGACGTTCGCCATTTATATAGCGTTTCCAGAATTCCTTCTTAAAGGCGATCGTGAAGCAGATTGTGTTTGGGGACACGCTATATGTGTATTTGTTTTCTTTTAGAAGAGCCATCTCTTCCTCGGTGAAACTGCGTTTACTCATTGTAAACCCCTTTCTTGGACAATAAGATTATAACATTGGTTGCCCAGTTGAAAACTCAATGTCTGAAAAAGGGGATTTCCCAAAACCTGCTGTCCAAGAAGAGGGATTACTAATTGTCAACGTCCAAAAAACAGGGTATCTCTAAATCTTGATGTCTATTCTATGGGGTATATTTTATTCTAAGAATGAAAATTCGAAGGAAGTGTCTTTTTTGAAAATTTTTTGAGAAAAAGTGAGTAAAATCGAAAAGATCTGCATTGTATATAGTGAACGGGATGATCAGGAACCGAAGGAGGCGGTGGATATGAGAAGTATTGAAGACCAGATAACTGAGATCCGGCGACGAAGCTTGTTATATCGGGAGAAAAAGCAGATCCGGGCCCTGTCGTTTCTTGCCTCGGGCTTGGGCGGATTGCTTATTGCGGTATTGCTGCTTGCCCCCGGGGTGAAGGGAACGGTCGGGATAAGCAGCTCTCATCTTGGAGCGATGATATTAGGACCGGAAGCAGGCGGATATGTGATCGTGGCTCTGTTGGCATTTACTTTGGGAATCATCGTCACGATCATTACGCAGAAATACAGGAAACAAAAGAAGTATATGGAGTAATATACTCGGGAGGAAATAAAATGAGAAACAAAGAAATGCTTAAGAAGATGTCAGTCAAATGTGTGTCTGCAATAATGATTGCAGCCATGGCCATGTCGCCCGTTGCGGCTTCAGTTGCTTTTCCAGTAACGGTGTATGCGCAGATCGTTGAGGTTGGCGAAAAAACGGTGAATGATGCTGAAGGTGTTACCAATGTCACATCTGAACAGAAGGTGGATGTCAATCAGGGATCAGTCACTACTAATGAAGGAGAAATAGTATCAAATGAGGCTGATGTAAGCCAGAATTACGGCATCATTGATACAAATGAAGAGAGCGGTGATGTAGATCTCAACGGAAGCAGTGGCAGGATTGAGATCAACAACGGCTCTGTGGATATCAATCAGGGCGAAGTCGGACTCGGGGAGTATGATGCAGAAGCAGATAAGTATTACGTTATAGAAGATACAGGTAATTATGGAAATATCGAATCTAATACGGGAACGGTGTATTTTAACGGGGAGGATGATGAAGGACATAAGGGTGTCATAAAGACAAACAGCGGTACGGTTGTCATAAACGGTGAGGGAGGAGAAATAACGACCAATGCCCTCGGAGCACTGGTGGAGGAAAATGACGGTTATATCAATGCAAATCGAGGAAATGTAATACATAATTACGAATCCATAGGCACCAATTATACAACGGTATGGAATAATTACGGTGT
>JAGAGL010000080.1:0-17113 GCA_017627595.1 Oribacterium sp. | reverse complement strand
TGCTAATTCAAAGGGCCGCCCTTGTTTCCTTTAAAAATCTTCAGAAACAAGGGCGGCCACACATTTGTGACATTTTGTCAAGCGTTAATAAAAAAATCCTCTTATAAATTTGAGACAATACTCACATTCATAAAAGGATATAATAATACCTATTAAATTTTTGTTACCCCATAGCATTAGAATGGATGAATGGTCAAACTAAATACCATTGGTTCAGTCGCTAGTCCACCAACCCCGTCCCCCTGGCCCACCGACTGAACTGTTACCTCTTATATGCCTAAAATTTGCAAATCATTTGCAAAAGTATTGACATTGGCTTTCTATAAGGTTATTATAGCGCAAGTCGGAAATTTGCAATTGATTTGCAATTTGTTGTTTATTATTGAAAAGGACCTTTTTATGCAGCGTCATTATCATTCAAAAGGAAGTTATCTGGTTGAAAACTATGCCAGAGAGCATCAGGAATCTGCCTTCAGCGCAAAGCAGGTAGTGGATTACGCAAAAGAACAGAATGTTAATATCAATACCGCTACCATATACAGAAACCTTGAGAAGATGGCCTCGGAAGGTATGCTCCTTAAGACAAAGGGGCAGGAATCCGATTCTGTTTTCTACCAGTTTGTTTCGGAGCATATCGACTGCCATAATCATTTACACGCAAGATGCAGGAACTGCGGCAAAATCCTTCACCTGGAGCACGATACCTGCGAAATGTTTTTTGAACACATGATGAAGAAATACAACTTCACCATACAGGCCGACATGACAACTATTTGCGGTTTATGTGAGGATTGCAGAAAAGGAGCTTAACGTATTTCATCATTGATGGATTAGCCGATTAGATGTGCCTCAATGTGTCAGATATTAAGGCTCAAAAAAAGCATTAATGGATGAGCCTGTTAGATTGACATCTGTGTGTCAGATATAAATGGCTGAAAACAAACATTTATAGATGAGGAGGAGTTATTATGAAGAAAAATATGCTCTCAGGAATTATTTCTTTTGTCATTACAGTCTCAGTCCTTGCAGGCTGCGCCCAGAATTCTGTCCCGGAGATATCAAACAGTTCACAGCCCGGAGGTGCCTCAACCGGTAAGGTTTCGGTTGTCTGCACCAGCTTCCCACAGTACGACTGGGTATGTCAGCTCACAAAGGGCCTGGACGATGAATTTGAGATCACTTACCTCCAGAATACAGGAGCTGATCTTCACAGCTATCAGCCAAGCGCTATAGACATCGCAACTATAGGTTCTTCAGATCTTTTCATATATATAGGAGGAGAGTCCGACTCCTGGGTGGAGGGTGCCCTTAAAAATGCCGTAAACCCGGACCTCATTTCCATAAGTATGCTAGATGCTCTCGGCAGCCGCGTTAAGGAAGAAGAGCTTAAAGAAGGCATGCAGGAAGATGACCATGATCACGACTCAGAGGATCATGACCACGATGATCACGAGATCGGAAACCACGAAGCCGAAGAACATGATCAGGATACCGGGGATCATAACCACATTGACAAGGCGCATGTTCAGGATTCCGAGCATCATGATCACGATGACACGGCGCATGTTCAGGATTCCCAGGATCATGACCACGATGACACGGCGCATGTTCAGGATTCCCAGGATCATGACCACGATGACACGGCGCATGTTCAGGATTCTGAGGATCACCATCACGAAGAGGACGAAGTCGAGTACGACGAGCACGTATGGCTTTCCCTCAGAAATGCGGAAGCCCTTACTGAAATGATTGCTGACCGGCTTGGAACATTGGCACCGGAATCTGCAGCTACAGTTAAAGCAAACTGCGATAACTATGTAGCAGAGCTTAAGGAGCTTGATCATGAATATGAAACAGCTATCGAAGCTGCTCCTGTAAAGACCATCATCTTCGGTGACCGTTTCCCCTTCCGTTACCTTGTGGACGATTACAGCCTCGATTACTATGCTGCCTTTGTAGGCTGCTCAGCTGAAACGGAAGCAAGCTTTGAAACCATCTCCTTCCTTACAAACAAGGTGGATGAGCTGCAGGTACCTGCCATCCTCACCATCGAGAATGGTGATCAGAAGGTGGCAAAGACCATCCTTAATAACACTAAATCAAAGAATCAGCAGATCCTTGTTATGGATTCAATCCAGTCGGTATCTCAGGAAGCCATAAATGGCGGAAAGACCTACCTCGGAGCCATGGAGGAGAATCTGAAGACATTAAAGATAGCATTAGGCATAGGTTCCTGATCATCCGGAATCCGGTTTTTGGAACATTACCATAATTTGTTCGGAGTCTCTTTTCATTCTCATCTATTAACGCTGTTTTTCAGTCGTAATATCCGGCAATAGATGTCAATCTAATCGGCTCTATAATGTATTTTTACTGAGTCAGCCCTTATCCGGAAGGGCTGACCTTTGCACCCCGGAGGCATCAATGGCATATATTACATGTAAGGACCTGGCCGTAGGCTACAGTCCCTATATAGTTGCAAAAGAGATCAATTTCGAGATCAATAAAGGTGATTACATCTGCGTTGTGGGAGAAAACGGTGCGGGCAAGAGTACCCTTATGAAAACCATTCTCCACCTGCAGAGCGCCTGTGAAGGCTCCATAACTCTCGGTGACGGACTTACCCCCAGAGAGATCGGCTACCTTCCGCAGCAAACATTAGTACAGCGCGATTTCCCGGCCACAGTTCGTGAAATTGTTCTTTCCGGAACCATCACAAAGGGTTTCGGCTTTTTCTATAGTAAGGAACAGAAACAGACAGCAGAGGCAATGATGGAGCAGCTCCATATAAGTGATCTTGCATCACAAAGCTACCGCCAGCTTTCAGGCGGTCAGCAGCAGCGGGTACTCCTGGCCAGAGCCCTTTGTGCCACCGACAAGCTCCTGGTTCTGGACGAGCCCATCAGCGGCCTGGATCCTTCCGCAACGGATGAGCTCTACCAGCTTATATCCGAGCTTAATGCTAACGGCACCTCGATCCTCATGGTAACCCACGATCTCAATGCCCTTCAGTACGCGTCCCACGTTTTACACGTAACCAAGGACAGCAGTCTCTTCCTTGAGAGAGATGCATACCTGGAAAGCAAGAATTACATCAAGTTAAACAAGGAGGAATCCGATGGAATGGATAACTAAACTACAATACTACATGGGATTCCCCTTTGTAAAATACGCCCTCATAGTCGCGGTGCTGACCGCCCTTTGCTCCTCTCTTCTCGGGGTCATACTGGTGCTGAGGCGCTTTTCCTACATCGGAGACGGACTTTCCCACGTGGCCTTCGGAGCCCTGGCAGTAGCCTCAGTACTTAAGGTGACGAACCAGATGGTGATCATACTTCCTGTCACTATCCTTACCGCAGTTTTACTCTTATGCGGCGGAAAGAACAAGAAGCTTACCGGAGACTCGGCCATAGCCATTTACTCCGTGGGAGCCCTTGCGATCGGTTATCTCCTTATGAATACCTTTTCCACCTCCGCCAATATCTCCGGCGATGTGTGTACCACCCTGTTCGGTTCCACCTCCATCCTGACTCTTACGGGAGAACAGGTCACCTTATGTGTTGTGCTTTCAGTCATAACTGTGCTGGTATTTGTACTTTTTTATAACCGTATCTTTATGGTTACCTTCGACGAAAGCTTTGCCAAAGCGTCCGGAATCAACACAGCTGCTTATCAAACCCTGATAGCTGTCATCACCGCCATGGTCATCGTGCTTGCCATGAACCTGGTGGGATCCCTACTGATAACTGCCCTTCTGGTGTTCCCGGTGCTTTCCGCAATGAGAGTGTTCCAAAGCTTCAGAGGTGTTATCATATATTCAGCGGTACTTTCAATCTTTGGTGCAGTAACCGGAATCCTGGTTTCCATACTGGCTTCCACACCGGTTGGTTCCACCATAGTAATTTTTGATCTGATACTGTTTCTGATACACTGTGGTATAGGGAGTGTAAGAGGCTGATAAGCCTCTTATTTTTTTGCGATATAACCGTCACGCGTGTGTTATGTTTATACAAAAGCACATGTGCCGTTCAGCGTGAAATCCGGCAGGGTATATTTTCCCTACTCGATTCATGAATGTTTTATTGTTATATAGGTAAAATATAGTTTAAAATATACCCAGTCCCCAATGCACTGTACAAAACTGCATCTGAGGATTCATTGATCATCCGGGAGGTCCTCATGTCCACTGCTTATTCCTCATTTAGAAAAACAACCAAGGAAAAGATATCAGATAAAGCCTTTGAGCTCTTTAAAAAACATGGCTATGATAATGTCAGCGTCCGACAGATCGCCGCTGAACTCAAAATGACAACGGGCGCCCTGTATTATCACTTCAAAAATAAAGAAGATATCCTTATCGACCGTTCCGAAAAGAATGAAGATATCATAAAGGACAAGTACAATGATCTTTCATTCCCGTCAAGTAAAGACAGGATACTGTCCCTTTTTGTGGATCTTATGGCAGATCTCATTTACTATGACGGACCGGAACTTACCGCCATCAGAATGCTGGGCCGGACCGCAATGAGAACCAGATCCTCTGCTCTCGAGACAACACTCGAAAAAATGGTCAATGACGCAATTGCCGTTAACGAGCTGTCTGACAAACATAACTGTAAAGAGATTTCAAATTCCGTGCTTTTCACATTTCGCGGCATAGAGTACTGCTGGGCTACAGACCCTGAAAATATCGACCTTAAAGCCACTGTAAAGACCGAATTGTCCAGACTACTTGATTATTACAGGTGATGTATTAACCACCCCTTTTCGGGTGGTTTTTTAGATTCAAAAAAGCCACATGGGTTTGACCCATGTGGCTTTCATATATCGGTTCTAAATTACTTAAGAGTAACCTTAGCGCCAACTTCCTCAAGCTTCTTCTTGAGCTCTTCAGCCTCTGCCTTAGGAGCCTGCTCCTTAAGTACCTTAGGAGCTGACTCAACAGCTTCCTTAGCTTCCTTAAGACCAAGACCAGTTGCCTCACGAACAACCTTGATAACCTTGATCTTCTCTGCGCCTACCTCTGTAAGCTCAACGTCGAACTCTGTCTTCTCCTCAGCTGGAGCTGCACCTGCAGCAGGACCTGCAACAACAACACCTGCAGCAGCAGATACACCAAACTCTTCCTCAACAGCCTTTACAAGGTCATTAAGCTCTACAACAGAAAGCTCCTTGATAGCTGCGATAAACTCTTCTGTAGTTAACTTAGCCATTTTAATTTCCTCCATTTAGAAATTTGTGCCCGGGGCACTGATTGAATTTTTGTTATAAACTGTGCAATTTACATTGCTTTTGTAATCTTTAGATTACTATGTGAAGCTTTAAGCCGCTTCACGATGCCATAAGCTTATAATTAAGCTGCAGGCTCGCTCTTCTCTGCAACCTGATTGATAACGCGTGCGAAGTTTGCGATAGGACTCTGAAGAGAACCACAAAGTCTTGAGAGAAGCTCCTCTCTTGAAGGGATAGCTGCAAGAGTCTGAACCTCGTTCTTGTCATAAAGCTTGCCTTCAGCAACTGCTGCCTTAAGCTCAAGCTTAGGAGCTGTCTTAGCAAACTTAGCGATGATTCTTGCTGCTGCTGCAGGATCTTCCTTTGATACTGCAATAGCTGTAGGTCCCTCAAGTACGTCATCAAGCTGAGCGAAATCTGTACCCTCTGCTGCTCTCTTGATAAGAGTGTTCTTGTAAACCTTGTACTGAACACCAGCCTCTCTTAACTGCTTACGAAGGATTGTATCCTGCTCAACAGTAAGTCCGAGGTAATCAACGGCAGTAACAGCTACAGCACCATCAAAAAGTGCCTTGATCTCGTCAACGATTGGCTGTTTAATTTCAACCTTTGCCATTTTACGGTTTTTCCTCCTTATAAGATTTCGTATAAACCTTTCTAAAAGGAAAACCCCATGCCAAAAGACATGGGGTTGAACAAACTAAATCGTTTGTATCTTTCCTCGGCAGGCGTTCTGTCTTACGGTACTTTACGGTACCACCTGCTGTCTTCGGGTTAATACGTTGCGTATATTAACATCCGTTATTCGGATTGTCAATAACTAATATGTATTTTTTAATTAAGCACCGAACTGAACAGTATCAAGCTTAACTCCGGGACCCATTGTAGATGTCAGAGTAGCTGACTTCATGTATGTTCCCTTAAGTGTAGCAGGTCTGGCCTTAACGATAGCACTCATAAGTGCGCTAAGGTTCTCCTGAAGCTTAGCTGTCTCGAAAGATGCCTTTCCAACAGGAACGTGGATGATGTTAGCCTTGTCAAGACGATACTCAACCTTACCGGCCTTAGTATCAGCGATTGCCTTAGCTACATCCATAGTAACAGTACCTGTCTTAGGGTTTGGCATTAAGCCCTTAGGTCCGAGGAGACGACCGATACGTCCAACAACGCCCATCATATCAGGTGTAGCGATTACAACATCGTAATCGAACCAACCACCCTGGATCTTAGGAATAAGCTCCTCTGCTCCTACGAAATCTGCACCGGCTGCCTGAGCTTCATCAGCCTTAGCGCCCTTTGCAAATACGAGGATTCTAACCTTCTTACCTGTTCCGGCAGGAAGTACAACGGAACCACGAACCTGCTGATCAGCGTGACGTGAGTCACAACCGGTTCTGATGTGAAGTTCAACGGTCTCGTCGAATTTTGCTGTTGCATTCTTCTTTACAAGCTCGATAGCGTCTACTGCACTGTACTTTACAGCTCTGTCTACGCCCTGAGCAGCTGCATTATATCTCTTACCTGTTTTCATAATCAGTTGACCTCCCTATTACTTCTCTACTTCAACGCCCATTGATCTGCATGTTCCGGCGATCATAGACATAGCAGCTTCAAGTGATGCAGCATTAAGATCTTTCATCTTTGTCTCTGCAATCTTCTGAAGATCAGCCTTACTGATTGTAGCAACCTTGTTCTTGTTAGGCTGGCCTGATGCCTTTTGGATCTTACAAGCCTTCTTGATAAGAACTGCTGCAGGAGGAGTCTTTGTGATGAAGCTGAAGCTTCTGTCAGCGTAAACAGTGATAACTACAGGGATGATAACATCACCCTCGTTAGCTGTTCTTGCATTGAACTCCTTTGTGAATGCAACGATATTTACACCATGCTGTCCAAGAGCAGGACCTACTGGTGGAGCCGGTGTTGCTTTACCAGCTGGAATCTGTAACTTGATATAACCTTCTACCTTCTTTGCCATTATGGCACCTCCTTGTGGTAATTGCGGGGTAGACGAACTATTCGCTAACCCTCCCATACTTTGTTATCTGAGTTTCTGAACTTCTCCGTAGGATAACTCTACAGGAGTTTCTCTGCCGAACATCTCAACTGAGATGGTAACGGTCTTCTTCTGATCATTGATCTCGCTGATGACACCGACTGTATCCTTCCATGCTCCGGAAATAACAGATACTGTATCTCCCAATGCGAAATCCACAAGCACTTCTGACTTTCTATAGCCGAGGCTTATGATTTCCTCTTCTGAAAGAGGCGTTGGCTCTGATCCCGGGCCAACAAATCCGGTGACGCCACGTGTATTTCTCACAACGTACCAGGTTTCCTGATTCATGACCATATTAACGAGAACATAGCCCGGGAACATTTTCTTATCAGTCTTCTTCTCAACGCCGTTCTTCATTTCAATGACCGGCTGCATCGGAACGCTGACTTCAAGAATGAGATCCTGAAGACCACGGTTTTCGATGGTCTTTTCCAGATCCATCTTGACCTTGTTCTCGTAGCCTGAATAGGTATGAGCTACATACCAACGAGCTGCAGAATTTGTCTCTGACATTGATATCCCCTTTACTTAAGTATAAAGCCAAGTCCTGTCTTCATGATGAGATCAAGAACTGCGATAACAACTCCTATAAGCAAACCTACAACGATAGTAGCTGTAGTTTCCTTTATAACGGTCTGTCTATTCGGGAAAATAATCTTGTTAAATTCCGTCCTGAGACCCTTGAAGAAGCTCTCTAAACCGGAACTCTTCTTCTCGTCCATTACTTTGTCTCCTTATGAAGCGTGTGCTGTTTACAGAATCTGCAATACTTACGAATTTCCATTCTCTCAGGATGGTTCTTCTTTTCCTTAGTCGTGAAGTAATTTCTCTGCTTACATTCTGTACATGCTAAAATAATCTTTGTGCGCACGGCTGTTCACCTCCAATGATTCTTAACTCCGCATGACTACGAAATTAGTGCATAAAAAATAGGGCTGAGCCCCTTGTTTACGTGCAAACTATAACATGTAGTCCCGATATCGTCAAGCAAAACGCCAAAACCTTCTGTTATTTAAATTTTTTAGTGATTATCACATTTGTAATTGAATTAAATTATAATACTTTATATACTATCTAGTAAGCGTAACAAAGCAATGTTATGGTCCGGAGCTTTCAAACCCGTTCCGGCGTATTTACTTATCACTCTATACATCTTAATAGGAAGGCACACCATGGATCTACGTCGAATCGAAAATATCATACGTATCGCAGAGGAAAAAAATATTACCCGCGCCGCAGACAAGCTTTTTATTTCACAGCCCGCGCTTAATCTCCAGCTCCTCAATCTCGAGAAAGAACTCGGAACCAAACTCTTCTATAGAAGAGGAAATGAATGGGCCATCACCGAAGCCGGCAAGATCTATGTGGACACCGCCAGGAAGATGATAGCCATGAAAAAGGACTGTTACTCCAGGATCTCAGACATTGCAAAGCTTCATAATGAAGAAATCGCTGTGGGAGCGGCAGGTATCGAAGCCGATTATATGATGACTTCCATCTACCGTCAGTTCCACAAGCAGAATCCTACAGTCAAGCTCCAGCTTAATATCATGAAGGGATTGAAGGCCCAGGAGCTGGTTAAGAACGGCACCATCGATCTCGGTATCATCCTCATGGGTGACAAGCAGAACTACCGACTTCAGTATGAATTCCTGAGTCATGTGGAGATGGTGCTGGCCGTTGCATCATCAAATCCTCTGGTAAATGAAATTGAAACAGAAGAGGACGGCACGGAGGTTATCGATATTCAGAAATTCAAGGATGTTCCTTTCTTCCTTGGACCGAAGGACTCAACCGAGCGTTATGTTTCCGAAATGGTATTTGAGCAGGCAGGTTTCGAGCCTGATGTATATATGGACGCCGAGGGTATCAACTATGAGCTTGCCCTTGTGGCGGCCGACGAGTGTGCCGCTCTTATCGGAGCTTCACATCACGTTGAGATTCCGGATGATGTGCGTCTCATTAAGCTGAAGACTCATCCCGTAATGAACGCCTATGCCGTTTACCGCAAGGACAAGTATCTGTCAGAGCCAATGCGAAACCTCATTGATCTCGCAAGGGACTACTGGACAGAAGGTTAACCGTCCGCCTTTATGGCCAGAGCGAAGCAGTATATCTTTTCCACACCGGCGGCTTTCAGGCAGCGGCTGGCAGCCTCCAGGGTTGCGCCGGTTGTAAAGATGTCGTCAACTATCAGGACTGAGCGCAAATCCGAAGGTATGTAACCCGCATAGAACGCACTTGTCAGATTTTTAAGTCTTTCCGCAGCATTAAGCTCCTTTAGTGCTGCGGTCTTTTTATGTCTGTTCAGGGCTTCCTCGTAGACAGGTATCCCCAAAGCTTTCCCCATAACCTCGGCAAGGACTGCCGCCTGGTTGTAGCCACGCTTTCTGAGTCTCGTCTTATGTACCGGAATGGGCACGATGGCATCCACCCCCATCTTCTTTATCCTGTCTCCATATAGCTCAACTGCTTTCTTTCCATAATAATCAAGGAACTCCCTTGCACCGGTATATTTTATTCTCGTAATGGAATGAGCCACCTCATCGCTGTAGTTCATGAGGGCATAGCCGTACTCAAAGCTGAATCGATGGCGTTTGCAGTTGCTGCAAAGCTCCTCCTCTTCCGACACGATTTCTCTGCCGCAGACCTTGCAAACAGGCTCTGTGATGAAGTGAATTCGGCCGATACATTCCGGACATATAAGTTCTCCCCGGGGCGATACTATATCCTCACAGATGGGGCACTTTCTCGGGAACAAAAGCTCTGTCACTTTAGCCTTCAATCCATCGCAGAACCGCTGATCAGAGTCTTTCCCTGATCTGATTTTTTCCGGTGTACATCCCTTTTCCAACCGGGTTTTAGATAGATTGTTTCCTTTTAAACCCTGTGTTCTTTCAGAAAATCCACCTTCCCCGAACTCTCTCCTCACCATAACCGATCCATTAGTTTCCTGCATCTTTTATCTCCTGCAACCTCTCCTTAAGAGATGAATATCTCCTTGCCTCGGATTCGTTGTTTATCATCTGCTCAAATATCTGCGGGTTCCCTACGAGGCACACACACCTTTTGGCTCTGGTGACTGCAGTGTAGAGAAGATTTCGGTTCATAAGCATTTGCGGACCCTGGTACATGGGGATGACCACCGCCGGGTACTCAGAGCCCTGGGACTTATGTATGGTTATGGCATAGGCCAGGTCCAGGCTGTCGCACTGCTTGAACTCATACTCAACGAATCTGTCGTCAAACTGAACCGTGAGGGTCTGGGCAAAATTATTGATCTCCGTTATGATGCCAATGTCTCCGTTGAACACACCCTCACCCTTTTCGATGGGGATACCGAATCTGCCCTTTATCTCCCATATGAGGTTGTAGTCATTCTTCACCTGCATGACCTTGTCCCCAAGGCGGAAAAGGGTACCGTTTATTTCCTTCTCCGGCTTCTTTCCGTCCTTAGGATTAAGCTTTTCCTGAAGGAGCTGGTTAAGCCTCTCAACTCCCAAAGCACCCTTACGCTGAGGTGTCATGATCTGAAGCTCAAAGGGGTCAACGCCAAGATACCCCGGAAGCTTGTCCGTTACCAGAGCAGTGATGGAGCTGAATATCTGGTCCGGGCCCGGATTCCTTATAAACAGGAAATCCTTTGATTTTTTGCCGAGATCCACCTTTGCGCCTTCATTGATCTTATGGGCGTTAACAACTATGTCGGACTCTGCGGCCTGTCTGAAAATGTGATTAAGCCTCACCGTACGTATGCAGCCCGAGCTAATGATATCTCTCAGAACATTTCCGGCTCCCACGGAAGGAAGCTGATTGGCGTCACCTACCATGATAAGCCTGGTGCCCTTGTGTATAGCCTTAAGGAGTGAATTCATGAGAAATATATCCACCATGGACATCTCATCGATGATGACCACATCACACTCCAGTGGGTTCAGATCATCTCTTTCAAAATGTCCCCTTACCTGCTCCAGACCTTCCTTATCACCCTCCTCAGGTCTTCCCTGATACTCCAGAAGTCTGTGAATGGTGGAGGCAGGCCAGCCTGTGGACTCTGACATCCTCTTTGCGGCTCTGCCGGTGGGGGCAGCCAGAAGTATGGTTTTACCCTTTTCGGCATAAACTTTTATGATGGTATTGATGGTAGTGGTCTTTCCCGTGCCGGGACCTCCCGTAATGACCAGAAGACCGGAATTAACCGCGATTGAAACAGCCTTCCTCTGAAGGTCATCAAGCTCTATTCCCTCTTTTTCGGTTATCTCATCTATGATCTCTTCCAGCTCCTCATCCGGCTCCTCGGCGCCTTCGATGTTTAACTCCTGAAGCTTCGTTGCCACCTGAAGCTCTGTGTAATATAAAGATGCTCTGTAGACTCTGGTATCCGGGTCTGTGTTCCTGTCGTCAGCATTGAAAACCACCTCCCCGCTACCGGTCTCCGAAAGGAAATCGTCGAGAGTCATCTTTTTCGAAGCATTCTTCACGATGACCTTTCCCTGCATCTGAAGGTCTATAAGATAATGATTTATATCATGTATGGTGATATTGAGAAGCGTCTCGGAGGCCTGCAAAAGCTCCGGGAGCGGCAGATAGCAATGTCCGTTTACCTCCGCCATGGAAAGTGCATACTGGATTCCGGACTCGATACGAAAATCGGAATCCGCCTTGATACCGGCATTACGGGCTATCTCATCACAGGTGCGAAAGCCGATGCCTTCGATATCCTCGGCAAGCTTATAAGGATTGTCCCGGATGATATCGTACATTTCATTTCCGTAATGCGTGTATATCTTCCCCGCCATATTGATGGAAATGCCGTACTGCTGCAGAAACATCACCGCATCCTGCATATCCCTTTTTGAATTTACGGAAGCTGCTATATCAACCGCCTTGTTTTTGGAAATGCCTTTGACTTCACTAAGTCTCTCCGGCTCCTCCTGGATGATACGCATAGTATCATCCCCGAATTTCTTTACAATGCGGGCAGCCATGGCGGCACCTATACCCTTTATGGCACCGGAGCCGAGATACCGTTCCACAGCTTCAGCGGTCTCGGGAGCCACCACCTGGTATTTGTCGATCACGAACTGCGTACCGTAGATCTGGTGGGTGGTTTCATGACCGTCGGCCTTGATATTTTCACCGGCCTCCAGACCGGGAACCGTCCCCACCAGTGTGTAGTCCTTACCCTTCATAACTCCGACCATAACCGTGTAGCCGGTGGAATCACTTCTATATATAATATGGTCTATATATCCCTCAAAAAATTCCAATTCAATCTTCCTTCTATAATAATCCGATATATTCCCTACCCTGCACCAGCTTCGAAAAGCCTTCAGATATGTGCAGCATTTTCATTATTTTAATATAAAAAGGGCAGCCCCTAAAGGCCACCCCTAGAATATATCATGTTTACAATCCTTTTACTTCTGCATTTAATGAGCAACTCTCAGAAAATGTGAGCTGCACATCATTTCCATCAGTATTAAAGATCATCGTCATCGCTGTTTACAATGTCTATAAACTTACCTGTACCGATGGCGACAGCAGTGAGAGGATCCTCCGCAAGAACACAGTTGATACCTGTCTTCTCCTGCATGAGCTTGTCCAGACCGTAAAGCAGAGCCCCTCCGCCCGTCATTACGATACCTCTCTCATATATATCAGCTGCAAGCTCGGGAGGTGTACGCTCCAGAACATTATGTACAGCATTTACGATCATGGTTGCCGGCTCCAGAAGCGCATCCATGATCTCGTCGGAGCTGACTACCACAGTCTTGGGAAGTGCCGTAACCAGGTTACGTCCCCTCACTTCCATAGTGATATTCTCAGGTCTCTTGCTTGCGCAGCCGATATTGACCTTGATATCCTCCGCAGTTCTCTCTCCTATAAGAAGATTGTGCTTCTTACGCATATATCTGATGATGGCTTCATCGAAGTCATCTCCTGCTACCTTAATTGACTCAGACACAACCGGTCCGTCAAGAGCGATCACAGCTATATCGGAAGTGCCTCCCCCGATGTCGATGATCATATTGCCCTGAGGTTTGCTAATGTCTATGCCGGCGCCTATGGCTGCTGCCACAGGTTCCTCAATGATGGTAACCTCTCTTGCACCTGCGTGATAGGTAGCATCCTCAACCGCCTTCTTCTCAACCTCAGTTGCGCCGGAAGGTATGCAAACCGATACACGGGGCTTACGTAAAGTACGCCTGCCCACAGCCTTGTCTATAAAGTGCCTGAGCATCTGCTCTGTTAATGTATAGTCCGAAATAACACCCTGTCTCAAAGGACGAACAGCAGCTATATTCTCAGGTGTCCTTCCAAGCATCAGACGGGCATCCTCGCCATAGGCCATAACCTTACCGGTGTCTTTATTGACAGCCACGACGGCCGGCTCCTTCAGAACCACACCTCTGCCCTTGATATACACAAGCACGCTTGAAGTACCAAGATCAATTCCGATATCATTTGAAATCAATGAAAACATTAAAATCTCCTACTTAATACCATAATCCTTAATAGTATAAGATATATCTTCCTTTTTTTAAAGTTTTTTTTGCAACAGCAGTTCGCATAGGCATATCAAAGTCAGAGCGGTCGGGCATCAGTTTAAAACCGTAAAGCTGAGTCGTGAAAATTCAAAATCGGACCCCTTAGAGGCTCTTGATCTCTTTTCCTTAGCCCCCTCGCCAAGTCAGATTTTTCATAAAGAAAATATCTGACATTGGCGAGGGTCTAGAGCCTCTTAGGGGTCCGATTTTAAAATTTTCAGACGAAGCGCCTCGGTTTTAAACTGATGCCCGACCGCTCGTCCTCATGTTGTGCCTCTCGCCACCAACTTTACGTCAAGAACATTACGCTCCTGAACCTCTCTTTTTTCAATGGTATCGATGATCATGTCGAAGGCAAGCTTCGCCATCTCGCTGATAGGCTGGTGGATGGTGGTGATCTGAGGTGTTGTCAGTCTGGAAAGCGCAGTATCATCAAAGCCGATGATCTTCAGATCCTCCGGAACCCTCCTGCCAAGCTTTGCCGCCACCTGCAGAGCCTGAGCCGCAATAAGATCGGAGCTGCAGAAGATACCGTCGGTCTCCGGGAACTCGGTAAGAGTCTTCAGAATACTCTCATGGTATTCCATGTCCTTGAACTCCTCAGGATTACTGTTGAGGACTCTTGCATTAACACCCTTTTTACGGCAGACATCCATAAAGCCATCCTCACGGATATCCGCAGGCATCTTGCGAAGCCTGACACTTCCAAGCATAACCAGGTTCCTGCAGCCCTTACTTATAAGTTCCTCTGCCGCAAGCTTTCCGCCCTTATAGTTATCGCAGAGAACACAGCCGGTACCACCCTCGATGAAACGCTCTATGGTGATGATGGGCAGGTCAAATCGTTTTAATGTCTCCGGCTTCACCTGATTGCTGAAAATGAGAACTCCCGCAACGAGACTGTTCTCACAAAGCTCAAGAAGGTTTTTCTCCTTCTGCGGGTCTCCGGAAGAGCTGCTGACATATACCTGAAACTGCTTCCCGGAAGCATAACTCTCGATTTCCCCAAGCATCTGTGAAAAATAAGGATGCACCATATTTGGCACGATAACCGCTATTGCATCGGATCTTCCCTTGGAAAGAGTCCTGGCAACCATATTCGGTCTGTAGTCCAGCTTCTCCATGGAGTCATATACCTTTTTTCTTGTCTTTTCGCTTATGTAGCCTCTGTTGTTGAGAACTCTCGAAACAGTCTCAACCGCCAGTCCGGCTTCTTTAGCCACGTCCTTTAATGTAGTTGCCATGTCATTTTCCTTTGTAAAATTGATTTAAAAAAAGCCGGGCATATACATTGCCCGGCTCTTATTATACTAAATTTTTGTATTTTTCCCAGCAATATATCTGTGTTACTTAACCGCACCGGCAACCATACCTGCGATGATCTGCTTCTGTAAGAAGAAGTACAGGATAAGGATAGGAAGAAGTGTAAGTACAAGTGCCGCCATGATGAGGCCGTAATCCGAGCTGTAGGTTCCGTAGAAGCTGTAGGTTGAAAGCGGAAGTGTATAAAGAGGCTTCTTTCCGAGAACCAGACTCGGGAGCAGATAGTCATTCCAGAACTGCATCGCATTAAGGATAACAAGTGTTGCAGTTGTAGGCTTAAGAAGCGGGAATACTATCATTCTGAAGGTCTGCATCTTGGTACAGCCATCGATATATGCTGCCTCCTCGAGAGATCTGGGAACTCCGCTCTTCAGAAATCCCGCATACATGAACACTGACATACTCATGGCAAATCCGGTGTGCATGAATATAAGGGATAAACGATGGTTAAGGAGACCCAGGTTTGCACCGTAAATCGATACCAGCGGGATCATGATGGACTGGAACGGAATGATCATTGAAGAGATCATAAGTGCAAATATTATCTTGGCAATGGTGGTGTTGGCACGGACAATGTAGTAAGCCACCATGGAAGACAATACGATAACCGCAAGTGTTGAAAGGCCCGTAATGAAAAGAGAGTTTCCGAAAGCCTTCATGAATTCCATCTGTTTAAATGCTTTTCCATAGTTGTCGATGCTCATTCCGCTGGCACCGATAAGGTCCATAGGTGCCTTGATGATATCCTTCTTCTGTTTGAAGGAGTTGATGATGACCATGAAGAAAGGCACAAGATAAAACAATGCACCGATGGTAAGCAAAATATAGATAATGATATCTTTAATAAGTTTATTGACTCCGCCTACTCTGTCTGCTGCCTTAGGTGATGATGAAATGTTTGCGGAAGTAACATTGGTCTGCTCGCTCATTATGCTTCTACCTCCTGCTTCTTACCTAAATAAACCTGAAGTCCCGAGATCAGTGCAACCACGAAGAACAGGAATACAGCCTCGGCCTGGCCGATACCATACTGTCTTGCGGTAAACGCCTTTTCATAAACGTGCATTGCAACAAGCTTGGTACTGCCGTAAGGCTCACCGCCCGTCAATGTAAGGTTAATGTCGTAAACCATGAATGCTCTTGAAAGAGTAAGGAATATACAGATAACGAAGGATGGTACCATGAGAGGCAGAACGATGTGGCGCATCTTTGCCCATCCGTAAGCTCCGTCAATGGAAGCAGCCTCAAGTACATCCTCGGAAAGTCCTGTGAAACCGGCGATGTAGATAAGCATCATATAACCGCTGAGCTGCCATACAGTAACGATGACCAGTGCCCAGAAAGCCTTTGTAGGATCGGACAACCATGACTTTGAGAAGATGGCGATACCGAGATTCTTACCAAACTTTACAAGAAGCTGTGAAAAAACGAACTGCCAGATAAATCCGAGAACGACACCACCGATAAGGTTAGGTGTGAAGAAACCGGCACGGAAAACATTCTGACCGGTTTTGATCCTTCCGGAAAGGAAGTATGCAAAAACAAATCCGAAAGCATTAACAAGAAGAACCGAAAAAACCACATACTTAAGGGTAAGTGCCATGGAATTCCAGAAATTCTTATCTGCCATGAGTGCTTTATAGTTATCAAATCCCACAAGGTTCTTTACTGCTGCAACTCCGTTCCAGTCTGTGAATGTGAGATAAAATCCGTAAAGGAACGGAATGATAACTACACAAACGAAAACGAAAGTGCCTGGCAATGCGAACATAAGAAAACTTTTGATTTTATCACCGGTTGTACGGCCCAGAGAATTCATATTGATCTGCCTTTCTGAAAAAAAATCAGGACATTTGTAATAGTTCAGCCGATAGACGACGGAGGGGTGTGGGCTGAGAATGTGGACCGGGGGACGGGGTTGGTGGTCCATTTTCATTGGGAAATGGACCAC
>JAGAGL010000008.1:0-3899 GCA_017627595.1 Oribacterium sp. | reverse complement strand
TGTTACAATTTCAGTTCTTTCTCTATGTACCTTCGTAAAGGAACCAATGTGCCCATCGCCAAAAATCCCGAAACTTTTCTCCTTACCGCCTTCTTCTCGGAATCATTGTCTCCATATTTATTGGCTGGTAACTCTTCAAGCCGACATCTCCGGTCAGGATTTCCACTTCATAACCTGCTTTAGCATAATACTCAGCAACATCTTTTATAGTAGCATCTCCGATAGAAATCCCCTGTACGGCCAGTTGCGGCCATTCCTTGCCTAATCGAATCAGATTCTCTCTATCCCACATCGGGCTCTGTGCAGTAAATGCAGCCCAAGGTTCTTCCTCATTTGCTGTTTTGACTATGATTTCCGACAATCTCTCTGCTGCACTATATTTGTCTCCATTTGCCTGCGCAATATGATTTCCGGTTTCTATCATTGTTGCCACCGGCATAACCAAAACACTCTTATCCATTATTTCTTTTTCCAACTTCCGGCACACTCTATTATAATCCCATTTATCCGAATCCGGCCCGCAATCATCCATATCCGGAACTCTCAGGAACACACAAAGAATGCTGGTATCAATGATCAATACCTTGCTCACAATTCTCCCTCCTTCCGGGATAGAGCTGTTTCTATTCTTCCCTCGGTGGATAATGCCCCAATGTCACCAATAGAGATCAATTTCGGCAAATCTGTAATTTCTTCTAACAGCGTCAACTTACTCTGACCCTTTTGTCCTCTGTGAGCTACTGTTATAAATGGTATCATTTCTGTCCCTGCTGCTCCGAGCAGCGCCGGATTATGTGTCGTTATAACAACATCTATACCTCTCTGTTTACCAAGTTCTTCTAACATCTGCAAAAGATTTTTTGCTCTCGAAGGATGCAATCCGTTATCAACCTCTTCTACAACAAGCAACTGTATATGATCATTCGTAAGCATTGCTGCTATAATAGCCAAATATCTAAGCGTTCCATCTGACATCCCCTTCGCATCAACAACGCATTCCGAACCCTCACTCCAACCTTCACTGCAATAGATCATAGCATCCGTCTTGAACTTGCCAACCCGTTCCGCCCAAACTCTTTGAATATCCTTTTCCGGGACCTTTTTTAAGTATGAGCATATAGTTTGCTCAATCTCGTTCTTTTTCTTTTCATCAAAAGAAGCCAATACTCCGGCAATATTTGAAGCATCCGAAGCCAGCTGATCCGAAATTTGAGAATAGTCTCGCATATGATTCGGTATCGGATCCAAGACAAAGATTCCCCCAAGCATATCTACAATTGCATTTATTGCCTCAATGATTTCTACCTTCTTTAAACTAAGGGATCTGCTTTGCGCCAAAATCGCTGTATTTCTGCTCAGGTCTATATCCTGTCCTTTTCCATTCGTCCAAAACGTCACCGGAATATTAGAATCGTTTTCATCAATTATTTCGGTATGAAAATATTCTATATCCTTCTTTCCCTTCTTCACCAGTCTTTCCTGTATAATCTGTGCAGAAGCCGGCTTAACCTTTACAGAAATATCATACAGATACTCAATCCCTTCTACTTCCAAAACAGTCTCTATAGAAAAAATATCATAACCCTGCCGGCATACCCAATCCACTCCGCCTCTCAGCGCTTTTATTGCCATATCGCCATTAATGGCCTGATAGATACCTACCCCTTTGGCTATACGGCTCAAAAATATAAGTCCATCAACAACATTCGATTTTCCACTTGCATTTGTCCCAATCAGCATTGTCAGTGGATCTATATATAAAATACTGTCTTCATAGCTTTTCCAATTAACCAATCTGACACTTTTAATCAAAATATTTCCTCCTTCTCACCTCCGGCCAAAGCTGCTTCCGGCCGGAATGACAGTCCCTTAGCAGGACCAAGTACCGTGTACCTTTACAGATTTGTTACAAAACATTGATATCTGCCAATATTACTACGCCAGTCCTATAAGTTCCCCCCGAAAGCGCACTTGGCAACAATATTGATCTTCTTCCGGTTCCAGTTGAATCGTCTCCAACTTGTTCCCTATCACTATTACAATAATCTTACACCACTGCTTCCCATAGTATCTTTCCATCAACCTTCACTTCTTTAACACCGGTATATTTCTTCTGGTTGAAGTTAAATGTCAGCATATATCCCTGTTCCAAATGCATACTTTCCAGATACGCCGCCAGCTGCTGTTCTCCTTCTTCGTGATAAGCCATCCCCCGCCAGATCTTCAACTCGATCACATACTGCCTGCCAAGATAATCCACCACTACATCCATACGGCCTTCATCAAAGGTCTCAGCCTCCACATAATAGTTTCCGGTGCCGTTGATGATCGGTTTCAGGTAGAACAAAAAGAATTTTCGACCCTCTTTTTCATGAAACTTTTCATCCTTTTTCCCGTAAATATCCGTATAATGCACCACAAACCGTTCCAGGATATGTGGCATGTCCAGCTCGCCGTTCCTGATGAACTGATTCTTCTCTATAGAGCCGGATGTATACATCTCATCCGATTTCTTGGACGCCTCCGCCACAAAAAGGTTGTACAGACGCATTTCCAAAAGACGATTTGATACAGCAACTGCACCATCCTTATCGTAAATATAGCCAAACATTCCCGCTATATTCATCTCCCTGTCATCCCGGTTATAAGTAACTCTTTTCCCTGAATAGAGCACTTCATACAGCATCTCATGCAACTTAGGGAACTGATCCAGTTTCTTCACTACATCGTCAAATAACGTATTACCTTCCCCTAAAACTGTCTTTACCGCCTTTTGAAAACCTTGATTAGTCCATGCATCTGCAGAATCGCTCTCATCCATCAATTGGCATAATCTGGATACCAGAAATGGATAGCCGGAAGTATAATCCCAAAGGCATTTTGCCATAGCCGTTACATCCATCCCCGTATGATGGTCTGCCTCATATTCCTGCAACATGTTCTCAATTCCGGCTAAAGGAAGCGACATATCTCCCGTATACCCAACCGCCACATTCCAGGGGCTGTTATACTGGTGTTCTTCTTCCGGCCGTATCTTCATTTTCAGATTTTTGATATCATATACCCCCGCCAAAATCACCGACCGAAATGTCGGTATCTCATCGCGGCTCAGATACTTCGTCCTGAGCATCCCCAGAAACTTCAAAAAAACAGGAAAATTCCCGGCATTATCCACCTCATCGATCAACAGGACCACTTTACGATCCTCGCATAAACAGATATCACTGATGATCGTTCCGGCCTTTCTGCTCCCCAGTTTTTCATCCGTAGTCGCCGATTTGATCAGTCGCTCCGTCTCGTCCTTTACTTTCACAAGACCATATCGGATCTTTTCTTCCATCAGACTGAAAAACTCCGGATAAAAGGTATATACACTCTCAAACACCTCATCCTCAAGTCCCTCAAAGCTGATAAAGAAAACAACATACCCTAACGACTCCAACCTGTTTCGAAGCAGAGAAAGAGTCGTCGTTTTCCCATACTGCCGCCCCCTGTTGACGGTAAAATAAGTCTCACCCTCCACCAGTTTCTGCATGGAGTCCAGCGTATGCGAAATATCCACCATATAATGTTGTTCCGGAAAACACGTTCCCGTAACATTAAACTTCTTCATATTCCCTCTTGATCTCCGGTCGGAACTGAATCCCTTTTACAGACGTTGGCACCTGTCACTGTTACGCAGCGATACATCTCATTATAAACTCGTTTATACTGTCTGTACTTCTGCGTATCCGTATCGTATCTATCTCGTCTATTAGGATTATGACTCCATCTTATATTTTACGATCCTGCACTCATGCTTTTTTTCTCCCGCCGGAGCATCCTTATCGTAGTTGATCCCTACCAGCAGGATATCACTTCCATAGTTCTTGATCACATCCGGATAATGCTTTGCAAGG
>JAGAGL010000079.1:0-64103 GCA_017627595.1 Oribacterium sp. | reverse complement strand
TTCAAAACTTGTGTTATCATGCGTGCTAAACATCTTTTATATGTTATCCCCGGGGGACGGTTCTCGCCGGCGAGAACCGTCCCCGGTGGATAACTTATAAAAGATGTGTAGCACGCATGATAACACAAGTTTAGAATGCTTTCAAGAAGGTGGATTGGCGGTTAACAAAAAAGATGTGGCTTCATAAGTGAAACCACATCTTGAAATGATTATCTTACGAGAAGATTTGCAATCCTGTACTGATCCTCAGGGATGTCCTTCTTCATCTGGAGTGCTTCCTGGATATCGAAATCCACGAACTCACCGTGCTTATAGGCAACGACTCTGTTTGACTTACCGTCGCGAAGGAGCTCTGCTGCTCTTGCGCCCATCATGGATGCATAGTAACGATCCTTGCAGGTCGGTGAACCACCACGCTGGATATGTCCGAGGATGGTTGCTCTGGTCTCGATTCCTGTAGCAGCTTCGATACGTTTAGCCATGGATGTGCTGTGTCCGATACCCTCGGCATTGATGATGATGTAGTGCTTCTTTCCTCTCTTACGAGCCTCAATGATACGATTGATGATCGCCTGCTCATCTCCATCGTAACGCTCCGGAATCAGGATCTCCTCTGCTCCGTTTGCCACACCGCACCACATAGCGATATATCCGGCTCTTCTGCCCATAACCTCGATGATAGAACAACGCTCATGGGAAGTAGAAGTATCTCTGAGCTTATCGATAGCTTCCATTGCTGTATTGATGGCTGTATCAAAACCGATGGTATAATCTGTACATGCTATATCAAGGTCGATGGTTCCCGGACAGCCTATGGTGTTAATGCCGAGAGCTGAAAGCTTTCCGGCACCTCTGAAGGATCCGTCTCCGCCGATTACTACGATTCCGTCGATCCCATGTTTTCTGCAGACCTCTGCACCACGCTGCTGGCCTTCAGGAGTTGTAAACTCATGGCATCTTGCTGTATAAAGAATAGTTCCGCCACGGCTGATGGTATCGGAAACGGATGTGGTATCCATATCCACGATTTCTTCCTGAAGAAGTCCCGCATAACCTCTCATGATTCCTTTTACCTTGAGACCTTCATGGATTGCGGTTCTTACAACAGCTCTTACACAGGCATTCATGCCGGGTGCATCGCCTCCTGATGTCAAAACTCCGATTGTTTTCACAACTTTAGCAGCCATAGTAGTTCCTCCGTATTTGAGAAGATTCTTCTGAATCAGTCTGAAATATGCTTCAGACTTAAAACAGAACTTATCATAATTATTTTTATTAAATTAAATACTCTAAACTGAGACTATATATTAATTTAATTTTGTATTTTTTTCAATACTTTATATGTAACTTTGACATTTTTTTCACTAAGTAGGCCATTAAGTGTTGTTAATAGTGCATTATTCACATTAACAGACTGCTCCCGGTTCAGTTTCTTCACAGCCTTTTCTTTTTTCAGATACACCGAAACCTGGTCAAGACCCTTATGTTCCGAAAGTATCCGGTCTACCTGAGGCGCCAGTTTCAGGTAACTGTCTTTGTCATCAAACTGAAGCCACAGCTCCTTTGGTGCCTCCTCAAAGGTGTAAATGTTGTTGGCGATAAGCTTGGCATTGGCATCATCTGAGATATCAACGGAACCAAAGATAAAGACCTTGTTGTCAGGCCGGATAAGCTCACGCTTTTTCTGATAGGTGTTTGGAAATACCACCACATCAATAGTACCGACCATATCTTCTATTTCTATAAATGCCATCTGCTGCTGTTTGCTGGTAATCTTGTTTTTAATACCGGTGATTATACCGCCTACTGTCACCTGCTGCTTGTCCCTGAGTGGCTCCCGGTCTGTCTGTGCCTCCCGGTTAAATGAAAGACTGGTGGCAGTGATATTGGCATTCATTACCTCTCGGAATTCATCCAGTGGGTGTCCGCTGAGATAAAAACCGAGGGCCTCCTTCTCGAACTGGAGTATCTCTGAAAGATCGAATTCAGGAAGCTTCGGCATGGTTATCCTGAATTCTTCCGCATCCTTACTGTCCTCCCCAAGTAGGTCTGCCAATGTCATCTGCCCTGCCATGGAGCTGTTCTTTTCCTTGGCTTTATTCTCGAGGATCATGGGAAGCACGATCATCTTCTGCCTTCTGTTTCCGGGGAATTCGTCAGTTCCGCCGGCCTGAATAAAGTACTCGATGGCTCTTTTGTTAATGCCTTTGGCAGAGGCTCTCGTGACAAAATCTTCAAAATCTTTAAAGGTCCCGTGCTGATTTCTCTCGGTGATGATCTGCATGGCTGCGGAACGTCCCACACCCTTTACGGCACTGAGACCGTATCTTATGGCTCCATCTTTAACGGAGAAACCAACCTCAGCATAGTTTACATCCGGTGGAAGTATCCTGATGCCGAAGGACTTTACAACATCTATGTACTCTGCGGTTTTTGACATATTGTCCATAAAGGAGGTCATGAGAGCCGCATAAAACTCTGCCGGATAGTAGCAGCGGAGGAATGCAGTCTGATAAGCCACAACCGCGTAGCAGGCTGCATGGGACTTATTGAAGGCATACTTCGCGAAGTCGATCATTTCATCATAGATTCGGTTTGCGATTTCTTCACTGATGCCGTTTGCTATGCAGCCGGGGATATTTTCCTCTTTATTTCCGTAAACAAAATTCTTCCGTTCCTTTTCCATGACGGAAGTCTTCTTTTTACTCATGGCACGGCGAACCAGATCGGATCTTCCCATGGAATAACCGGCCAGATCCCGGACGATCTGCATTACCTGCTCCTGGTATACGATGCATCCATAGGTGTTCTCAAGTATGGGCTTAACCTCCGGGCAGTCATAGCTTATATGGTCAGGGTCTGTTTTTCCTTTGATGTACTTGGGAATGAAATCCATGGGGCCCGGTCTGTAAAGAGCCACACCAGCTATGATGTCCTCTATGTTTTGAGGTTTAAGCTCCTTCATGAAATTCTTCATTCCCGTGGATTCCAGCTGGAACACGCCCTCGCATTTACCCTGGGAGATCATCTTGTAAACCTTGGGATCGGTATAATCGATCTTATCTATGTCGAGATTCACCCCGTAGGATTCATTAACATACCTGACCGCATCCTTTATAACCGTAAGGGTTCTGAGCCCCAGGAAATCCATCTTGAGAAGTCCCAGCTCTTCAATGGTGGTCATGGTGAACTGAGTGGTGATGGAGCCGTCGGAGCCTCTTGACAGAGGTACGTAATTCACAACCGGCTTTCCCGAGATAACCACTCCCGCCGCATGCATGGAGCTGTGCCTGGGAAGTCCCTCCAGACGCTTACTCATGGAAATGATACGATGTGTTTCTTCATCGGATTCATACATTGACTTTAACTCCGGGTTCATTTCCAGAGCTTTATCAAGGGTAATGTTCAGCTCGTTAGGTACCAGCTTCGCGATAAGGTCGCACTTTGCGTAGGGCACATCAAGAACACGTCCCACGTCGCGGATAACTCCCCTTGCCGCAAGGGTACCGAAGGTTACGATCTGGGAAACACTGTCCTTTCCGTATTTTTCTGTTACATAATCTATGACATCCTGTCGTCTCTCGTATTCGAAGTCCACGTCCACATCGGGCATAGTCACACGTTCCGGATTCAGGAAACGCTCAAATATGAGATTGTATCTCATGGGGTCGATGTCGGTAATGCCTATGGCGTAGGCAACGATGGAGCCGGCAGCCGAACCTCTTCCGGGACCTACGGAAATGTCATGGGTTTTGGCATAATGGATGTAATCCCAGACGATAAGGAAGTAGTCAACAAAGCCCATGGAGCTTATGGTGTCAAGCTCGTATCTGAGTCTGTCCTCATACTTTGAAGCCTCCGCTCCGTAACGTTCCACCATGCCCTTCTCGCAAAGTTCTGTAAGATAGCTTTCGGGGGTATAGCCCTCCGGAACCTCATACTTAGGAAGATGATAATGTCCGAACTCGATCTCAACATTACACCTTTCGGCAATTTTATGGGTATTTTCCAGAGCTTCCTTTGCATAAGGAAAAAGCGCCTGCATCTCCTCTTCCGACTTTATATAGAACTGCCCGCCGGGATATCTCATTCTGTCCTCATCAGACACTTTTTTGCCGGTCTGAAGGCACAGAAGGATATCATGAGCTTCGGCATCGGACTTATAGGTATAATGTATATCATTGGTGGCAACCAGAGGTATGCCGGTTTCTTCATGAAGACGGAGGATTCCTGCATTAACCTTTTTCTGCTCGGGATATCCGTGATCCTGAAGCTCCAGAAAAAAGTTGTCACGTCCGAAAATCTCAACATAATGAAGAGCCGCAGCCTTTGCCTCATCATAAAGATCTCTGGTGAGATTTTTCGAAACCTCTCCCGCAAGGCAGGCCGAAAGGGCAATGATCCCTTCGTGGAATTCCTCAAGGGTCTCAAAATCAACTCTCGGCTTATAGTAGTAACCGTCTGTGAAGCCACGGGACACGATCTTCATGAGATTTGAGTAACCAAGGTTATTTTCCGCAAGAAGCACCAGATGATAATATCTGTCGTCACCCTTCCCGACTTCTCTGTCAAATCTTGAACCGGGAGTCAGATAGATCTCACAGCCAAGTATAGGCTTGATGCCCTGATTTTTTGCTTCTTTATAAAAATCTATGACTCCGTACATAACGCCATGGTCAGTGATGGCCATGGAATCCATCCCCAGCTCCTTGCAGCGGGCTATCATCTCCGGAATCCGCCCCGCCCCGTCCAAAAGACTGTAGGATGTATGTACATGTAAATGTGTAAAAGCCATTTTAATCTCCTATTGGTGAATGCTTCTTTTGAAAAACAAATACATCATACCACACATGGCGCAAATTTAGAATATTTGTTCTGAATAAAAACATCCACCGACTGAACTGTTACCTTTCCACCGGGAAAATAGTTCTCACCGACGAGAACCGTCCTCCCGGCGGGAACCATTCCTCTCGGTGAGAACCGTCCCCGGTGGATCGAACCGTCCCTCCCGGTGAGAACCGTTCCTCACCGGTGAGAACCGTACCTCCTAGAAAGCCTGAGAAAAAAAAGGGAGCTACCGTTCAGATGATGATCATCTAAAGCGATAGCCCCCTTAAGTGTTTCACTATTTATATTTATTAAACTGCCTCACCCTTAAGGTACTGAGCGAGAGCTTCTACAGCTGCATCCTCATCTGAACCTTCAGCGGATATAACGATCTCCTGACCATTGTTTACTCCGAGTGCCATCATGCCCATGATTGACTTGGCATTAACCTTTCTTGGGCCGTCAGCCATATATATACGTGACTCATATCTGCTGGCGATCTGTACAAGCATAGCCACAGGGTGGTCATCAGATTTCTTTGGTAAATTAACTACTACGTTTGTGTCCTTCATCATTGTCCTCCATGAAGATCAGCTAATGTGAGCAATGAATATCGGGATTCCCCCTTGCATTGCAATTAACAAAAAACTCAACTTCTTTTCATACTCTCGGCGGTCTTTTCACGTAAGGAGTCAGCGATTTTTGCAATCTTTCTCATACGATGATTGGCTCCGCTTTTTCCAATGGGTTCACTGAGTCTTTCTGCAAGCTCCGAAAGAGAAGCATTGGGGTCTTCCAACCTCTTTTCTGCTATCTCTCTGAGTCCCGGATCTATATTCTTAAGTCCCAGCTCCCTTTCGATAAGTTCGATGTCAGAAACCTGTCTGATGCCTGCAGAAACTGTTCTCTGCAGATTGGCTGTCTCACAGTTGACGCGTCTGTTGACCTTTTCACTGACTTCTTTGAGTATACGTACATTTTCAAATTCCATAAGGCCGTCAACAGCACCCATGAGATTGAGAACATCGGATATCTGTTCGGCATCCTTCAGGTAAACCACCAGATGACCGTTTCTTTCCATAATCCTTGGTTCAACTTGAAATGCACATAATCCGTCCGAAATCCGGTCAGCGTCTTCTGCACCATCACAGACAAACTCCAAATGATAATCTTTTTTTGGATCTGTAACCGAACCGGAATTTAAAAAACATTCTCTAATATAAGAGCGGGTTTTCAAATCCCTTGAATCGACGCTACCAATATTAATTACTTTTTCATAAGCTGTAAAGTCTTTTTTCCGTAACTCATCCTTTACCCGGCTTGAAAAAGATATTTTGTTTTTAGATTGTTCCATTCTGAATCTCCCGGGTTTGAAAAAAGTATCAAAAACGGTAATCGAAAATCAGTCATATTGTTAAAACTCGACAAAGACATTGGATACAAAATTCTTTATGGGCATATCCATAAAAATATTACATAGTAAATATACCTAAAATTCATACAAATTTTCTTAATGCCTATTTGTTTATATCCCTATGATCGATACGTATACCATAATCCGCTGATTTACTGAGGCTTTGGTATAAAAGCTCAGCTATGGTAACGGAACGGTGTTTTCCGCCTGTGCAGCCGATACTGATAACCAGCTGGTTTTTTCCTTCTTCTATATAATGAGGAATCAGGAATTTCACCATATCCTTCAGCTTAGTCAGAAATTCATCTGCCACCCCGTCCTTCTGAACAAAGTCCTTTATGCACTGCTCAAGTCCCGTATGAGTCTTAAGCTCCTGAACATAATAGGGGTTGGGAAGAAATCTCACATCAAAAAGCAGATCAGAATCCTCAGGGATACCGTACTTGAAGCCAAAGCTTAATATGGTCACCTGAAGATTCTCATAAGCCCTGTTCTTTTCAAATATATCGGCAAGCTGAGCTCTGAGCTCCTTTGTAAGTAAGCGGGTAGTGTCAATGATGAAACCGGCATTTTCCTTCAGCCAGTCCATCTCCTGACGTTCAGCCTCGATTCCGGTCTCTACTCTTCCATCCTTACTGAGAGGGTGGGCACGTCTTGTTTCTTTAAAACGCTTTAAAAGTGTTTCGTCCGATGCATCAAGAAAAACTACCTCATAATCCACATTTCCCTTGATGTCCCATTCATCAAAGATTTCCTTAAGTAAAGGAAGATCCTTTCCGGAACGTACATCTATGCCGAGAGCAGCCTTGGTGATCTGCTCATTACCGTCAGTGATCAGCTCTGCAAATTTATCCACGAGAGGGATGGGCAGATTGTCAACGCAGTAGTACCCCATGTCCTCAAGAGATTTAAGGGCAATGGTTTTTCCTGCACCGCTCATGCCTGTGACTATCAGAAGTTTCCCCATATTTTAACCTCCGGAGTGAGTTCTACACCCTGTTCCAAAAGTACTCTCTTACGTATCTCGCCAATGAGCCAGTAAATATCGGCTGCTCTTGCGGTTCCGTCATTGATCACAAATCCGCAGTGCTTTTCGCTTACCATGGCACCGCCGTGTTTATAGCCTCTTAAACCGCAGTCTTCGATCAGCTTTCCGGCAAAGTGTCCTTCAGGTCTCTTGAAGGTGGAGCCGGCTGAGGCCTTATCTATAGGCTGCTTGTCCTTACGTCTCTGCTGGTAGTCCGCCATCAGGGCATTAATCTCCTTCTTATCTCCCTTTTTAAGTGCAAATGTTGCCGACACCACAACATATTCCTTTTCGGGAACGATGCTGTAACGGTAGCCGAGCTTAAGCTCCCCGGGAGTAAGTGTCAGAAGCTTTCCTTCCTTTGTGATAACGTCAACTGACTTGAGAACATCTATCATTTCGGTGCCGTAGGCTCCGGCGTTCATGGTCACCGCACCGCCTACAGTTCCGGGTATTCCTCTCAGGGCTTCCATTCCGGCGAGACTGTTATCGGCAGCAAACTGAGCGGCTTTACCGATGAGAGTGCCGGCCATAACCTTAAGGAGGTAAACATTAGCATCCTTTTCTTCGGTGGATTTGTCTGATTTTTTTCGGTCTGAATCTGTGGCTCCGGATTTGGTTTTCTTACCGGATTTTTCGATTGTTGCATCGATGCCTGAGTTTATTCCGGAAGATGCAGTCACTGTGCAATGTTTATCAGCACAGGATGTTTCCGGATCCTGACCCTCAACAGTGAGCGTCAATCCCTCCAGTGTCTTTCCGATCTCCACAACAATGGTATCCACGCCCTCGTCGCTTACCAGAAGATTTGTTCCGTTACCGATGATCTTGTAAGGAAGCTTTTCCTCATAGAGAAACTCTATAAGCTTCCGGAGCTCATAATCGTCCTCCGGAATAACATATACCTTTGCAGGACCTCCTACACGAAAACTTGTGTGCTTCTTCAGAGGCTCATTTTTCAAAACTTTCATTCAATATTTTCCTTATTCATTGTTTTTCATGTTTGCGGTTACACGCTCGTAAAGAACCTGTGCCGCATTGTAACCCATCTTCTTTGCACGATTGTTAACGGCTGCACATTCTACTATGATGGCAACATTACGTCCGGGACGAACCGGGATATCATAGCATATAACCTTGTTGCCCAGAAATTCTGTGTAATTGTCCTTAAGACCCAGTCTGTCGTAGTCCTTGTCCTTTGACCACTCTGCAAGCTTTATGACCATGTTAATGTTCTGGGTATCCATAACAGACTGAACACCAAACATTTGCATGACATCTATGATGCCAATGCCTCGAAGCTCGATGAAATGTCTTGTGATATCCGGAGCAGATCCCACCAGTGTTTCGTCACTTACTTTTCGTATCTCAACAACGTCATCGGAAACAAGTCTGTGTCCTCTCTTGATAAGCTCAAGGGCTGCCTCGGATTTACCGATTCCGGAGTCACCCATGATGAGAACACCCTCGCCGTAAACATCAACCAGAACTCCGTGAACAGAAATCATCGGAGCCATCTTTACCTTGAGAAAACTGATGATCTCAGCTTCAAGCTCAGTCGTAGGCTTTGAAGACTGCAAAAGAGGTATCCTTGCGGTGCGGCAGGCATCTACCATGCAGCTGTCAGGAACGATATCTCTTGCGTAAATGATACAAGGTATCGGGAATTTTGTAATGGCGTCATACTTCGCTCTTCTCTGAGGTGCCTCGAAAGTCATGAGGTAAGCATTCTCAACATTACCGATAAGCTGAACGCGCTCTGAATCGAACTGATCAAAGAATCCCGCAAGCTGTAAAGCCGGGCGGTTAACATTGGGTATGGTAATGTATATATCATCTGTGTTGATCTCGGGAGTGAGATTCACAAGCTTTACTCTGTTTATTAGTTCGGTTACACTGACTTTATCTTCACTTGTCATAGTAGACCTCCAAATTATATAAATATGATATGATTATAAATAGTCGATACCGGACTGCTCAGAGAACACTGTTCCGCAGTCCCACTCATTTAAGTATATTTTGACGACAGGGAAAAATCAACTTGAAGCGGCGGGTAAATAGTTCTATCATTTGGTATACTGATTGATAAAGTGAAAGCTGTTGGGCATCCGGTAATAAACGGGACGCCCCGGTTTAAGAATCCGGAATTGAATACACAGTTATCCACCGGGAACGGTTCTCGCCGGCGAGAACCGTCCCCGGTGGATAACTGACGGAGCTGTGATTTAAAATATAGAATTATTTTTGGGAGTTACATATGATTTCAAGACGATCTCCAATCGGGGTGTTTGACTCAGGGGTTGGCGGCATCTCCGTGCTTCGTATCCTCAGGCACGACATGCCAAATGAAGATTTTATATTTTACGGGGACAGTATCAATGCACCCTATGGCGATAAAAGTGAAGAACGGATAAGGGAAATGTGCGACGACAGCATTCGCTTTTTGTTTTCTCATGGAGCAAAAGCCATAGTCATCGCCTGCAATACAGCTACTTCGGCGGCTGCAACCTATCTCAGAGAAAAATACAAGGACGCCATCATCGTTGCCATGGAGCCCGCAGTAAAACCCGCAGTGGATAAAGCGGTTAACGCTTACCCCCACGTTCTGGTGTTGGCAACCAACTCCACAATTCATGGCGAGCGACTCCACCATCTTATAGGAAGATTCAGCGAGAATGCCGACATCTACCCCGTTGCAGCTCCGGGAATAGTTCCTTTGGTGGAAGCAGGCAAAGAAAACTCACCTGAGATAGACGCCTACCTGAAGGATCTGCTTCAGCCCTTCCGTAAAAAAGAAGCCGGAGGCGGAGGCCGTATCGTAGACAGCGTCGTCCTCGGCTGCACCCACTTCCCCTTCGTAACCGACAGGATCCGTGAAGCCCTTTGCTACGACGTGATCTTCCATGACGGAGCCTACGGCACCTCCAGGGAAACCCGCCGCCGCCTCGCCGAAGCCAACCTCATCACAGACAGCACCACTCCCGGCAAAGTAGAGCTCTACTCCACCGCACAAACGCCCGACCCTACTGCATTAGCAAAGCGCCTCCTTGACCTGCCATTTAACTATAGTCCATAACAATTACAGTTCAGCCAGGATGCCTTATTTTCGCAGAGAACAAGGCATTACATTGACTCATATTCCGGTTACCAGCATTTGAGTCATCCTGAATGGCAGGTAATAATGACTCAATTTCAGATAATCAGGATTTAGGTCATCCTGAATAGCAGGTTACATTGACTTAATTTCAGGTAATCAGGATTTAGGTCATCCTGAATAGCAGGTTACATTGACTTAATTTCAGGTAATCAGGATTTAGGTCATCCTGAATAGCAGGTTACATTGACTCAATTTCAGATAATCAGGATTTAGGTCATCCTGAATGGCAGGTTACATTGACTTATATTCTGAATTCTGAGTTTTAAGGTCAATCAGTGGTTCCAATAACTCCGGATGGTGGGGGAAAGAGCCGACCACGGTCTTCGCAAACCATTGCCGGCTGAACTGTTACTATCCCCTCGAATTTTCAAGACCCATTTCAAAGACCCACTTGAAATGTAAATATATATATGCTATAGTACTACGGTATTTTGAAAACTAATTGCGAATAAGGTGGTGAAGATTTATGAAAATCGCACTTGTAATCATATTTTGTATCATTGGTATAGCACTTTCAGCTATCATCCTCATGCAGGAAGGCAAGAGTGCAGGACTTGGCGCTATCTCAGGAATGGCTGAGTCATACTGGTCAAAGAATAAAGGACGTTCCATCGAAGGCGGACTTGAGAAGTTCACAAAGATCGCCGCAGCTTTATTCTTTGTTATCGCTCTGATACTTGATATCATCTGGTAATCATTTTTATAGGATTACAAAAGATTAAACTATTAGTTTAGTGACAGTTATCTAACACCTGCATACAATTAGGTATGCAGGTGTTTTTCTGCATAAGTTCGACATCAATACAGCAATGTGTTGATCTGCTACAGGTTTTCGAATTCACCTCGGTATGTAGCGTCAGCCCTCGCGTTAAAGGACTGTCGTTTCAAGGACTTATGCTTCAATTTCGACGGATCACAGAATCCGGACAAGGAGTTTATATGCAGGATTATCAAAAGGACAAGCTTGCAAAGCTGATAGTCGATTTAGTCAAGGACAAAATCTATCAGCCCATGAAAGCTAAAGAAATGGCCATGCTTCTGGGGATACCGAAACCTGAAAGAAAGGATTTCCAGGAAGTTCTGGACAGACTGGTATCTGCCGGAAAGATCGGTATATCACAAAAAGGAAGATACGGACGTACGGAGAATTTCACTCATGTAGGTAGGTTTATAGCAAACCAGAGAGGTTTTGGCTTTGTAAGTCTCGAAGGACATGAGGATGAGGATGACATTTTCATTCCCGCTGATTTCACCGGGGATGCCCTGGATGGAGACAGAGTCAGGATCATCATCACGAGAAATTCGGACAGCAGTCATCGTTCCGAGGGACATGTGACTCAGATTCTTGAACATGCAAACAAAGAAATCATAGGCATTTACCGTAAACAGAAAAGCTTCGGCTTCGTTGAGCCTGACAACCAGAGGATACTTAAGGACATTTTTATTCCTCAGGGTAAGGATATGCGTGCCGTAAACGGCCACAAGGTAGTCGTCAAGGTCGTAAACTACGGAGATGCAAAGCATAAGCCTGAGGGTGTAATCACTGAAATTCTCGGTCATGTTAATGATCCCGGCGTGGACATCCTCTCTATAGTCAGGGCTTACGGACTGCCTGAAGAATTCCCTAAGGAAATCATGAAGGCGGCAGAAAGCGTCCCCGATACTGTTCCGGAGGAGGCTCTGGCACAGAGAAGCGCCCACGATTTCAGAGACCTTATCACTGTTACGATCGATGGTGAAGATGCCAAGGATCTGGATGATGCCATCTCTCTTACTTACGATGAAGCTTCAAAGATATATACGCTTTATGTTCACATCGCTGATGTTTCCCATTATGTGACAGAACACAGTCTCATCGATCAGGAGGCTCTGAACCGCGGAACTTCCGTATATCTTACAGACCGTGTCATCCCCATGCTTCCTAGAGTGCTCTGTAACGGCATCTGCTCTCTCAACGAGGATGAAGACAGACTAACCCTCAGCTGCATCATGAAGATAGATGAAAACGGTAAGATCATCGACCATGAGATATGTGAATCAGTGATCCACAGCAATAAGAGAATGACCTACAACGGGGTTCATTCCGTTCTTACCGGCGCGGAGCTTACAAACGGCGAAGACCTGGAAACTTATCTCCCTTATAGAGATATGCTTTTCAGAATGTATGAGCTTTCAAAGCTTTTGAGAAACCGCCGTCACGAGCGCGGGGGTATCGACTTTGATTTCCCCGAGACCAGGATCATCCTTGATGAAAAGGGTAAGGTTACGGAGATTCTTCCTTATATCAGAAACGAAGCACACATGCTCATCGAGGATTTCATGCTGGCAGCCAATGAAACTGTGGCCGAGGACTTTTTCTGGCAGCAGATGCCTTTCGTATATCGTGTTCATGAAAGACCTGATCCGGAAAAGTTTGAGGCACTGGGACGTGCAATTGAGAATTTCGGACATTTTATAAGAGTACGTGACGAAGAAAGCATTAGACCCAAGGAAGTACAGAAGCTTCTTGAGTCCATAGAGGGAAAACCCGAGGAACCGATTGTTAAGACCATGACCCTCAGGTCAATGAAACAGGCGCGCTACTCTACCGAGTGCAGCGGACATTTCGGCCTGGCAGCAAAGTATTACTGTCACTTCACCTCTCCCATCAGAAGATATCCGGATCTTCAGATACATCGTATAATCAAGGAGGACCTCAGGGGCGAGCTTAAGGGAAAAAGGCTTTCACATTATCACAATCTTCTTCCGGGAGTTGCCGAGAGAGCTTCAACTCTGGAAAGAAGGGCTGATGAGGCGGAAAGAGAAACAGATAAACTGAAGGAATGTGAATGGATGCAGCATCATCTTGATGAGGAGTTTGACGGTATCGTTTCCGGTCTCACGAATTACGGCATCTATGTACAGCTTTCAAACACCGTCGAGGGAATGGTATCCCTGAGGCTTATGGACTATGATTATTTCGTGTTCTATGAGGATAAGTATGAGCTGGTAGGCGAAAGAACCGGAAGGGTTTACAGGCTCGGTGACAAGGTTCGTGTCAGGGCAATAAGGGCCGACAAGCTCACAAGGACTATAGATTTCCAGTTGATAAGGGATGAGGAGGACTGCTATGGCGAATTATGGTAAAGAGGAAGGCACAAAGCTCATTGCCAACAATAAAAAAGCATATCACGATTATTTTGTAGACGAGACTTACGAGTGCGGCATCGAGCTTGCGGGCACCGAAGTAAAGTCCCTGAGACTGGGCCAATGCTCCATTAAGGAGGCTTACTGCGGTATAAGAAACGGCGAGGTCTTCATTCAGGGCATGCATATCAATCCTTATGAGAAGGGTAATATCTTCAACAAGGACGCTCTCAGAGACCGTAAGCTTCTCATGCATAAGTACGAGATAAACAAGATTCTCGGAAAGCTCAAGGAGCAGGGCTACGCTCTCATCCCTCTCAGGGTTTACTTCCGTAAATCTCTTGTGAAGGTAGAGGTTGGTCTCTGCCGTGGTAAGAAGCTTTATGACAAGCGCGCAGATCTTGCAAAGAAGCAGCAAAAACGTGAGCTTGAAAGGGACTTCAAGGGTGCCAACCTTAGAGTCTGAAGAACACGAAATATTCTGCAGATTCTGTTTTTTGGATGTGTGCTGTTTTGGCACTAACCTGAAAGTACGACCAAAATAAAAGATGCGGCATATGGAATGGCAGTTATGGAAAAAGCCTTCCGATGCCGCATCTTTTTTATTTCATTAATATTATTAACAGGACTCCTGATGTCGATATAGAATATGTATAAGTATGTTTGCGGCTGCTTAGCCGGGGCATAGGCATGACTGCAATGTGGATTCATTTTTTGAAATGAGGATATATGTATCAGAAGACTGTAGTTGTTAAAGGTATAAATGATTTAAATGATCTTGTTAATAACAAGAAATTAAGAACCCTCTACGCCGGCAATTTCCATACCTATGCTCAGATTTATACCACCAGGATCCATCATGAGGATATCAGTGAAATTCTGAATATACTGAAGTCCTCTTTCCCGGGTATAAAAATCGCCGGTATGTCTATGTTTGGCATGGGTGATTTTAACAATCAGTATACAGCCATGCTGAGTTTTATGTTTTTCAAAAGATCCGAAACTCAGACTTTTCTTTATGACTTCACAAAGATTTCTGAATCGGAAGGTGCTGAAGAACTCAACAGGAAACTGAAAGGTATTCGTCATCTCAAGGGCGTTCATCTTTTTCCCGTGGGCGATACCATCGGTATATCCAAAATTATTGATACTGTCAGTGAAGGGCTTGATGGCATTCCGTTTTTCGGAGCTCTTGCAAGCAATCATTTTGATGATTATTTTCAGGGTGCCCGGGCATATGCATTTACGGACAATGCTGTTGAATACGGCCTTGCTGCCGTAGCTTACTGCGGAAAAGATCTGAAGATCAGAAATGATGCGTGCCTCGGATGGAAGCCGCTCGGCCGCACCTTTACTGCTCATGTCAACGATACCGTTGACCTTAAAATCGGTGAAACCTGCCTGGAAAAGCTGGATGATACACCGGTTGCTGAGGTTTATAAATATTATCTTGATGCTGACCTTAATGCCTACAATATGGCTAATATCAACGAATTTCCAATTATCATTAACCGGGACGGTACTCCGTTTGTACGTATTCCTTTCTATTGCGGTGAACATGGAGAACTATACTACTACGGTGATATAAAGGAAGGTGAACAGCTTCAGATAGGTTACGGAAATCCCAAGGAAATCATTGATGAATCCGAGAAGCTGAGTCTTCGAATGCAGGATTTTTATCCTGAAGCCATGACTAATTTTTTCTGCGTAAGCAGATACATGCTTCTTAACACCAGATATAAAAAAGAACTGGAATTTTTCACGAGAATGCTGCCCCAGGCCACCCATGCTTTCGGTGCGGGGGAAATATTCAGACAGCACGGTGTCGGAGGTCTTCTGGCAGGTTCCATAGTCTCCATATGCTTCAGAGAGGGACCTGTTTCGGATTCCACACCGAAGACATATTTCAAACAGAGCACCAATATAAGACCCGGAGGTCTCGTGCCTCTTTCCGAGAGGCTTGTTTCCTATCTTGAAAAGACCTCCTATGACCTTAATGAAATGGTTCAGAAAGCCGGTCAGGCCAATAAAGCCAAGAGCGAGTTTCTGTCAAAAATGTCCCATGAAATAAGAACTCCCATCAATGCCATCATAGGCATGAATGAGATGATACTCAGGGAATCCACTGACTTCCAGATCCTTCAATATGCATCAGGAATCGCAAATTCAGGGGATCATTTGCTGAGCCTTGTCAATGATATACTGGATTTCTCAAAGATCGAAGCCGGAAAGATGGATCTGGTCCCGGTGGATTTCGATCTGTTGAAGCTCCTTACAGATCTGATCCGGATCGGACAACAATACTGCGAAAAGAAAAAACTTAAATTCAATGTTGAGATCAATGAGGATATGCCCTTCCTGATCCGTTTTGATGAGCTAAGACTAAAGCAGATACTTACCAATATCTTATCCAATGCAGCAAAATATACAGAAAAGGGTTCCATCACCTTTACTCTTGATTTTGAAAAGATAGACGAAAACTATGAATACCTCACCATCCATGTTAAAGATACCGGAATAGGTGTAAAAGCTGAAGATCAGAAAAAACTGTTCGAAGAATTTGAAAGATTTGACGAAATAAAAAATCGCAGCATACAGGGAACAGGTTTAGGATTGTCCATTGTACAGAGACTGCTTGCCAAGGCAGACAGTAAGCTTCAGTTTGTCTCGGAATATGGTGTAGGCTCCGACTTCTACTTCACCATTAAGGTTTCGGTTGTACACTGGGGCACTGTCCGGTCTCATAAATCTGTATATAACAGACTTTTACAGGAAAAACCTCTTTACCATGAATCCTTCATTGCCCCAAGTGCCAGAATACTGCTTGTGGACGATATAGATGTAAATCGATTTGTATTTAAATCTCTACTGAAAAAAACCGAGGTTGATATCACCGAAGCATCAGGCGGTGTTGAGGCTTTGTCTTTGTGTAATGAATATGAATTCGATATCATATTCATGGACCATCTCATGCCGGATCTTGATGGCATCGAGACTCTCCATGCCATCAGAAAGCTTAATAAGTCCTGGGTAAAAACAGTCCCCGTAATTGCACTGACAGCTAATGCAATTTCCGGTGCAAGAAACCTGTATCTGGAGGAAGGCTTTATAGATTATCTTTCGAAGCCCATCTTACCGGCACATCTGGAGAAAAAGCTTATTCAGTATCTTCCGAAGTATAAGGTTAAGCTTGTGGAGAAAGACGAAAAGAAGAAGCCAACTAATTCTAATCTTCTAATTGCGTGTTCGTCACAGGATACAGGTACCTACATTACAGATCTGACCGATATCAACCTCATAGCAGGCTTGAATTTTTGCGGAGATTTCAAAACATTAACACAGGCACTGATAAAATTTGTTGAAGGAATCCCCGGTAATCTTGAGAAACTCAAATCCGCAAGGGACAGAAAATCACGTAATGATTTCATCATAATAGTACATTCCTTAAAGAGCACCTCCCGTGCCATAGGTGCATCACAGTTAAGCAGATTTGCTGAGATACTTGAAAAAGAAGGTAAATCCGGCAATGTTGAAAGCATCCTTGAGAATGCTCCTGTCTTTGCGGTAAACCTGAGCGTTATTTATGAAAAACTGAATCCTCTTATCGACTACTTGAAGAATAGTTCATTTGAAAAGGAAGTTTCGGATAAGGATCATACCAAAATAGAACCTCCGAAAACCAACATTCCTACTGCTCCGGAGATAAATCCTTTCCGTCCCCGGGAAGATGAAATCAATCCGATTGAAAAAATTGGAAAAGTTGAGAAATTGTCTTATAATGAAATGACAGAGTCAATGATAGTACTCTTACATAAGGCTGAAGAGTTTGATTTGGATGCCTGTGAAAAGCTGGTGGATTTTCTCATGGCTCAGTCAGGCACTTCCGATATGAAGAAAACTCTCGTGAGTATCAAGGCTGCGCTGGATGACATAGACTGGGATCTGGTACAGCAGCTTATCACCGATTACAACATTAAACACAGCTTATTATAGAGGGATTAGCTATGGGTACAGATGAACAAAAATTAATTCTGCTGGTTGATGATGATATCATGTATCTCAAGATGCTCCACGGTGCATTGATGAAATATTACAAAATTGCGGTTGCAAAAAACGGGGATCAGGCTCTGGCCTATCTCAGTAAAAACAAACCGGATCTGGTACTTCTCGACTATTTCATGCCTGTGAAATCCGGAAGGGAAGTCTTTGAAATCATGCAAAGTGATCCGGCAACCATGGATATCCCGGTTATCTTTCTGACGGGTGCCAATGATTCCGAAAGCGTTATGGAGGTGCTTAAACTTAAGCCTGCAGGCTATGTGCTTAAATCAACTTCTCTTAAGGATATTTTTGATACCATATTTAATTTTTTCAAGAAGCAGAATTTATATGATGAGGATGATGACTGGTTTGAATAATGGAAAAAACCACCGGGGATTTGTTCCCCGGTGGTTTTCTGTTACTGTTTTGCTTATATCAGCTTCTGAGTGAAACTCCGAGTCTCTCGAGACCGTTGAGGATTTTCTTAACTACAGAATTGATCTCATCGTCTGTAAGTGTGTGATCCTGGGCACGTAAGGTTACCTTATAGGCCATGGACTTGTAGCCTGCAAGAACCTGTGCTCCTACATAGATATCGAAAAGTTCAACTGACTCGCAAAGCTTTCCGGATCTCTGGGTAAGCACATCTTCTATCTCACCTGCTGTTACCTTGAGAGGTACCAGCATAGAGAAGTCACGGCTTACTGAAGGGAACTTGGCAAGCGGAGTGAACTTGGTGTCATCATTAACAAGAGGATAAACCTCAGGCATATCAAGAACTGCGATGTATGCTCTGTCACCGATGGAATAGTTCTCAAGCACTGTAGGATGAACCTCTCCCAGGTATCCGATAACCTTGCCGTTGTAAATGATGTTTGCTCGGCGTCCCGGATGAAGGAATGGCTTCTCGCATCCCTGTGCGTCATAGTGGAAACGACCTCTGATTCCAAGCTGGTTAAGGATGTTCTCAACATCGCCCTTCATGTCGAAGAAGTCGCCCTCTCCGATGGAGCCAAGTGTAAGAGTCATGCGCTCGTCAGGAAGCTCAGTGAGGGGTAATGCTTTCGGGATGTAAACATTGGCCATCTCATAAAGCTTTGCAACCTTGTTTCTTCTGTTGAAGTTGGTTGAAAGTGAGGTGAGCATTCCGTTCATGCTGGAGGTTCTCATAACAGAGAAGTCCTCACCGAGAGGATTGGAGATCTTGATCTGCTGTCTCTCAGCTGCATCCTCTGCGAAAAGAAGCTTGTCGTAAACCTTCGGAGACTCGAAGCTGTACATGAAAGCCTGTGAGTATCCAAGTGCCTGAGCATAATGTCTGACTCTCTCATTTATTGCAAGATCCGGAGCGAGACGGCCGGTTACCTCGGAGCCACCCGGAAGTGAGGTGGGAACATTGGCATAGCCGTAGAATCTTGTGATATCCTCTGCTACATCGCACATAAGGTGGATGTCCTGACGGAAGGTAGGTGCTGTAACTGTGAGGCTGTCTCCGTCAGCACCGATTTCGGTCTTGAGTTCAATGCGCTCAAGGTACTCCTTCATCTCCTGTGCTGTAAGGTTGAAGCCGATGAGATGATTGATCTCGGAAGCCTTGCACTTAACAACTGAAGCCTCGCGCTTTACAGGATATACATCGATCATTCCGCCGATAACCTCACCTGCATGAAGCTCCTCTATAAGAGCGCAGGCACGGTTGATGGCTGACTCTGCAAGATTTGGATCGAGACCCTTCTCAAAGTAAGCGGAAGCATCTGTTCTGTCGCCAACCTTACGGGCACTGAGTCTGATGTTTGTGCCGTCGAAGGTAGCTGCTTCAAATACCATTGTCTTTACATTATCAGTGATCTTTGAGTTCTGACCGCCCATGATTCCGGCAATGCCGATGGCACCCTCTGCGTCACAGATTGTAAGTACAGTGTGGTCAAGCTTTCTCTCCTGCTGATCCAGAGTCTCAAATACCTCTCCGTCCTGAGCACGTTTAACTATGATCTTGTGACCTCTGATCATATCGTAATCGTAGCTGTGCATCGGCTGACCGTACTCGAGCATTACATAGTTTGTGATATCTACGATGTTGTTGATAGGTCTGATGCCGGCGCTGGCAAGACGGATCTGCATCCACTTTGGAGAAGGCTCGAGCTTGATGTTCTTAACCATTCTGGCTGTGTATCTCGGGCAGAGATCTGTGTCAATGACTTCGACGCTTAAGTAGTCATTGATATTCTCGCTGTTGCCTGACTTTTCTTCCTTAGGCATTACGAAGGTCTTTTTGAAGGTTGCTGCACCCTCTCTTGCGATTCCGATGACACTGTAGCAGTCAACACGGTTTGAAGTTACCTCATACTCGTGGATGGCGTCATTAAGACCGAGTAATGTAGGTGCATCCTGACCTACAGGAGTTCCCTCAGGGAAGATGTAAAGGCCTGACTCGGGAGCTTCAGGATAGAACTCTCTGGTTGAGCCCAACTCTTCGATGGAGCACATCATACCGTAAGACTCGATGCCTCTAAGCTTTCCGGCCTTGATTACTATGCCGTCCTCCGGCATCTCTCCGCCGTCATGTCCTCCGGCAACCTTTCCGCCGTCAAGAACGACAGGAACCACATCACCAACCTTCTGGTTCTGTGCGCCTGTAACGATCTGAACCGGCGCCTCCTGTCCTACGTCAACCTGGCAAACCCAGAGGTGATCTGAATCCGGGTGCTTCTCCATGGTCTTTATCTGACCGGTTACGATCTTATCGAGATTCTTATTTAAAATGGTACAGGTTTCAACTTTAGTACCTGTAAGTGTTACTGCGTCTGTCCACTCCTTGGGAGTACAGTCAAGATCAGGAACATACTCCTTGATCCAATTCATTGATGTATTCATTTTGATTCTCCTCTATAAAAGCATATTTTTCGCCGAGCATCTCTGAACTACAGTTGATGATGATCCGGCTTTCCTCTTTGGTTAAGGATAATGCTTATCTTTATTTGCTCCTTTTTTCATTATATGTTTCTTCAACTCTTGCAGTTCCAGATTAAAGCCTGATGCTTCATCAGAACTGGCTGAGGAAACGTGTGTCGTTCTCGTAGAGAAGTCTCATGTCATCGATCTCGTACTTAAGGAGAGCGATTCTCTCAAGACCTACACCGAAGGCAAAGCCCTGATACTCCTTAGGGTCAATGCCGCACATCTCAAGAACGTGAGGATGAACCATACCGCAGCCGAGAATCTCGATCCAGCCCTCTCCCTTACAGAAACGGCAGCCCTTTCCACCGCACTTGAAGCAGGAAACATCAACCTCTGCTGATGGCTCTGTGAATGGGAAGTGATGAGGACGGAGCTTTGTCTTGGTATCCGGTCCGAAAAGTTCCTTTGCAAATTTATCAAGTGTTCCCTTAAGATCAGCGAAGGTTACGTGCTTGTCGATAACAAGTCCCTCGATCTGATGGAAGGAAGGTGAATGTGTAGCATCCACAGCATCTGAACGGAAAACACGTCCCGGGCAGATCATACGGATAGGAAGCTTGCCCTGCTCCATAACTCTTGCCTGTACGGATGAAGTCTGGGTACGAAGGAGGATATTGTTATTGATGTAGAAGGTATCCTGCTCGTCTCTTGCAGGATGTCCTGCAGGGATATTGAGCTTTTCGAAGTTGTTCTCGTCATACTCAACTTCAGGTCCTTCAACTACTTCGTAACCCATTCCAACGAAGATTTTCTCTACTTCTTCAAGAGCTCTGGTGTTTGGATGAGCATGTCCGTAAGCCATCTTCTTTGCAGGAAGTGTAACGTCGATGGTTTCTGCTGCCATACGAACTTCCTTGGCTTTTTCCTGAAGCTCTGTCATATGCTGATTCAGTTCGATCTCTATCTGCTCGCGGATGGCATTGACCATCTGACCAAACTTTGGTCTTTCTTCAGGGCTAAGATCCTTCATAGCCTTGAGCATGGTTGTGATCTCACCTTTTTTTCCGAGATACTTTACACGGATGTCATTGAGTGCATTGGTATCTGTTGCGTTCTGGATATGCTCCTGCGCAAGCTTTTTAAGCTCTTCCAACTTTGTGTTTTCCATTTGATCTCTCCTTTGTTATTTGATTCGAGCGGGGAAATCAGGCAGAATCTTTTCTGCCCGCATGAAGGCCTTATCGTGAATAAAAAAAACCTGTGTCTATATAGACACAGGGACGAAATGACTCGCGGTACCACCCCGGTTCCTGATGCAGTTTCCGAGGAATACTTCTCTTCATACATCAGACACTCGATATGCTTAACGCGCATAACACGTTCCGGACTACTTCGAATGTTTTCATCCGGACGACTCCGGTGGGAAAATTCATATCAGAATCTCTCAGACCGCTCTCAGCGCCTCACGGTCATTCTCTTGGAGAGGTGGCTCTGTACTACTGTGCACCATCAACGTCTTTTCAATATAAAACTTGTTACATCATATTTCCAAAATGGACAGTTGTCAAGTGGATCAGAGCCGGATGACTGCTGTTAACATGTGAGTTTGACCGCAAACCCAGAATTGTTCCATATGAGTCAACAATAGCAAGGTAGCTGTATGACTTCATATCAAGATATATACAAAATGAGTCATCTGATGCTAACTAAAGGATTGACCGCAAATCCAGACTTGTTCAAAATGAGTCAACAATAGCAAAGTAGCTGTATGACTGCATATCAAGATATATACAAAATGAGTCATCTGATGCTAACTAAAGGATTGACCGCAAACCCAGATTTATTCAATATGAGTCAGTCAGCGATATGAGGTTTGCAGAAAATCTATTGCTTCAGGATGATTAACTATTAAATCTATCTCAGAAGTTTTTTTGCCTTCAGGTAATATGCTGTAAGTACTGACGTGCCAGTAATTATCCAGGAAGCTATATAGACCATCATGAGTGAAGTGAAGGTACCGAACAGGGGGAATATCAGGAGTACCCACATTACACGGAAGCCGACGCAGCCGAAGACAGTGAGGAGTGTCGGGAGCATTGACACGCCCATGCCTCGGAGGCAGGAGCCGGATACTTCGTAGGAGGCGGCCATCCACTGAAAGATCATTACGTGGGACATACGGGTAAGGGCGAATGCTGCTACCTCAGGGTCTCCGGTGAAGATGGCAATGATACTGTCGTGAAAAACCAGTGAAAGAACATTAATAAGTCCGCAGGATAAGAACGCGCTTACAAGGCACATGATAAAAATCTTCCTGCATCTGTCCGGCTTCTTTGCGCTGTAGTTCTGACTGATGAAGGTGGTTGCTGCCTGATTAAATGCATTGATCCAGAAAAAGCTCATGCTTTCCATGTTCTGGCTGGCGGTGGAGCCTGCAACTGCGGCTGAACCGAAGCTGTTGATGGAGCTTTGAATGACTGTGTTTGCAATAGCAAATATTACGCCCTGCAGGCCTGCGGGAACTCCTATTTTCAGTACGATGGATAATACATCTTTCCTTGGCTTTAAGCTGCTGAGCTTCAGTCTGAAATTCTCTTCTCCGTGAACAAGAGTATTCACAACCAATCCTGAAGATATGATATTGGAGATAACGGTAGCATAGCCTACACCTGCAACGCCCTGCTTGAATGCTATAACAAAAAGGAGGTTTAGGACGACATTGACTATTCCGGCTATTATCAGGGAGTAAAGAGGTGTTTTGCTGTCACCCTTACTTCTGAGGATAGCTGAACCGAAATTGTAGAGCATGATAAAGGGCATGCCCACCGAATAGATCCGAAGGTATTTTATGGCAAGCGGAAGTACATCCGAGGGTGTGATGATGGCGGTATGTATAGGTTCAGATAACAGTATGCCAACAAAAAAAAGCACTACTCCGCTTCCTCCTGCAAGAAGCATGATGCAGCCTATGGCATCGTTGATCTTTTTTGTTTTGTTTAAGCCGATGAGTCTCGAGATGGCAACATTGGCACCCACGGAAAGACCGATGAAGAGGGAAACGATGAGGCTGATGACGGAGGCATTGGCACCTACTGCCGCCATATCCTGAGAGCTTGCAAAACGGCCAACCACTGCGGTGTCGGCAGTATTGAAGAGCTGCTGTATCATGCTGCTGAGAGCAAGTGGGATGGCGAAAAGCAGGATTTTGTCGAGAAGAGAGCCTTCAAGCATGTTGACAGAAGATCTGGAGGTTTTGTTCGGATTTTCATTTTTGGAACTATTTACACTGTGACCAAGATTTACTGCATTAGTACTATTCATGACAATGACCCAAATATTTCTAATTAAAAAGGAGGATATATGGGTCCTCCATTGATGAATCAACACTTTATTTTCAGGAAATTAAATCAAATGATGTTTGAAAAATAGTTGAGTGACTACTTTTACGTTAGCACCTAAATAACAGTGATGATAAGTGTCTATTACTTTTATTAGTACCCTATATTAAAGCTTTTCTGAATTTCATCAATGGATGAGTCTCACAAATAATATAAAAGGTTTGAGGTTTATCACAGCATTTTGTTGAAAGCGATTACACTCCGGTTAAAGACTATACCCGAAGCTGTTTCCAGTACAGAGGACCGCCTGTATTGTCCCTGGTGTTTTTTGCGGGTATTACGTATTCGAAATCGGAAATTCTGCATAGCATGTTTATACGGTCGAAGCCTGCTTCTTTTATAAGGTCAATGCCTTCCTCGAAGGCTCCGTCCAGGAGTTCTTTTTGGTGCGCGTCTGATGAAAGAAGAACTTCTCCGCCTGCTTCTTTTATATATTTAAGAAGCTCAAGAGACGGGTAAGGCTGGTGTTTTCTCTTTCGGTTTACTGCTCCCAGGTTCACTTCAAATGGTATGCCGTAGGTCACAAGCTTATCTATAGCTTTTCTTGCAGGTGCGAGATATCTCTCATCGCTTTCGTCCAGGAAATGGCCTCCGTCTTCTTTTGAAAGGTCATTGAATCTGGTGATGAGGTCGAGATGTCCTATGAAGGTAGGCTTCAGTCTGTCACATACCATAGACTCAAAGGCGAAATATCTTTCGGACATTTCATAGTAATCACCGTGGAAATATTTTTTACAATTGTCATGGACAGCCTCGGGTGAGCCATCGACACCGCATACCTCAGAATCCGGAGCTCCTTCTTTATGAGTGCCATAGGGTGCGGCTTTCTGCCATAGCTCACTTCCGGGAATCGGGATAAAGTGTGTGGAACCGATGATATATTCGACTCCGGTGACTGCTTCAGGGGCGTAGACATTATCAAGCTCGACACCTCGGAAAATCTGAATTTTGCCTTTGTAGAGATTCTGCAGGCGGTTGATTTCTTCTAAATATTTTTCGAAATCCATGAAAACGCCCGGATCCATGTGGCCGCTGAAGCCAAGGTGAGTGAAACCTTTTTTTAGGGCTTCCTGTACAACCTCCTCCGGAGAATCGCTGCCGTCACAGAAGGTGGTGTGGGTGTGGTAGTTTGCTTTTATAGTCATAAGACCTCCCTGGCTCAGATTTGAACCATATTTTATATCATATTTCTATCGATATACATCAGTAACCATCATTTATCTACCATAGAAAAATGTCCAGGTTGATATCGTCGGAGAAAACCGCCAAGGTTGATATCACCTGAGAAATCCGTCCAGGTCGATATCACCGGAGAAAACCGTCCCCGGTGGATGACTGCCTGTTTACATATCAAGAGGTGCGTCAGATGCAAAAAAGATGCAGTTCTGGGGTACATAAGGGTTTATCTCATCATCACACTGGAGTAAAAAGGTGTAGTTAAAAACTTCTGAAAAAATTTCCATATCCTTTTTAGGCTGTACGGCGCCGTTTCCTTTGAGAGGGATCACAAGGTTTGCGGCATAAATGCCGTCTTCCCTGAGGCAGCTCTTGATGAGGGCAGCAGATTTCTTCAAAAGATCACTGGATTTGTGACCTACGTAAGCGTCATTCAGGATCAGGTCGTATTTCAAATCATTTAACGGTTGAGCTGAGGAGTTCAATGATGAGCCCGGCTGGTTAGCTGTATCGGTTGATACAGGGTTGTCACCTGAGTCATAGGAAGCCGGAAATCCCTGTGAAAGAGAGTCACTTGCGGCTTCGTAAGCCTGGGATTCCTGTGAATGATAGTCACTTGTGGTTTCGTAAGCCGGTGGTTCCGATGAAGTATTCGAGGCCGAAGCCTTGATCCTGAGGGCAAGGTCGATGAGGTATTTATTGCCGTCTTCCACTATAACCTTCAGGTGCTTACCGTACTTCTCTTCCAGCTCTGTGAGACCGAAATATTTTCTGGAAATATCGACTATGGTCGGGCTGATTTCAATCGCGTCAATATAGCGGTCGGGATACATATCAAGATAATATCGAGGATATGTAAATCCGCCGCCGCCGATCAGCAGTGTCTTCTTTATGTGCTTGTTGATTCTGTAGACCCAGTTAAAGCTTTCCATATAGTCAAAGGGCAGCGCGGTTTCGAGGCCCTCGTCCGTAAAGTTGGCTGACTGCATGGCATCATCAACTAAAAGAAAGCGCATATGATCCCCAAGGTAATAACCTTCGCAGACTTCGATATGTCCGAAATCCGGATCATCCATGGAGTAAATTGTTATGCGGTCATCGATGTAATCATCTATATTGAAGTTTTCCATATAGGCTTTCCTGTGAAAGTGTAGCTGCATGCTATGTACGATAAAAAGTGTTTCACTAAAAATAGATTTCTGAAGTATATTCAGAAATCTACTTATAAAATTATAAAATATTCATTTCTCTTTTCCAAGTGCCTGAAGCAGTCTTCTGTAATGCAGGAAAGATGACTGTTCGTTTAGATCTGTGATTTCGTCTAATGTAGCAAACTTGTGGTCTATGGCTTCGGATTGCTCTATGGTTACATCCTTCTCATCAAAAGGAAATACGAAGTGGTATATGTCCACAAAGTAGTTGTCACCCCTCTCGAGGTCTTCATTAACATAAGAAAAAACCGGAGTTTTCTGTTCATCCGGACATGCTGAGATATCAAGACCTGTTTCTTCCATTACCTCACGTTTTACTGCGTCTAATGAAGACTCCCCGGCTTTGGAACCTCCACCCGGGATTTCCCAGGCTCCGGCAGCCCATTTTTTATCCAGAGATCTTTGGGTGATAAGGAGCTTGCCGTCTTCTTCCCTTTCCAGGATCGCCAGGACATACATCATGAACTCACCTTTTTTGAGAGGAGTCTTTCGATCCACTACTCTTCCGGTCTTTTCTTTTTTCTCGTTATATATGTCCATGTATTCGGTTTCTTTACTCATATATTTTCCTCATCTATAAATGCATGTTTTCCACCTTTATTACTGACACACAGATGCAGATCTGATTGGCACATTAGAATGGCTTGTTCTCAGGCCAATACTGACACAGTGAGTCATCAAAGCAGCTGTCATTTCCGAGGTGGCATGCAGGACCGTCCTTTATAACCTGAACAAGTATGGCGTCTCTGTCGCAGTCAGCCTCCATGGTCACGATATGCTGGAAGTTACCGCTGGTGGCACCCTTGAGCCAGAGCTCCTGACGTGAACGGGACCAGAAGCAGGTGCAGCCTTTTTTGAGGCTGATGCCTAAGGACTCACGGTTCATGTATGCTAATGTCAGCACCCTTTTTGTCTTGTAATCCTGAACGATACAGGGCACCAGACCTTTCTCATCAAATTTCACTTTATCAATATCAAAATCTTCAATCGCCATAAATCCTCCCCGGTGGATAAGTTTACAATCTTACAGGTATGCCTTCGTCTCTGAGTGTTATCTTCAGGTCGTCGATCTTCACTTCTCCGAAGTGGAAAATGGAAGCGGCAAGACCTGCGGACATATCAGGGATTTCTTTGAAAAGTGTCACAAAATCCTGTATGGAGCCGGCTCCTCCCGAAGCAATGACCGGGACTTTGACGATAGCATTGACAGCTTTCAGCATCTCAAGGTCGAAGCCCTGCTTGACGCCGTCAGTATCGATGGAGTTGAGAACAACCTCACCTGCTCCGCGCTTGACGCCGTCTTCTATCCATTTAAGTGCATCCATTCCGGTATCCACACGACCGCCGTTCAGAAATACATGGAAGCTTCCATCAACACGTTTTGCATCAACAGAAAGCACCACACATTGATTTCCGTATTTCTGAGCTGCCTCATTGATGAGGTCAGGATTCTTGATGGCTCCGGAATTGACGGAAACCTTGTCGGCACCGCACTTCAAAACTCTGTCGAAGTCGTCCACTGTATTGATTCCTCCGCCAACTGTGAGGGGGATAAATATCTCGCTCGCCACCTTTGTGAGAATATCTGTAAACAACTTTCTGCCTTCGAAACTTGCTGTGATATCGTAAAATACCAGCTCATCAGCTCCGCAGTTACTATAATATTTTCCAAGCTCAACAGGGTTGTTTATGTCCCTGAGTCCTTCGAAATTCACACCTTTAACAACGCGCCCGTCCCTGACGTCAAGGCACGGAATGATTCGTTTGGTAATCATTACTTCTCCTATTTTATGTATTAAGTCTCTGTCAGCTTCAAAGCATCTTCCAGTTTTATGGCTCCGTTGTACATAGCCTTGCCAAGTATCGCGCCATAGATATCCATAGCCTTCAAAGCTTTGATGTCATCGAGAGTTGAAACTCCGCCGGAGGCAGTGATGTCAATGCCCCGGAGTTTTGAAAGCTTTTCATAAAGCGGAAGGTTTGTGCCTTTCATGGCGCCGTCTTTTGAAATGTCTGTGACGATGGCTGTCTTCACTCCCATTTCACGGAGTTCTTCCAGGAAGTCGAACATGTCAACATCCAGAACCTCGAGCCAGCCTTTTACAGCAACCTTGCCATCCTTCGCATCCACACCTACAGCGATCCTGTCGCCCCATTTTGCCAGGGCTTCCTTCAGGAATTCTTTATCTGTCACTGCCTTTGTTCCAAGGATCACTCTGGATACACCTGCACTGAGATACTTCTCGATAGTCTCGAAGCTTCTTATGCCCCCGCCTATCTCGACTTTGAGTCCTGTGTCCTGTGCTATAGACTTTACAATATCAAAGTTCGGTGTTGTTCCGTCCTTGGCACCTTCAAGATCCACAAGGTGCAGCCATTTGCCTCCCATAGCTTCGATATCTTTGGCAGTTGCCAGAGGGTCCTCGCTATAAACGGTCATCTGTTGGTAGTCGCCTTTCACAAGTCGAACCACCTTTTTGTCGTATAAATCAATTGCCGGAAAAAGCAGCATACATCCTCCTATAATTATAGCTCCGCAAATGCCTTCAATATCTTCATGCCGATCTCACCGCTCTTCTCCGGGTGAAACTGAGTACCGTAGACATTACCGTTCTGTACTGCAGCGGTCAGAGGAACTCCGTACTCTGCGGTTGCAATGAGATTTTTATCGCAGTTGAAAGCGGCGTAGCTGTGAACGAAGTATACGTAGTCACCTTCCTTGAGATCTTTGAAGATCGGACTGACGGCAAAGGCCTCTCCCGAAGCAGCGTGAAAGTTCAAAGCATTCCAGCCCATGTGGGGAATATCCAGACTATCGGGTATCACACCCTCTATAGGTCTGACTTCTCCGGGAACCAGACCAAGCCCTTCATGCTCGCCGTATTCAAAAGATTTATCAAAAAGCATCTGCATCCCGAGGCAGATACCGAGAAGAGGCTTTCCGGAAGCAGCTTGCTCTTTCACGAAATCAAAGAGGCCTTTGCTTATCAGCTTCTCAACAGCATCCCCGAAAGCGCCAACGCCCGGAAGGATAACCTGATCTGCGGAGGCGATGGCACTCTTATCTGAAGTTACAACCGCTTCTTTTCCGATGCTGGCTATTGAGCTTTTTAGTGAAAACAGGTTTCCAACACCATAGTCAATAATTGCTATCATTTTTTCTCCAAAGGGGTCAGCCCCCAATACAATTTATTTAATGTTTGATCAAGTCCCTTTAAGGGGTCAGATCCCATTACGAAATACTGAACCTGGCACGATGTACCATAAACACCGTACCCATGGTCCATATAGATCATCGCTTCAGTCACGGTCTTCTTTGTCGAAGCGGATATCCACCGCTCTTGCGTGGGCTGTGAGACCTTCTCTGCGGGCAAAAAGCGAGATCTTGTCATAGTCCTTTTCCAGGGCTTCCTTTGTGTAGTAGCTGTACTGCATCTTCTTCACAAAGTCATCCACTGAAAGGGGGCTATAGAAACGGGCTGTTCCGGATGTGGGAAGCGTGTGGTTAGGGCCTGCAAAATAGTCGCCTGTAGGCTCTGCATTGTAGCGGCCCAGGAACACCGATCCCGCATTCTTTATAAGCGGCAGGTAATCAAAGGGCTGATCCACGCAAACCTCCATGTGCTCTGGAGCGATTCGGTTTGCGGCATCAATTCCTTCCTTAAGGTCTCTTGCAACGATGATCTTTCCGTTATTTTCGATGGATGGACGGGCGATGTCCTCTCTCGATAATTTCTTGAGCTGTTCCTCAAGCTCCAGCTGAACCGCCTTTGCGAGCTCCATGGATTCTGTGATGAGAACAGCGGAAGCATTCTTATCATGCTCGGCCTGGCTGAGAAGATCCGCAGCTACAAAACGGGGATCTGATTTTCCATCGGCAAGCACCAGAACCTCTGAAGGTCCCGCAATCATGTCGATTCCCACCTGACCGAAAACCTGCTTCTTGGCTTCTGCAACGAAAGCATTACCCGGACCCACGATCTTGTCGACTCTCGGTATGGATTCAGTTCCGTAGGCCAATGCTGCCACCGCCTGTGCTCCACCGATCTTGAAGATTCTGCCGACGCCCGCTACATGAGCTGCAGCCAGAATGTAAGGATTCACAGAACCTTCCTTATTGGGAGGGGTCACCATGACTATCTCTTCAACTCCGGCGATCTTTGCCGGGATGGAATCCATGAGAACTGTTGAAGGATAAGCTGCAGTGCCGCCGGGGACATAAAGTCCTACCTTCTCAAGCGGGATCACCCTCTGTCCAAGGATGACGCCGGGCTTATCTGCCATGATGAAGCTGTTTCTCACCTGCTTCTCGTGGAAAGCACTGATATTTTCAGCAGCCTCTTCCAGAACCTTTATAAACTCCGGCTCAACCTGCTTGAGAGCGGCTTCGATTTCAGATTTACTAACCTGAAAATCCGTAAGGTCCACATGATCAAACTTTGAACTGTATTCCTTTAATGCCTCGTCGCCGTTCTTTCTGACGTTCGCAATGATATCTTTAACTATATCTTCAACGCTTGAAGTTGGTTCAAACCTGGCAAAGATCTCCTCATCCTTGATCTTTCCCATTTCAAAAATCTTGATCATTCTGTCTCCTCCCCGGACGTTTATTCATAACCGTTGATCATGTAACGTTTACTAAATATGACATTCAACCAATAGTAGATGCAGGAATCCCTGTGGATTCTATGAGCAGTGGATCCGTTTATAGAACGTGACGATTAGTGCTCAAGCTTTATAGTCTGCACCTCTTCACCGCTCTTCACGATGTTCGAAAGCCCGTCGCGCAGTCTGATGATTTCCTCATGCTTAAACTGGAAGCTTACCTTATTACACACAAGTCTGGCGCTGACCGGCACAACCTCCTGCAGAACCTCCAGATTGTTCTCTCTCAGGGTTCCGCCCGTCTCCACGATATCGAAGATGACATCGCTGAGACCAAGAAGCGGCGCGATCTCTATGGAGCCGTTCAGCTTTATGATGTCAATGTCTCTGCCGATGGACTCATAGTAGGTCCTGGCAACATTGGAAAACTTTGTGGCAACTCTCAGGGTGCGCTCTTCATTGTCATAGAAATCCTTGGGACCCGCCACGCACATCCTGCATTTGCCTATTCCGAGATCAAGAAGCTCATATAAATCCGGATCGTACTCAAGCAGGATGTCTTTGCCGCAAACTCCCACGTCCGCAGCACCACGCTCGACATAGATCGCAACATCCGAGGGCTTGACCCAGAAATACCTCACGCCCTTTTCTGGATTCTCAAAGGTGAGTTTCCGGTTTTTCTCAAGGATAGCCGGGCAGTCAAAACCCGCAGCCGCCATCATTGAATAAGTCTTTTCACCGAGACGGCCCTTTGCCAATGCAATATTAATCATCTTTCAGCCGCCTCCTTTTCTGCTTCTTTTAATGTAAGAATCTTTCGTGCCCTTATCTTATGCTCCATGTGATCCACTTCGTCTATTCTCACAGTCCGCACTTTATATTCTGCATGATTGAAGGTCTCGATGACAGCCGCCACCTTTGCGGGAGAATCTGCTTCGCCGTCATAGGTGATGAGATAATCAACATCATATCCCGGAACCTTTGTGAGATAGTTTCCTACTGTGTCAAGGTCTAATGCGAAGCCGATGGCACCGAAAGATTTACCCATCTTTTCCGGAAGCTTATCATATCTTCCTCCGGACAATATGGTAAACGGAATGTCTGCAACCGCTCCCTGGAAAATGATTCCGTTATAGTAATCCATGGAGTTGACAAGTGAGAAATCAAGGTATATGGACTCAAGAACACCGAAGCTTTCAAAAATAGCGGCAAGCTGTGATAAGTGCTCTGCCATCCTGGCGGAAATATTGGAAATGGCGTACTTTTTGAGTTCTGCCACACCCTCCTTGAAGGGCTTATAAAGATCCACCATGCTCTTTAAAGTATTGGCACTTGCCTCAGTGATCTTTCCCTGTGATGCCAGAGCGTCAAAGCCGGCAGCATTCTTCATAGAGAAAAGCTTAAGGGCTTCTGCCTGGGCTGTTTCACTAAGCCCCATGGTCTCAAACATTTGCCTCAGGAAAGCTGCGTCCGAAATACGGATCACAAATTTGTCGGAGATCAGCTGCAGGGACTTTGCCGCAAGGGCGATAACCTCCGCCTCACTGTATGAGTCAATCTTTCCGATGCACTCAATACCGGACTGAAGAATCTCTCTATAGTGATCGTCCTTCGGGCGGTAAACTGTTTCGTTATAGTAAACCTTCTCCTCGCCTCCCAGATTGGACTTAATGATGCTGAGGGTCACGTCGGGCTTAAGAGCCAGAAGCGAACCGTCAAGATCCGTAAAGGTTATGAGCTGATTGGATTTAAGGAAATCCCTGTTATCTGCATAGAGATCGTAGGGCTCAAACTTCGTCATCTTAAACTGACGGTAGCCGTACCTCTCATATAAACTGTTTAACTTAGCTGTGATCATTAAGCAAGTACCCCCTTGGTGCTGGGAATGTCGGTGCCGAAGCGTTCGTCAGCTGAAATCGCTTCTCTTAATGCTCTGGCAAGTCCCTTGAAGCAGCCTTCCGCTATGTGGTGGCTGTTAAAACCTGTGATCAGGCGAATGTGTAACGTGATTCCGGCATTGGCAGCAAAGGCTGTCATGAATTCGGACACGAGCTGTGTGTCAAATGTGCCGATTTTTTCCGTCGGGAAGGTCACGTCTCCGTAAAAGCCGCCGCGACCGCTGATGTCAACAGAAACCAGAACCAGTGCTTCGTCCATGGGAAGGGTGAGGCTTGCGTAGCGCTTTATGCCTTTCTTATCGCCGAGAGCTTCCTTCAGGGCTTCTCCCAGTGTTATGCCAATGTCTTCGACGCTGTGATGGTCGTCTACCCAGGTGTCTCCTTCACAGGTGAGACTAATCTGTATGCCTGAGTGTCTGCTGAAGAGTGTCATCATATGGTCGAAAAAGCCGATGCCGGTTTTGATTTCAGATTCTTTGCCGTCGCCGTCCAGGTCGAGCCAGAGATTTACGTCGGTTTCATTGGTTACACGGTTGATTTCTGATGTTCTCATGATTGCTCCTATAGGTTTATTAAGTCCGTCCGGAAAATGTTCGGGATTGCGGCGGATCACTCGATTGAAAGTACATCATCTCATATATGTCCGCCTCAGCTGCACAAGTGTGTGCATCTGGTTCGTACATATATGATCTGATGTTCTTTCAACTCGCAATCCTAGCCACAATTCCCGACCATTTTCCTACGTTGTCTCAAAATATAAATAGATATTGACTAAGGAATATGGATAGAATTAGCATTCACTTAATATAACTTTAATAGTATCAATTAAAATGTCCATCTCTTCTCGGGAACCGACAGTTATACGGTTGAAGTTGGAGATTTTGGGGCTTGTGAAGTGGCGGACCAGGACGCCGCGGTCTTTAAGGGCTTTGTAGAGGGCGCCGCCTTCTATTTTGTCGCTTTCGGCGAAGAGGAAGTTGGTTTGCGATGGTAAAACATTGAAACCAAGCTTTTCGAGTTCGGCTTTTGCGTAAGCCCTGTTTTCTCTTATGATTTTGCAGTTCTTTTCGAAATATTCTGTGTCCTTCAGTGCCTCTACTGCGCATTTCATCGAAATACGGTTTACGTTGTAGGGGTTGTTGGAGTTTCTCAGGGTCTCAAGATCCTGTATGATGGCTTCGCTTCCTATGGCGAATCCGACTCTTGCTCCTGCAAGGGATCTTGATTTCGAGAAGGTCTGTACCACCAGGAGGTTTTCGTATTTCGGAACCAGAGCAACTGCGGAAGTTCCTTCTTCTGCGAAATCCACGTAGGCTTCGTCAATGATGACTACGTGGTCTTTGTTTGCTTCGCAGATCCGGGATATGTCCTCAAGATCCATAGCTATTCCTGTTGGTGCATTGGGATTTGCGATGACAATGCTTTTGCCCAGTCCTTCGTAACTACCCTCCGGTTTTTTTGCTCCCAGGAAAGCTTCTACATTAACTGTGAAATCGCTGTTAAGTAGTTTGATATCTGATTCAACCTGATTAAGATTGGCGATTACTTTATAGAAGCTGTAGGTGATATCCGGATAAGCGATGCCGTCTTCACCGAAGGCCATGAAGGCATAATTTAAAACCTCATCTGAACCGTTTCCTATGAAGACATTATTTGTTGTCATGGCAAATGTCTCGACAAGCTGTGCCTTCAGTGGCTTAAGCTCCGGATCGGAATATAATCTTAAATCCATTGCTTCGCTTTCATTCACAGCTTTTATAACTCCCGGGGCAGGTGGAAATGGTGACTCATTTGTATTGAGCTTCACGTATTTTTTGTCCTGTGGCTGCTCTCCCGGTGTGTAAGGCTCCAGTTCTTTATATATCGAGTTAAAAAATACAGACATCTTTATCTCCATTCTGTGTGGTAATCACCTGTTGATTATACCGCTATTTGAAAGTTTTTTCTTCTATAACTATGTAGTTTTGAAAAAATAATCTGATAAATCAATCAGCAAAAACAGCTTTATCACTCTACCAATTTATCACATTAAAGTGTTATGGAAATAATACAGACTAAACCAACGAATGTCAAGTATATAAGTTTGTTATCACAGATATACCCTTAAAAACAAAAACACATAATAATAAAGAGGCCCTTTCGGACCTCTTTAAAAACACGAACTCGTGTAACGTCAAATATACTTTGAAAGACTAATACTTAATCTGCATCAACATCCTGGCCATCACCTACCAAAGATGCCTGCTCACTCAACTCCTCTGACTCATCATCAAATCCAATTTCAAAATCTGATGAACCCAGAGCGCCTTCAACTAATTTGATAAGCTCAAGAGCTGAACGAAAATATTTAGTCTTGTTACGATCCGCCCAAGTAACGCGTCCCTGCCATGTGCCATGTTCCTGATCTAAAATCTGGATTACAAACACATTGTCCACTTTACTAGGAGCTTTTTTTCTCTTTTCATTAGAATTCTCGCTCATGATATCCTCCGTCACACAATCTTACAGTGATAATATATCAAATGAGTTATCAAAAAATCTATTAAATTAGAGACAAGATTTGTAATTTTGCGAAAATCCTTTAAACATGTTTAAAAATTTTTAATTTTCGCAAAAAAATAATACTTTTTCAGTTCCACTATTTAACTCGATGTCTTGTAGCTATCTGTTATGTCGATGTCTCGTAATTATCTGTTATTTTAATTTATGTCATTTTACCTTATAATTTATATATATGTATAGTCCAAAATTGATTTTTAAAATAAGGAATTCGGCTCCATGAATCTTAAATGTAGACAAATAAGATTATTCTCTTTATTTATCATATTTTTTTGTCTATTGTTCGAAACTTTCTCTAGCGTTGTTTATGCTTCTGACGATTTCGAGCATCAGTATCGTATTCTGTTCATATCTTCCTATGGGTTCTCCAATGCAGTGGTACCGGATGAGCTCAGTGGATTTGAAGCGGGACTCGAAGAACTGAACTATCAGATTGATTATGAATTCATGGATACAGAGTACTACTATCGCGCTGAGGATATTGATAATTTCAGGGATTATCTTTCTTACAAGATATCTGCCGGTGGAAATTTTGATCTTATCGCCCTGGCGGATGATCAGGCTCTCAGATTCTTAAATAATCATAGACAAACCTTGTTGAAGAATAAACCTGTTGTTTTCTTTGGAGTAAACAACACCACGGAAGCCATGACAACTTCTGATCTTCCCGGAGTCACCGGTATTGCAGAGGTGATAGATATAGAGGGAAATTACAAGCTTATGCAGGAGCTCTTTCCTGACAGAAAAACATTGGTTGCCATAGTAGATGCCACAATATCCGGACAGGGCGATTTTGTGGAATTTATGAAGTTCAAGGATGCTCATCCTGATCTTAAAACAAGAATCATCAATACTTCCTACTACACAGCTGATGGTATCAAAGATGTTTTGCACGAACTTGGAGAAGACGATATCATATTATTTCTGGATTTTTCAATCGATGGCGAGTCCAATCTATATCCCCTTCAGACTGCTGCAAGCTTTATTTCTGAAAATACAACAAATGTACCGATATTCAGGGTGGGATCTGCCGATATAGAGCATGGCGTGCTTGGCGGTTTGTCATATTCCTATTATGAGGCAGGTCTCATGGCAGGAAGGATGGCGAGAAAAATCCTTCTTGGTGAAAATCCTGATTCGATGCCATTGGTTACAAGCGCAATATCTACTCCATTTTTTGAACAGGGACAGATGGATATCTTCAATCTGAAAAGCAAAGATCTTCCCATGGGATCAGTTGTTTTGAATGAGCGACAGACATTTACAACATTTTACCGGGATAATTCCACTGTCAGTAATCTTGTGATGCTGACTGCCTTGCTTCTTGTCACAGTTATAGGACTTCTTCTTGGCAGTAACCGAAGAAGGTACAAACTTATCAGAACAGATTATCTGACCAAGCTGCCTAACAGAAGATTCATCACCGAGAAAATTTCCAAATCCGTAGAATCCAAAAAATCTTACGGCATAATCATGATGGACGTGGATCATTTCAAGGGAATAAACGATACAAAAGGACATCAGGTTGGTGATGAGATCCTTGCCGGTGTCGCTGAAAGATTAAAAGAATTTTCAGGAAGAAATATCACATTTGCCAGACTCGGAGGAGATGAATTCTCAGCCATAATCTCAAAACCTGACAAAGAAAAAGTTATCCGCATCTGCGAAAAAATAGTCAGCAGAATGCGAGATGACTTTGAGACCAGTATAGGTACGATCAAAATAACAGTGAGCCTTGGATGTGCACTTTATCCCGAAGATGTGGATGATATAAATGAAGTGATGGAATATGCAGACAAGGCCCTATATGTCACTAAGGAAAATGGACGAAATGGTTTCCATCTATTCTCCCGGAACGATATTTCCGTCTGAATCATAGGTATAATAGCCGGTATCAAAGAGTTCTTTTTTAATATTGCTGCTATCCAAAACCTTGGGAATAAGCAGATATGATTTCACATTTTTTCTTCCGTTGTTGTAGCTTGTGGTATCATATCTGCATTCAAAATCCCAACCGCTCTCTTCTATCAGCTTCTCATCCGGGGAGCCTCCCTCCAGAACAGCCCTTGTCAGATCAACCGTCACTATGGCTTCGTTTTTCAGCGCCTTAAATACTGTCATACTCTGATTCCCGGACAGTATATTATAAACATTCTCCACGTCGGCGTCCTGTCCCGTAACAATCACTTTATTGTTCTGAGAGTAGTCACTTTTTATAGCATTAACAGCTCCTAAGGCGGTGGAGTCATTGGCACATACTACTGCATCTAGCCTGTTGTGCTTATAATATGAATTCAAAATGATCTGCATACGCTGCTGTGCTATCTCAGTAGACCAGGTTCCTGTAGCTGTCACATAGAAATCCTTCTGTCCGGAGACTATATTAAGCTTACCTTTCTCAAAATAAGGAGCCAGAGTATCCATCTCTCCGTTATAAAAGTAACGTGCATTATTATCTACAGGATCTCCGGTCACAATCTCTATATTCCTGGTTTCATCAGAAGCATCAAGCTTAAGTGCGTCTATAACATATCTTGCCTGAAGCTCCCCCACGATGTAATTGTCGAAAGACACATAGTAATCAACCATATCCGTATCCATGAGAAGTCTGTCATAGGCAATTACCTTGACGCCTGCCTGAGATGCCTCATCCAGCACTGATGTAAGAGTTCCTCCGTCTATGGCAGATACCACAACGAGGTCCACCCCTTCATCTATCATATTCCGAAGTTCTCTGATCTGCTTATCTATCAGATTATCAGCATAGGAAAGAATAACCTCATAACCGTATTTTTCAAATTCCGATTTCAAGAAGGCTCCGTCCCGGTTCCACCTCTCAAGCTGCTGATCGGGCATGCTGATACCTACTATTATCCGACCGTCATCAGCTCTGTTAACATAGCCTGATGACACAGTAGAAACTGCTTCGTGAGCTGTACTTGTCTCAACCGGTGAAGCTTTGCTGCATCCCGTCATAATTAGGGTTATACATATTAAGTTAAGAAATATTGAAATATTATTTTTCATAAATAAATATAACCTCACTTATTCCTGGCATACCGACACCTACTTAACTATCTCCGGATTAGCACTTACCGGAGTATATCTGTCGATCCACTCAATATCTGCTTTATTTACTACATTCAGTTAATCAAGGATTGGTTCTGTAAATTCTCCATCTTCACTACGAAGAACGATGACTATCTAACAGGTTTCACATGTCATTTTAATTTTGCTTTATAATTTTTATAGTAACACTAATATGTTCTCTCTTCTACTCTGAAAATTAATATATTTCCAATGTATAGTCTAATTTCAGACCATATTGACAGAATCAATTAAATCATTGTATCATGTTGTTCACCAAAGCAAGCTAATGCATTGGGCATCAGTACTGATTCATAAAATACAATCTATCTTATCTTTTTATAAATCTCTTTCGGAACATATCATCCGACAAGGCTTATGCCCTTGATCTTTACAATGCTATAAACAATACCGATTACAAGGATGTATCGGAGCTTGAGTTTTACACTATTGAGGATGTAATTTACATCAAAATGAAAAATGATGTTGCACTTATTTTGGACAGCTATCTAAGCTTATGGGAACAACAAAGCAGCTATAATCCAAATATGCCGCTGAGAGGTCTGATGTACTTTGGACAAATGTACAGCAAGTATATAAAAACCAATGCTTTAAATATTTATGGCAAATCTCTTGTGAAAATACCAACACCTCGATACATCGTATTTTATAACGGTTTAACGGAAATACCTCCCGTTGAAAAAATGAAACTATCAGATGCTTTTATTAATCCTGATAAGTCCGGTGATTTTGAATGGACAGCTGTCATGTATAACCTGAATAACGGAAAGAACGATGTCCTCAGATCAAAATGCAAACCATTACATGAATACATGATGTTCATAGAGCGAATCCGTGATAAAATGAAAGAAATCAAGGCTGTTACTGAGGCTGTAGATGCTGCAGTAGTATCCTGTATAAATGATGGAATACTAAAAGATTTCTTACTGGCCCACAGGGCGGAGGTAGTTACTATGATACTGACTGAATTTGATGAAAAAACTTTTGTTGAAGGTATCAAGCAAGAAGGTCGAGAAGAAGGTCGCGAAGAAGAACAACGTGATCAGATCTCTAAAATGCTAAACAAAGGCAAAACTCCAGAGCAGATTGCTGACTTCTGTGATTATCCGATGAAACTTGTTTTAGAGGTTCAAAGTAACTTAAAGTCAATTCAAAAACATTGAATCATGCCTTATAGTATCCTGCATTAATGCTGAAATGCTTATTGATTTTTTCTACCATTTATCAGAATTTGAAGGAGGTACCGGAAATGAACGAAGCTCTTATAAAACTTATGAGACCAGAACTTGATGCAGCTAAAAATGAAGGAAAAGCTGAAGGAAGAGCCGAAGTTATAAATGAGTTAACTGAAGTTACAAAACGATTAAAGAAAGGTTATACAGATGAGAAACTTCTTAAAGAAGGCTTTGATCCGGATATCGTGAAATCCGCCAATGAATTGTTAGCGGCATTATCGTGATAATGATCTGCTATTGTGAATACACAAAGAAAAGGGAGCCGATAATGGCTCCCTTTTCTTTATGTTTGGGTTTGTGCATATGCTCATAATGATGCATATTTCCATTATGTCTGTTGACATACTATGCATCTATTGCAACTTAAAGGTGACAGGTTTCACTTTTATAGTTCTAATTCAGACTATATGAAAATCCAGTAATGTATGCTATCATTTCCTGAGTCAAATGTTAAAGTCATATATTAATATCCGGAATTCTATTGTTTCATCAATCTCCTGTATTATAAGAATCTTAACACTTGTCAATTCTCTGTCCTCAACATTATCAGATTATTGTCTCCCCTATTAAACAATGGTAATATAAAGGTGATTGATATCCAATCACTTATGATTACCACAATCAGAAAGGAAGTTGTAATTATGAGTGAATTAAAAAAATCCCAATGGCATCCGCCGTTTTGTGCGGCTATGAAACTGGAACTTAAAGCCAATAAAAAAGATCTAAGCTTTGAAACTGAACGCACACTTAATACAAAACCGATACAGATAGACCTGTTGGTTATAAAAAAACAGACAGATACAAAAATAAAAAATGAAATCGGCAGATTCTTCCGACAACACAATATCTTTGAATATAAGTCGCCTGAAGATGAACTTGGGATAGATGAATACTTTAAAACAATAGCCTATGCCTGTTTATATAAGGCAAATGCAGAGAAAGAAGATGCTATAAAGTCATCTGAAATAACCATATCTCTTGTTCATGAAGGAATGACCAGAACACTTATCAGTTGGTTAAAGAACAACAATTGTCATGTCATCGAACAGTACGAAGGTGTATATTACGTTACCGGGGAAAAAGTCCTCTTCCCTACACAGCTTATAATTTCATCAAGACTGAATGATATCCAACATCAATGGTTAACAGCACTGACAAGTAAAATGGATGAATCAAAAGCTAAACGGCTGGTTTCGTCTATAAAAGACCTGACTGACAATGATGAAAAATCTAATGCCGATTCTGTCTTATATTTAGCAATGAAAGAAAACGAAGCACTATTTTACAAATTGAAGGAGGTACCGGAAATGAACGAAGCTCTTATAAAACTTATGAAACCAGAACTCGATGCAGCTAAAAATGAAGGAAAATCCGAAGGAAGAGCCGAAGGAAGAGCCGAAGGAAGAGCTGAAGGAAGAGCTGAAGGAAAAGCTGAAGGAAAAGCTGAGGGCAAAACTGAAGGCGCTAACGAGTTGGCTGAAGTCACAAAACGATTAAAGAATGGTTATACAGATGAGAAACTCCTTAAAGAAGGCTTTGATCCGTCCATCGTTGAGTCCGCTAATGAGTTATTAGCGGCATTATCGTAATGATTGGTCGAGGATGATGCTCAAAGAACTAATCCGTGACAAAATGAAAGAAACCAATGATATCTCTCAAGCCTTAGATGCTGCCGTAGTATCCAGTATAAATGATGGAATACTTAATGATTTTTTCTACCATTTATCAGAATTTGAAGGAGGTACCGGAAATGAACGAAGCTCTTATAAAACTTATGAAACCAGAACTCGATGCAGCTAAAAATGAAGGAAAATCCGAAGGAAGAGCTGAAGGTAGAGCCGAAGGAAGAGCCGAAGTTGTAAATGAGTTAACTGAAGCTACAAAACGATTAAAGAAAGGTTATACAGATGAGAAACTTCTTAAAGAAGGCTTTGATCCGGATATAGTGAAATCCGCCAATGAGTTGTTAGCGGCATTATCGTAATGATTGGTCGAGGATGATGCTCAAGGAACTAATCCGTGACAAAATGAAAGAAACCAAGGATATCTCTCAAGCCTTAGATGCTGCCGTAGTATCCAGTATAAATGATGGAATACTTAATGATTTTTTTCCACCATTTATCAGAATTTGGAGGAGGTACCGGAAATGAACGAAGCTCTTATAAAACTTATGAAACCAGAACTCGATGCAGCTAAAAATGAAGGAAAATCCGAAGGAAGAGCTGAAGGTAGAGCCGAAGGAAGAGCTGAAGGAAAAGCTGAAGGTAGAGCCGAAGGAAAAACTGAAGGTGTTATCGAGTTAGCTGAAGCCACAAAACGCTTAAAGAAAGGTTGTACGGATGAGAAACTCCTTAATGAAGGCTTTGATCCGGATATAGTGAAATCCGCCAATGAATTGTTAGCGGCATTATCGTGAAAATAATCTACTATTGTGAATACATAAAGAAAAGGGAGCGTATATGGCCATCCGTATACGCTCCCCTGTTTTTGATTCTTAATCAGGTTCCAATGTCTGATCCTGTATGCCTTTGTGGAACCCCGTGTCAATAGGCATTATGACACATCATGCTAATTTACTTTTTTTAGTTACATTCGAACAAGCGCATATGTTTCCATATGCGCTAAACTTGTTGAAAAAACTCCATAAATTTATTAGGCTTACTGATAAATTCTATGGTAAACGGTAACAATATTGCTCAGTGTCTTCGAGTATCACCGTTCACCTTACTTTAACCCGCTCATTTTCTTATACACGTCGCCTCGTGGTCCTGCAAGGACAGTGGTTATCACTACGATTTTGCCATTAATAACAGCATAAACAATACGATAATTCCCGAGCCTTATCCTGTAGTAATCACTTTTCTTTCCGCCGATTTTTTTTACATCAACTTTCTCGGGATGATCACCTACCAGAAGTTCCTTTATTGCAACCTTATATGCTTCTCTCACATCTTCATGTTTTTTGAAAAATTTCACAGCCGCATTAGTATATTGGATCTCATAGGTTAATGAATCCTTTTTCAACATGGATGCCTCCCATTAAACTTTTACTTGCTCAATAGAGGCAATCTCAAGATCTTCATCAGACAGGTTTTCAATCGCACTCAGAATCTCAGCAGTTTCCTTTTCATCAGCATTCATAACATTTGCAGTCAGCTTATAAAATGGATCTGCTTTCATCTTTCCGATATATTCTTTCAGCGCTTCCTTAATGATCTGTGTGAGAGACATATGATACACAGCGCCAATACTCTTCATCTCTGCGATTTCCATCTCATCCATTTTGAAATTCATAGCCTTTAATGCCATTGTCAGCACCTCCATTCACTTTTTTAGTATATACGGTAAAGATAGTAATGTAAATACTATCTCGTAGCATCAGGAAATATTAATGTGAATTTCCTGCCCTTTTAACTCTCCTCGCTTTCCTCATCCGTATTTTCTGTTAAGAAAGCCATTATTTCCTCAAAACTCTTATTACTCTTAGTTATAGCGCTGAGGAGCTTCTTGTTCCGGAACTCCTCCTGCTTTTTCATCAGATCGTCAAGGATCGCTATGTCCTTGTCCATCTTTTCTTTATCCTTAAGAACGATTAGTTTCTGTTTCTCAACTCGTTCGTCTATCGATGATGCCGGTTTCCTTCCTCGTTTCATTTTCTTTATGCCTCCTCCGAGTATTTTAAACGTGCGGTGATCTCTCTGACACCGGATTTGATCTTTGCATCGTTGATCCCAAAAGCTTTGAATAAAGTTTTACATGTGGCTGTTACCGCATGGTCAAGTCTGTAATTACCATCAGCCTGCCGTATCATTTCAACCTTGCTGAGTTCTCTGATTGCTGCCGGAACCGAGAAATAATTCTGCTTACTTTCAGTTTCCAGTTTGTAGTCCTTCAGTAGCTTATAAAGCTTGTTTCTGATAATAAGTGCCACAAACTCTATGAAGATCTTTGCATGTATAGATTCCGTGGAGTGTACCCTGAAGCTCCTGTCTCCCATATAGGACTTGTCCTGACGGAAAAGCTTCTCCGAAACATCTCTGCCTTTATACAATTCCAGCGCTTCCTTTGCGGTCATTTTCTCAGATGTGATAATCGCGAAGTACCCGCAGAGGTCTATCACTTTGTTGATCTCTTCATACTTTTCTTTGGCGAACATGAACTTTTCATCTGGCTCTCCCTTTTTGCTGTATATAAGATCAAAGTATTTTTCCAGTTCCTTACCGAGCTGTATCTTTTCATGTTCATGCTTCTTCAGGAATGCAGCCAGTTTATCTATTCGCTCTTCAAAGTTCTCTCTTTCTGCAGTTTTCTTTCGGTCGCTGTAGAAAATATGGAAGTAACGGTCTTTCGTATCTGAAGCATACAGCTTTCTCTTCACAGTTATGCCGCTCACCTGATACTCCCTGATACTGTTTTCCCTTCTGTTTTCGAACATGCCTTTTCTTGACAAAATCAGTTCATTTACAAACTTCTTCATCCCTTTGACCATTATCACGAACTGATATCCGCACTTGTCCATGTAGTGGATGTTCTCTTCACTGAAATATCCACGGTCAAGAATGAATCCTACATTTTCATAACCATAACCTTTTGCTTTTTCAAGCATAAACTGAAGCTGGGCAACATCGGTAATACTTCCCGGATAATCTTCATAAAACAGAGGTATCGAATTATCACAATCGTAAGCTACGGCATAATTTATTATTGGTTTCCCCTGATCATCTTTTGCATGACCGTACTCCACAAGATCAATGTCTCCGGCCTCGCAGTTCTTGTTAGTTGAATCATAAGAGATATAAATCTTCTGTCGGTGATCATGCTGCAGGTTCCACTGGTTCTGAAACTCGACTGCCTGTGACTGGCTGATACTGTTGATGAAATCGCTCACTTTCGAATCACTGTATATCCTCATCGCTTTGGTAAACAAAGGATGGTCAAAAGCATAATCAGGATAATACTGATTCGTGTTGTTCTCAGCGATGATGCTGTATGCTGCCAGGTCAAGGAAGAGACCGGCATCTTCACCTATGATATCGGCCAGCATATCATCGAGATGGTAATCTTCAGCCACCTTCTTTATTGCCAGATACGGTCCAACCTTTAATACGCCGCTTCGCTCAGATATGTTTTTGGTTTCCGGAACTTCTGCATCCGGAAAGTACTTAAGATAGTTTGTATTGGGATACATCATGTCGCTATCGCGGCTTTCGCACTTACCTATGGACGTCAGACTACCGACTGTATATTTCTTCTTAGGGTCATAGTGTCTTTCGTATGTGTAATAAACGTAAGTTATACCATCGATGGTTTTCTTCGAAATCCCCTTCTCATCTTTTGGTATCGGAACAAGCTCTTTTAAGAACATATCGGCCTCCTCTATAGAGCGTTATTTAACTCTCTATAATTCTACCACGGATTCGCCCAAAAATCCAGGTTTTTTGGCGTAAATCCGTGGTTTTTTCGATATTTTTTTAGCCGCGAGTTAATCCTACGGGAAATTCACAATTAATAATGGAGCGCATAAGTTTCCATATGCGCTCCATTTGTTGGATAACTAAATCCAATAGTTTATAAAGTTTTCATGGTAAACGGTACGAATCTTTGCACATGAAGTAATCCAACATACGAGTTATTAGTTTTTTGGAGCTTACAAAGAGACACGGTTTTTTGCAGCCTCTTTGTAAGCTGTGCGTTATGGCTCGGGTTAGGTATTTGGATAGGTAGTTGGTGGGTAATCACCTACTTTAAAGCATTTCGCAGCTTTGTCATATATCAGAGTGAAATCAGGATCAGTGGTGCTTCTTGGTGTTCCACCGGGTGATTTTGTCTCCTTTATGTAATATTTTCCATATGGAAGCTTTCCTATCCAGAATATACCTGTTTCATGTGATGCTGCACCCTTTACTACAGGTGACATATCGTAACTCAATATGTCAAATTCAGCACCTTCAAGAGGTGTATAGGACTGATCAGTCTTTTTCATTATGACCTTATCATCTTCTTTTGAGATATTTATCACACCATAGGTTGATATATCCGGTATAGCCTTTGCTTTTTCCTTACTATCATCCAGACAGAAGATCGCATAGTCATATTTTGTTTCACCTTTGACAGTTCGTGCAGTTATATCATTCTCTGTTATGTCTGCCAGAACACCGGCCTTACCAAATCCGGCAAGAGCTGTACTTCCTACACAAACTACATATACTTTTCCTGAGTCTCTGAACCTGTCAGGAATAGTTGTTTCTTTCATGTAGTAGGTGCCGTCCGGTACTCCCTTAAAGACTAAATTAAACTTTCCTTCGTCTATAACCTCCTGTTCTGTGACTTTTTCTGAAAGCTTAGCCTCTCCATTTTGTTTATATTCATCAGCCTCACTACAATCAGCAGATGTATATAATGTAAATACTGAGCCAGTAAGCTCATCACCTTCCAGCATTTCTCCGTATCCGTCTATCTTCTTAAAATATACATCTACGGCATTTGCTGACCAGTAAATAAGCTTTGCGTTCTCACCGGAACTACCGGATAGATATTCACCATCACATTCTGTTTCTGAATCTAACCTCGCATTTCTGAATGCTTTATACACATTTTCATTAAGCTCAAGATCAGCCGGTTCAATCACTGCGAAAGGTTTGGTCTTCTTATAGTGCTTATCTGAATCTGCGTAAACCCATATTGAGCCACCTTCAATATCAGATGGAACCTTCGCTGTTACAATCAAGGACGCAGGTTCATCATCCCTATACTCTGCAATGTATATATCCTGTCTTTCCTTACTATACTCCTTTCCGCCATTTGTAGCATCATTCGGCAATGACCTGTCTGCAATATTTCCGGTGGTGTAAACTATGTTTCCTTTATCTACTCCGGAACCTCCAAAATTAACATTTCCATCCAGCTTTAATGTCGCGCCTTCTGCTACATATACTCCGGCACCAAGTCCACTGCCGGTAACAGTATTGTTATTTATCTCTCCGCCTTGTATTATGAGCGTTCCCTGAGAGTTAATATAAACTGCTCCTCCATTACCGGATGTCTTTCCATTTCTCAGTATTGCTTTATCACCTAATACAAGAGTTGATGCTCCTATATGAACGATTGCACCATCTCCATCAAAAGCTTCGTTATTTCCATCAAATGTCAGTTTTTCAATCGTCACTTTCCCGCATCCTATTTCCAGTTTGATCATACTGGCATCCGGATGTCCTTCTTTTTTCTCACCTCTCTCAATAACAGCAGTCTCGGTCGCAGGCTTGCTGTCACTTATATAAACAAAGTCATCTCCGCAGTCTTCATATCCGGGATTCATTCTTTCACCGGATTTTGATGTTGTAAATAATATCTCTCTTGCAGTATGATACTCGATTCTGTCGTCACTCTTTTGTTCATAATCTTTGAGCATCTCTAATCTTATATTTCTATCTACACTATATGATGTATTGTTACGATAGTCATATAATCTTCCTTCTACATCTACTCCTTCAAGTGCATCCTTAAATGAGTGATATACTGCAGGTCTTGTCATTCCATCTTCTGTTTTAAATAACAGATAACCCTGAGAATCTGTCAGTTTACATAGAGCACTACCCCATCTTATACGATATTCATGATCTTTATCTGTACACTTTTCTCCCTTAAGTCCGTTTCTGTCATTTATAAACTTATCAAGATTCAAAGTGCTGTTTGTGTTAGCGGCATGCTTACCAAAGTCATCATGAACACTACCACAGCTTTTATACGGTTCTACCGTGATATCACTACCGGTTACATACACACCAACTTTGGCATTTGGTCCGAGACCTTGAGTACCTGTTTGTATTAAATCATAACTATTCTCCGATAAAACTACATTAGCCTGTACAGATTCAGAGGATTGTGTAAATACATTAGTCTTTGTGCTTTTATTATCATAAATAACAATATTGCCTTCCAACGTAAGTATCTTACCTTGGTCCATGTTGATCGCACCGCCGATACCGGCCCCGGATGCCGAGCAGCCGGTGATTGTGGAAGATCCAACAGTCTCAACGATCGGTTTACCGGATCCGTCCACCAGCTGCTTTCCTTCTTCATCAAGCTTATATATATCCTGCGTTTTGATTGTCATATTGCCCGTTGCATAAACCGCGGCACCCATGTAAGCATTGGTCTGGCCGGAGTCAAGACCGCCTGAGGTGTGGCCGTCGATATTGACGTTGATGAGCTCCGTCGCATCGGCATTGGCATACACCGCGCCGCCGTTCTGCTCTGCGCTTGTCCCGTAGAACTCCGTGTTCGTGATATTGATTGTGCCGCCGTTGATGGCGATGGCACCGCCGTGTCCGGTCGTCTTGGAATTGCGCAGCACAGCCCCGGTGGTCATATGCAGGGTCAAATTTTGGGCAAACACCAGACCACCGTCGCTATCACAGCTGTAATTTTCCTTGTCGCCGTCAAGGATGATCTTTTCAATGGTGACACTGCTGTTCTCCTTCTTGAAGGAAACCATACTGCCGCCGTTAAACCCGCGCTTGATGGTGCTGGTGAACTTAGAAGAATTCCAGGTTGTATCCTGTGTGGTGCGCAGGGTGATCCTTTCGCTATTATTGAATTCAAAGCTGCCCGCCAAGGTATAGCGATCCTGACCGTTGATTTCAGCGGTCTCTCGGAGGGTTTCAATGACCACATCGCCGGCAAGGCTGTTTGCCTGGTTGAACGCGCCCTTCAGTATGGTTTGCCCGTTCTGGGTATCCGTCTCGTTGCTGATCAGGTACTCGTGGTAGGTCCAGTTTGTGCCACCGTTATTGGAGACACGGGCGACGAAGTAGGACCAGTAGAGCAGGTCATCGCCATCGACCTTGACCGCATAGAGTTCAGGATGCTGGTCATTAATAAATTTATACAGGTTTGCTGTGACGTTATTGCGCGTACCAAACGGTTCGCCGGCTTTGTTATGGCCGCCGGGCGCATACACACCGATCTTTGCGCTGTCGCCTAACGCAGACAACACATTGATAGACGTATTGTTATTACCGGAGAACTCTGCATTCCGCTGCTTGCCGTCTACTTTATTATCGTAGACAACAGGAGAGCCGGAGAAGCTGATACTGCCATTCTTGTCAGCATAAATGCCCGCGCCCTTCTCTGTAGCAGTATTGTTATCAATGGAACCGCCGGTCATGTTCACACTGCCGCTGGTGTAAATTGCGCCTCCGTTTTGGGACGCTGTATTGCCGGACAGGGTTGCGCCCGGATAAATATAGATAAGTACGCCCTTAGAGGCTTTGATTGCGCCGCCATCTACTGCGCTGTTTCCGGTAAGGCTGCCGCTGATATTGATGACAGCCCCGGTGTTCTCCGCATAGATTGCGCCGCCGTTGCTGTTATCCGCCACGCAGTTCTGAATCGAGCCGCCAGCAGCAACCGTAACTGTGCCGTGCGTAACATAGACCGCACCGCCGCCGGTACTGCCGCTGCTCTTTGCGTTTTGAAGCGTAGCGCCTGTTCCGATGACCAACGCAGGCACATTGGTTTCCCCGCCAGTGCCGTTCACATAGACAAGGCTCCCCTTGCCACCGGAATGGTTGGCTTTGTCACCATCAATGATGATGTTGGTAAAGGTCAATATTGCCCTATAGCCGGTAACGGTAAAGAGCTGGTTATTATTTGTATCCTCTGCACTTGCAGGCGTAAAGCCCCTTGTGATGGTGGCCTTGTCGCCCGCGCCGGTGTAGATATACCCTGCGTTCCCTGTCTTGTCTGCCGTAGTGATGGTGATGTTGTACTCCGTCGGGATGGTCACGGTATCCTCGGCAGGCATGGTGTAGTCCACCAGCATTTCGATCTTGGCGTTTTTCAGACTATGGTCTGTTGCATACTTCACAGCAGCCCGGAGGGTTTTGAATCGCTCCGTGCCGATTTTGCAGATATAATCTGCCTCTTGATATATGATATAAATGGCAAGATTCTTGCCGGTGTAGGTTGTGCCGCCGCTCAAATCCTCCTTATCAGACGCGACAATTCCGTTGACTGTATTGCGAATATATATCGATTGGCTCGTTTCGGTAATCACACCCTGAAGCTCCGAGCTGTTTTTCCCGAATAGACCTTCTCGGCCGAAGCCGAACTTGGTCAGTGGCATACCATCATAATCATTGCTGACCTTCGGCAGGGTGTACGGCGTCCAGAAAGTGACCCCTTCGCTGGATGACAGGACAATGTTGTAGGTTTCAAAAATCTTGACAGAAGGCACTGTGGTTTTTCGGTTGTCACCCCACCACTTGGCCTCATCATCCGTGAGCTCCGTCAAAACTCCGGCGGCATTCTCCTTAACCCAATAGACCGGGACTGTGATGGGCGTGGTGAAATAGTACACAGTCAATGTCGAGTTGCTTCCCAGCTTTTTCACTGTACCGTCCTTCAGCTTATAGGTGCCATTGACGTTGATGGATTCGACATCCTTGTCCTGCCCGATCTGTGCAGTTCCGTAAACATACCCGGTTTGGACGTTTTCTTTTCCATGGGGAACGTTATACTGAATTCCGATATCTCCTGCATATTGCGGGGTAAATGTTCCGATATATACTTGCGTGGCATGTTCAAAATCGCCGATCTCATAGGTCTTTGTCACCACGTTGATGGGGAACAGCTTGCCCCAAACAGAGATCTTACCCTGCACCTCAATGGGACGGGAGCCGTCAGTGCCCTTGATGCCGTTACGGTCATTGACGAACCTGTCCAGATTGGCTTTGCTGGTGTCGTCATAGGTGGCGAAGGGCATGAACTCATCGCCGTGCTTGTCATACTGCGAGGTTTCGCCGTCGTTATCCGCGCCGGGTACATAAACACCGATATTCGCACCGCTGCCAAGATTGACCGCCTGAATGACCGCGTTGCTGTCCTGTGCGAGGCAGACATTGCGCTTCTCGCTGCCGTTTTTCGCGGTGTTGTTGATGATCTGCACATTGCCGGTAAAGTTCATCCTTGCGCTATCGCTGCCCGCTTCCACCGCGCCGCCGGAGGACGCCTTGTTCCCCGTAATGCTGCCGCCGGAGAAGGTGCCCTTCGCAGAGCCGTCCAGATAGATGGCGGAGCCGTTGCGGGCGGTGTTTCCGGTCACTCTGCCGTCGGTTACGGACACGCTTGCGCCGGACGCCGCGTAGACCGCGCCGCCCTTGCCGCTGGTATTGCCGTTTTTCAGGGTCGCGCCGTCTGAGATCGTCAGCGTACCGGAACCCACATTGACGATGGCGCCATTGGCAGAGGTGGTCACGTTCTGGCCGTCCAGTGTGATCTGATCCAGGGTCAGATTTTTCAGAGCTGTGGTAATCATGCTCTGACCTGTAACATTCTGGTTTTTGATGACACTGGTGCCGCCCGGCCCCGGGAAATCGGTGTCATCCGCGCCTGCCGTGGTCAGAGTGACATTATAATCACCTGATGTTGACACAGAAGACAATACAGAGTACGCGCTTTTCAGCATCTTTACGCTGTGCGCCTTAGCTGTATATTTTGTGTCCGCAGTATTGGATGTATATAGTGTGCCAATTCCTTGAAACGCATTTCCAAGGCTGTCGTAAAGTGCCGGATTTCCCGGTGCAGTATACAGAATATTCCCCTCGTCATCTGTAATCTTTACCTGCGGATCGATCTCATACTGGATTACTATCGTCTCGTTGTCTTCAAGTATCTGGTGTTCGACACCGTTTCCCAGTATCTGGAACTGCACCTGTCCCGCGCTGTTTTTGCGCCAGCTGCATACATGCCTGATATCCCATTCGGGATGTCCCTTCACATATAAAGTCTTGTATGTAAGTTCAGGATCGATCAAATCATCGTATCCCTGATGTTTGCGGTAGCGTTCCGCAAAAGTATCTTTGGCAACGATTGTCTCGCTTCCCATATCATCGGGCACGCCAAAGTTGAACGCGCTTCTGCTTCCCGCGATGGTGTAGGTCTGTTCCGAGTGTCCCTTGACATAAAACTCGGCCTCCACAAAAATGCCGTGTACCCAGACAAGCCTCTGATAATTGGCATTTGTATTGCTGCCATTATATTGGAAACAGACGCCGGTATACTCCGGCTTGCCGTCAAAAAAGAACACGCCCGCTCCCTCGGGAATTACGTATTTTCCGCTGCCGTCCTTTGTGTTGAACTGGCCGAACTGGCGATTGCTGTCCAGGTCGGTCGTGCCTTCATTGTCCACGCCGATGATGGCGTCGTCATTGAGCGTACCGGCCATCACGATGTTCGTGACGGCATTATACTTCATGCATACATCACTTGCGCTGGTAACGCCGTTTTTGGTCTTTGTATTCCCGTAGATACGCGGAGATCCCGAAAGGTATAGCGGACCTTCGGTGCCGTGATAGAAATTCACCGCTCCGGATGTGCCGCCGTGGTTGCCGGTAATCGTTCCGCCAGTCATTGTTAATCCAGCGGCTGAATGCAATTCAATCGCAGCGCCGCCTTCCTTGGATGTGCACTGTGTAATCAACCCCCCTATGATTGTTGCGGATATGTGATTACTGTCACCATGACCGATTGCAATCGCACCTCCGGCTGAGTTTGGCGCATGGCAATCCCGAACGGTGCCGCCCTCCATCACAAACGTTCCGTCATTAATCGCTACACCGCCACCGGCATAATACGTTCCTCTCTCTGCAGTACAGCCCTCTATGAGGCAGCCGTCCTTCATTGTCAGAATTGCTGTAGCCTTCGGTCCGTCCACGCAGATTCCGCCGCCCATATTAGTTGCATAGCCGTTTCTTATCACAGCGCCATCGTCTAAAACAAGGCTGCCGTCTTTTACAGAAAGAAGCGTACCGCTTGCCGTGACCTGTATATTCTTTCCGTCAAATACAATATCTGTAAGGTTTAAGGTAGTTGTACTTTCGTCAATTTTAAGAAGGCTGTCGTTCGCAAATTCATCTTTCCGATAAATGGTCGCAGTTGACCCGCTCCCGGAATACTCCGCCGCCGTGGTGATGGTGATGGTTTTGTTCTTGGCGTCCACACGGTTGTTGGTCGCGTTCCCATTGCTGCCATAAAGAACAATGGTCTTCCCAATCTCAATATCCGTCAGAAGTTTGATGGTCGACTCACCTGTGGGAGCAGCCTTGATCGCATCCTCCAGTGTTGCATATCCCGTATCGCCGATTTTGCATACATCTCCGGCATTGATCGCGTCCGTCACCCGAACGACGATCTCTTCCCCGTTCGTCAGCGTGATCGTCAGCTTCTCTTCCGTGTCAAAAGCGGCAAGCGAAGTAAGCAGCCAGTCGTTTTCTGTCTGCTCGCTGCTCTGCTTTTCAAATTTCAGAAGCTCAGGATCAGAGAAGGTGACGTTCTCGATCTGGCTCATATCCTTGGCCAGCGCCAAAAGCTCCGCAGAATCCTCGGGCATACTCTCCGCAATGGAAGTGCCGACAATACCCAACAACTCCGACAGATATATATCATTTCCACCGGCAAGGTTATAGGTATACTCCCCCCAATGGAAGTCCACAGTGTACCCTGTGAAAACAAACACCGAGAAGGATCCTGTCTCAAATTCAACAGAACCATCCACGACTTCTGCCTCTACGATCTCACCGCTCATGGTTTCCTGGTTTTCGATTTTTTCTTGACTCTTTCTTGCAGCCCTTGATCGTCTCTCTTTGCGTGTATCCTTGAAGTGAACAACAGACAGTTCTTCAGCCTTTTCAACCTCCTCGGTCAGGAGCTTCATTGAAACCTTGACATTCTCATCCGGTTCATACTTCTCACCGTTATCAGGATCCACCAGTTTAATGTCGAAAGGACGTGCGAAAAGAAGCTTTCTCTTGTCTTTTCCCAGAATTTCATTAGCCTGGGATACATATCCATCGAAGTTCGGGTCATTTTCCTTCAGTTCTGTAACTTCCAGTACCGCGTCCTCGGGGATACCGGTGTTACTGTCATACTCAACTGTGATCTCATAGCTCTTTCCGTCGGTGGCGGTAAGGATCTGGTTCCTGGTGTACCATACAACTGCATGTACCGGTAATGACTCTGTCATAAATCCGGCAGAATCACTGTCAGTATCACTACTCATATCCGGCATCACTATTTCATTTTCCTCATCAGCCGTAAAATATACTACATTTAAATCTGTACAGCTTGATCCTTGTCTCCTACCTGATAGCTTTATATCAATTTCTACCGGCCTATCAGTTTCATATTCTGTATTTGTTTCAGGGTCAACAAGTGCAATATCATATACCCTTGCTGTATTCTTTATTGATTTTTTGCTGTTAAAAGCTTCTGTTGCCTTATCTATGTATTCTTTATACTCCGGATCCTTCTCCTTAAGTTCTCTTATGGAAGGAACAGCATCATCAGGTATTCCAGATAACTCATCATAAGAAATCGTTATCTCATAGCTTTCGTCATCTGAGCATATATACCTTACCTTCTTTGTTTTACTTGTTACAACATATGTGCCTATACTTAAATTATCTGCATAAACTATGTCATCTTCTGTTATCTTGATTTTTTCTAAGCTTTCTCCTTCAAGCCTGTATATATCAACAGCACCTTCGGTAAACTCATCACTTAATCCGATGGAGAAGCTGATATCATTATTCGGCATATCTTCTGACGATCCGGCCCCGGACTCCGGATCAAGCTTTGGATCAGCTTCAAACATAGACTCCAAATTATTCTCAGCATAAAACTCTGACTCTGAATCAGAATCAAGCTCTGAATCAGACTCAGATTCTTCAACATCAAGTATGGTAAAGGCAGTTAAAACCGATATATCCAAAAACTCCTGCCTTATATACCCCTCATTGGTGTCGTCTGTTTTTTCCTGTATGTCAAATACACTGCTGTCTATAGAGTCGGTTTCATCCATATAGTCCACATAGTGTCCTATGGGCAACAAGCCCTTTATATCTACTATACCGTTAGAACATTCTGTCTCCCTTAAGCCGGTATCAAAGACTATATCAAAACTATCATTTGTCTCTATTCTTAAGCAGTCATTATCGCCAAATTCTACTTCTTCATCATTTATAACGACGTTATACTTTTTATTTAATTTGTCAGAAACCTTGAACCACATGATTCCTTCAGTTTCATCCTCATCAGGACTTTCTGAATAGGGTCCCGGTTCTGATTCTGAAGAAAGATCCGGTTCAGAAAAATTATCTGATTCTGAAGAATTTTCTGATTCCAAAGTTTCTTCTGACTCTGAAGACATTGCTGATTCTAAGGAATCTTCTGATTCTGAAGAAGAATCCGGTTCTGAAGAATTTTCTGATTCCAAAGTTTCTTCTGACTCTGAAGACATTTCCGATTCTAAGGAATCTTCTGATTCTGAAGACGTTTCCGATTCTAAGGAATCTTCTGATTCTGAAGGCTGATCCGGCTCTGAAGTACGTTCCAGCTCTGAAGGTGTTGCTATATCCTCTTCTTCAACAACGGATACTTTATATGTACCTTCATTGATTAACCAGGGTACTTCTGCATCTGTATCGGCATCTTCTATTTTTACCAGTTTTTTGTCTATGCTTTCATTTTCTTTATCAGTAACCGGAACTCCAAGCTTAATGGACGCACCATCTCTGTTCCAGGTTTCCAGTACCTTGCCGCAGTATGCCACACCAAAAATAAGCTCTCCTTTTGTATTTAAGGAAAACTTATATGTTCCATCAACCTCTCCGGTTTTCTTTATATCTGATTTTTTGTTTTTTGCCGTTGATGCAGCAGCTGCTGCTATTTCACATCCGGTCTCGGATGTGATCTCTATAACACCATTTAAGTTTACGTTTTTAAGATCTTTGCCATCCTCATCTACTACTTTAAGTCTATAGAAGGATGTCTCAAAGGTATCCTTATCCTTATCGGTTTTAAGATTCTTTGAAAACAGTTTGTTTAATATGTCATACCTGATCTTTGATATCGCATCCTCTGCGTCATCTTCATCGTCTTCTGATATTACAAGCTCATCAAATACTACCTCTCTGTCATCCTTAAGCTCATCTTTCAGTTTGACTGTAACAGTCATGCCATTATCTGATTCTTCAGTGAACTCAATGGCGTATCTGTCCGGTCCCGGTTCTTTTTTGGTCTCAACAACAGCAGCCGCTGCATCTTCAACCTTATTTCCTGTAACTTCAGGTATTTCTGTTATGGTCCCGGTTTGCTGTACTGTTACCTCTGTGTTCGCTACTGAGATGCCGGTTGACTCCTCTGTTTCTGTTGTCTCGATTTCGTTTTCTGCAGCTTCATTCTCCGGTGCTACAGCTTCTCCATCTTGAGATATGATGTTTTCTGTCTTATCTTCAGACTCGTTTTCTGTGCTGCTGTTGTTTTCTTCAGCTTCAACTTCACCATCAGATTGGTTACCTGCATCTCCTGAATTATTATTTGCATCATCTACATTATCTGATGATTCACTGCCATTGCCGGAATTATCTTCATTTTCCTCTGACTTTTCATTGCCTGAATCATCGTTATTCTCGTCTGAACCGGAAGCATCAGAGTTATCACTATTCTCCTCCCCTGATGCTTCTTGGTTTTCATCATTTTCCGAATTATCTTCATTTTCAGACTCACCAAAGTCCTCTGACACATTGTAATCAGAGTCAGAGTCTGTATCAGCAAATGACACCAATGGAGCAGCTGTATTCGTTATTAAATTCATCGTCATCAACAAAGCACAGAATAAGGCTATCCTTCTTCTGAAGTCTTTATTAAATAGTCTGTTATTATTTGTGTTAATCATAAGCCACTCCAAACTTTAAATCTAATTACTTATATTTATTACTATAGTGTCCACCATAGGCCAATCGCCATGATGGGTTTTAATCATGTCAGGATCAGTATTAGGTAGACTTCCTGTATATATTTTATAACCATCATTTCCAGCTATGGTTTTAAATGGATATTTTTGGTTATAATAATCCTTCAATGATTTTGATAAACCATCTATATCTGTATCATCATATGGCTCAGCATCGGACGCATTAGAATTATAGTAGTCTATAAAATCAGCATATTCTGAATTCCAATTTGCAAGTTCTATGTCACCTGTATCAGGATCCATAGGTTTTATACCGGATACATCACTTCCGCCTGCTTCTTTGATCTGATTATCGTAATCATAAGCCACCGTTTCCAAATATCTGTTATTACTACTGTTATTACTATAGCTAGCACTACCGGTGCCACTAAATCCTCCGGAATTAGCGTTAGTACTTCCATTTACAAGTCCGGTACAATAACAATCTGATATCGTTGCATCATCACTAACATAACCTACAAACCCACCGGCTACTCTGCCACTTGCAGAACAGGTTGAGTAACAGTACTGTACAGTTGAGTTGTCTGCATTTCCTATAAGTCCGCCGGCATTACCATTTTCTGCTTTTATATTTGCTGCTAAATTTAACTTACTTACTGCATCTATTTCTGTTTGATATTTTCCACCTGATGTATGACCGCCGGAATAGGAAGCTTTTATGGTGGAACTAACTGCTTCTCCCACAAGTCCGCCGGCATTATCTTTTGCTTCTACCAAAACGGATGCAAAACAGCCGGTTATACTGCCGCCATTCATTTTTCCTACAAGTCCACCGGCTGTTCCTGTTTCGCCATCGGATTTTATCCCTTTATCATGTGTTGTTGCATCTTTAGATTCATAAACATAAACTCCGGAAAGCTCACATGAAGTCGTTTCTCCAACTAATGCTTCTCCGACTAATGCTCCCACTTTATTTTTTCCGGTTATACTTGGATCAATTATTTTTAGATTTTTGACTTTACTTCCACTTTCAAGTGTTCCAAATATTCCCCAACCTTTATCTGCATATTCATCTGCTTTTGGTTTTATGTATATTTTTTCTAATGAGAAGTTATTTCCTTCATATTCTAATATTTTTCCGGTATATATAGGAATAAGACCTAATGACTCAGTACCATCAAATGCGATTACACCTCCATTTTCTCCATTTTTAAAAATAGACTTAGGATCAGCCATATTTATGTTTTTTATCTGATTGGCTTTTTCTACTGCAAGTTCTACTCCAAGAGTTGATGGTTGAGTATGTACATTTGAAACTTTATCTGATAAATTTTCCAAATGTCTTAAGTTTTCTATACTTGCTGTTACTTTAATCGTTTTAGCTACTTTATTCTCATTAATGTCTGTGTAATTACCGAACAGACTGTTTGTTATTTCTATGTTACCAAATGCTCTGTTTGATACCTTACTTGTATCAAATAGATAAGCTTGTAAGCTTACATCTTCTCCCGGATAAAACTCCGGGAACAATTTACCAAAATGTTCTTCCGACGATTTTATACTGTCAAGTTTTATTATCCATTCTTTTCTAGGATTCTCACCATCGGTCACATTAGGATAGTTATTTGCTATGGAAAGACCTCCATTATATAAGATAAACTCTTCTATACTTCCACTCTGGAGACCTTCTATGCGAAGAATTAGCTTTATTGTATTCGCTAAGCTCTCATTAACTTTTACTGTTGCTGTTAGTTCCTCACCGTTTACTATAGTTACTTCAGGAGCTTTAAGATCATCAGTTTTATCTATACTGATCGGTTCTGTTCCACCATAATATCCTATGACAGATTTATTAGTACCGTAATCTTTTCTTTCTCCTTTTTTCTCATCTCCTCTTAAGTTCAGAAGTTCATCATATTTCCCTTGCAGATCCAATCCGTATCTTGATGTACCTTCTTTTTCTGTACAAAATACGTCAAGTACTCTTCCTGTGTTTAGATCATATCTTATTATGTAGTTTACATTACCTGCATCTATTGATCCGGGAGGTACCATCCTATACAATAATGTATCTTTTAAGTCAGCACCGCCATTATATGGTGACACAAAGTGATAAGTTGTATCTGCTGACGTTCCAAAATATCCTGATACAATATCATCTGAGCCGGACGCAGTTGACCTGCCATAATATCCGTTACTTTCAGCCATTATCAAATGATTTTGTGCGGACATGAAAATTTCCTTTGCATACCCATCCAACTCCAGTTGTTTCATGCCTCTCATGTGAGATGTAACGTTCACAAAAGAAACAGCTGAAAGAATCGATATTATAGCAATCGCTAATAATAATTCTGCTAATGTAAAACCTTTTAAATTTCTAATCTTCATTATCATTCTTCTTCCCAGGCTTTGGGTGATAGTAACCTCACAGTGAAGGTTATGTTGCTTTTAGTGATATCCCGTTCATCTTTCCAAACCGATAAACCGATAAACTGTAAATCTCCATTTTCATCTTTATCCACAGACCCGTTTACATACATTTTTTTAGAGGCTGCCTCTTGGGATACTAATAAGTAGCCAGGCGGATTACTATCTGTTCTTTCTTTATCGGCGCCTTTAAACTCATAATAATATATCCCTTTAGCTTTATCGTTTGATTCTACAGATTCTACAAATTTTATTCTGCACAATACGCCTTTACCATTGGTGTAATCCACTGTTTTTTTATCACTGGAAATCTTTATTTCAGATGCGCCTGTCAATTCAGAACGTAATTTTGTAATTGTTGATGTCAGTAAAATATTAGCATTTGCCACATCCACAACTGTTCTGTATGCTCTTATGGCTCCGGGTATTGACGAAGCTATCGTAGCTGTAACCAAACTGAGTATAAGCGTTGTTGCAAGTAATTCCGTAAGTGAGAATCCTGTTTTCTCTGCTATTTTATTCTTTATATATGCTATCATTTATTAAAATCCCTGTTTAATCAGCTATTTTTTATGATACGATACTATCCTTATATTTCCACGTTCATACAAGTTCGCTGTAATATCTATACTGCTGTCATCTGGTTCATCAGTAAACTTAATACTTTCACTTGAACCATCCCTATAAACAGTTAATGTTCCACCAATATCACTACCACCTGACTGTATATAATTATTTATTGTATCTCTACTGGTTGTAATTATATTTGCTGTTGTTGATAACATTACAGAAAAAGCTATCATCGCTAAGGATACCAATAAAGTTGCTGCTAAAGTTTCCACAAGGGTTTCACCATTTTTTGATTTTAATCTTCTATATTCCGGTTTCATCTCTTTTTACCCCACTTCTATCTCTTGTGCCTCCCACCAAATTTCATATTTTTTTACTTCAGTTTGTGATTCTGTTGTATAACCTTCTTTAAATGTCGGAATAAACCTGATGTTTATACTATAAACATCATTAGCTGAACTCTTACTACTTGATAACTCGGCATCAAAAGATCCATCTGATTTTACTAGTGTCAACTTCACATTTACATCATTGGTATTTCCATTTATATCTGTGTGTATTTTATATTTGTGTTCTATAGTTTTCACTAAAGGGTCACCTCTTTGAACACTAAAGAGACTTTCAGCATTAAAGAGATTTTCATAATCAGTTTGAGATGAGGGTTCTCCGTTTTCTCCAAATATAAAACATCGTGCTGTACGTGTTAACAGACTATCCTGTGTACCGGGAGATTCTCCATTAATAGAAAAACTATATGAAGTAGAATCACCTGTTGTTCTCTTGATTTCTATCGTTACTTTTTTTCCATTAATTTCATTGATCAAAACATCCGCTGCTGAAGTCACTAACATGTAATGTCTCTCATCTTCCCATAATCTTGCCATTCTGCCACTTGCTGCAGTTCCGGATGACAATATTACCACTCCGACAGTTGATGTTATCAACACCAGCAGCAGAGCCAGTATGATGGATGCACCGGATTTTGATCTTAGCTTGTTATAAACCACTTTCATATGTTCATACCGTTTCATTTACAATCAATCTCCCACCTCCCTGAAGGATCCGGCGGATTACCTTTCTCCTAGAGCCGTTGACATCTTATCTCATGTACATCTTCATGGTATGGTTTTCAGAGTATTGTGGGCTCCCTAAACTTTTTAAACACCAAAAAGGCTTTTTCACTGATCATGAGAAAGCCCCCCAATGTGGTCAAATTAAGCTCAAAGCCCCTTGAAATTACTTGATTTTTTAAATTTAATAACGTAGCTATCAACCCTGAAGCTTTTGCTCTGGGGTTTTTTCTTTTCTCATAGAAATTTAATAGTCCATACTTTCATAAATCACTTGACAAATACACCCATGATCTGGAACCTTACTTTATCGAAAGGTTTATTTAGTGTACCCTTTTTTCGTTCCTCTCCATAAAAATCACTCTGTTTGTATAACCTCATAGTTTTTCAGTATACTAAAGTGATTCAATGTCAATTTGAATGAATCTTAATTTGACCTAAACTGTACCACATTGGTAAACGGTACGAATCTTCCTATGTGACCGGTTTTAATACTTCAATCTATGCTCATCAGCAATTGACTCCGCCATGGTTTCCAGTGTGTTTCTCTGAATACCTGATAGATCAGCATTGCCAAGACCGACATAGCCTCCTGAAGTATCGCTCTTTGCCATATCAAGTCCTGCGGTAGTAACTGCACCGATAAGTGTTTCATAGAAAGTAACACTCAGATTGCAATTGATGGGGCTTGTGAGCAAGGTTATATAAGTATTTGAAGATTTATCGGTGGCTGAGATGGTGATATCGCTTATCATGCATCTGTACTTACTGTCATGAAGCCTCTGTAGTATATCTCTGCATACTCTGTAGTTTGCTGTTGAGAAGTTGATATTAATTGTTCTTCTTACGGTGTCGTCAGTTGCTACAGGTGTCTGAAAGCTGTAGTTATACTTTTCGGCAAGAGGAACAAATATAGAGTTGAGAAGCGCAGCTTCAGACTTGAAGTTATCGTAGGTTGCAACAACACCTGTCAGGGTATCCTGATTGGTAGTAACCTCATCCTTCATGTCTTGAATCATTTTTTGCTTTTTCAGCTCCGTCTCTATCTGCTGTTCTATCTCAAAGGTATCAGCTTTTGCTATTCTTTCCTGTACCGGGATTTTCACAAATCTGTAGTAAACAAGGCAGAGCAAGGCTATAACTACGATGAGAAGAAATGATTTTTCAAATTTTGAAAAGGGTCGTTTCAGCATTTTTGCTCCTAAATCAATGTAACGGATTAATTGATGAATCTACTGTTCCTAAAGGTGAGGATGGACCAAAGCTTGAGTTGGTAACAGGACTTGAATCTGATGATGCTCCGGTTCCAACTGTTGGACCCGATGTCGAAGATGAAATCGGTGATCCGGACGTTGATGTCGAAGATCCTCCTGAAATAGTAACATTACCACCAAACTGGCTTGTATCTGTATCAATAGATACAGTCTGGCTGCTGGCAGAAGAAGCTGCCTGAGCATCAGCTGCCTTCTGTGCTGCCTGTGCTTTAGCCTTGGCATCTGAACTACTGCTTGATGAACTTGACTTTGAGCTTGAAGATTTCGAATCCGAAGAAGACTTTGACTTATTGTCATTAGAGCTTTTATCTTCTTTTTTTGTATCCTTCTTTTCTTCTTTCTTAGCTTCTGTCTTTTCTTCAGTTCCTTCAGCATCTTCGGAAGGCTGCTCTACGATCGTCGGCACATAAACATTGGTACCTGTTGCAAAGCCTGTCGGACTTGCATCAAGGTAAGCATCCACTGCTGTCTCACCATTAGAAAGTGCTGCCTCTACCTCTGCAGGTGACCGGAAGTTTACTGTTATGGAAGCATCCACATACAGCGGTGTAATAACATTTCCCTCAGCATCGACCTGAACCTCATTGCTTCTCTGATCAACCGTACTTGCAGTTTGGGCAGTTACATAACCTACGTACTCAGACTCTTCAAGCTGTTTTATTATTTCGGGTATCATATTTGCGTCAGATACTCCTAAGTTTATCTGTGCAATATTATCAATGATCTTGATGTTCTGGATACCGCCTGTGGTATGAATACGCTGATCGATGACATTCAGCATGGTTATCCTGTCCTGAGCTGCGACCTCGCCATCAGTAAGGAAACCATTCCCATAATGACTATACTCTGTGATCACATTTGCATATTCATTATTTTCAGCTTGAAGAGCATGAAGCTCTTGAAGCTTTTGATTAAAGAAACTTTCTGCTGCGTCAGCCTTACTTAGCTGTGCACTTACTCCGTATTTCGAGAAGAAATACAAAGCAACAAGATACAACATAAATATCAACAAAGTGAAAACGATATCAGTTCTCGTCTTCTCTTTATACATGAGATTTATGGTTTTCTTGACAGGTAACTTCCTTGCCCTACCGATCTGTATTTTGTTTGCATTAGCTTTAAGTGCCAAATCGGTACCCTCCCTTTAAATTCATGAAGTTTGTCCTTTTAAAAATCGTTCAGTAAGTTCTTCTATGGCTTTGTCAGTATCCGTCTCATATTCGTCTTCGTCCAAATGCTTTACCCATTGATCATCGGATTCTCTGACAGGATCATCCATATAGTCGTTTAGTCTGATGAGTCTTGCAGCAAAATCGTTTTCTGCAGACTCCTCTGTTTTTGTATCATTATCTGTTGAAGCTTCAGCTTCCAAGTCATCTATTGACTTTTTCGCCAGACTTCTTATAAGATCGAAGGCCTGTTGCTCCAACTCATCTTCAGAGATATCTCTCGAAAACATCGGAGGTTCCTGCTTCTCCTCTACAACATTTACTACCGGAGAAGCTTCCTGAACCGGTGGTGTCAATGATTCGACCACAGTAGGTTTTTCCTGAACTGATGATATCACTGATTCAACGACAGTTGTTTTTTCCTGAACCGGTGCTGTCAATGATTCGACCACAGTAGGCTTTTCCTGAACTGATGATGTCACTGATTCAACGACAGTGGTTTTTTTCTGAACCGGTGCTGTCAATGATTCAACGACAGTAGGTTTTTCCTGAACCGGTATCTCTGCTGCCATGATCGGAGTTACATTCTGAACAGGTATAGCAACTGACTCAACGACAGGCTGCTCATTCTGAACCTGTGCTGACACCGATTCATTAACAGGTGGCGTTTCCTGAACTACAGGCTCTTCCACTGATTTGATCACTGGAAGTTTCTCCTGGACATGTTCCGGTTCTGTCTTGATGACCGGAGATGTATTCTGAACAGGTTCAGCCTTTGTTTCCATGGTTTGAACATTGTTATCCAAGCCAATCGGTCTAAGCTCTGAATTATCTGTAAACTGTTTCAGATCCTGTGAACTAAGTGGAGCTGAAACTGCCCATTCTGTAATTTTAGGTTCGCGTATCGATCTGATAACCGGCTGTATTTCCGGTTCCGGTGTAGTTTCTATTTTCGGAATGGATTCTGAAGCCTCTGTCTCTGATGTAGGTATGATCAGAGGTACAACTTCAGAAGTAACCGGATCCGGTGCAGCTTGCATCACCGGAACAGTATTTGCTGTTACCGGCTGTTGTACAGTCTCGACTACCGGTTGAACTACAGGTTGTACTACCTGTTGCTGTACCGTCTCAGCTACCTGATGTATTACAGGCTGCTGTAC
>JAGAGL010000078.1:0-6575 GCA_017627595.1 Oribacterium sp. | reverse complement strand
CCGGTCCATCGGATGAAATGATATGTTTTATACGGAGTTTCAGTTGATTCCTGCGGCTGACATTCTTGCGAAGGCGTAGCCTGTGAGAGCACTCTTCCAGATTTCATATCCGGCAGGGGTTATATGCATAAACTTGTCACTGCAGTATGCCGGATTCAGATCACCATTCTGATCGGCGAGAAGGTCACCAACATTTACAAAGCCCCAGCCATAGGCATTGGCATAATTCTGCATGGCAAGATCAAGCTTTTTGATGTTGGCGCTGGTGTAAGGCGCACCGTTTTTTCCGGGATACATGTAGCTGGCACCGATGATTGTGACATCTGAGTCCGGAACATATTGCTGAAGAGTCTGGATAAGCTGAACGTAAAGCTCAGGGGTGTCAGTCCACTTCTGATCCTTATATCCGAAGTGCAGATAAATATGAGTTGTCTCTCCGGGATGGTCTGCAGCCATGAGCTGAAGTGACTCCCATACAGGACGCTTTGCACCTTTGTACATTGGGGTGCCGGCGTCTTCTATGCTGGCGTCAAAGGCAGAATGAACACAGAAGCCCGGATATGCAAGACTCTGGAAATTACCCATTACCGGATCGGCAGAATTCTTAAGGCACTGAAGGCCCCAGCCGCAGCCTATGGAATCCCCCACGATAACTGAATTTTTAAAGTATTGATACAGAAGCTGGTTTTGATGTTCTGTGGCAGTACCTGTAAAAGTATAGATGGCAGCAGGATTGGAAGCTGCAACAGTGGCAGCAATGGAGGGGTCACCTGCAGCAGCGGAGGGTGTCATAACAGAAGGACCTCCGGCAGCTAAAGCAGAAAAGCTTTGCAGGACTGTGATGCCGGTCAAAAGCAATATTGTTGCTAAACTTTTTTTGAAATTGAGTTTCATAAACTACTCCCTTGTTAACTGTCGATCATTTGATTATATTTGCGCTATATATTATTTTAACAGATAATAGTGATTAAATCGAATATTACAGCATAAATATAAGGTATCGGAAAGAATTGTAAGTTACTCTTATGGAAATAGATTTACAATTAATGAGGTAAATCCGATATAATAAGAAAGCGCTGTAAAGTTCCCAAGGTTCAGGATCATTTTTGATCAGGTTGGGGATTAAAAGGCACAGAGGGAGTAAGCTGCTGATAAGCTTACTTAGTTCGCAAGGTAAGAGTTTATTTATTTAATGTTTAAGACCAGTGTGAAAAAGGAGATGTAATGAAGAAATCCAGACTTTATATTGCAGGAATAGCTGCTGTACTTTCCTTAAGCATGACAGTTCCCGTATGGGCAGGAGTTGCCGGTCAGGGAATTGACTTCAGCAATACGGAAAGCAATATGATGGGACCGGGACCTGCAGCAGGCATAACCCCGGGAGCTGCAGTCGGTGATATTGCCGGTACAGCAGCTAATGTGCTTAATGCTGTGTCTGAAAAATGGGCTCAGAGAGATGTGGCATATCTTACAGAGGAAGAGAAATCGGCTCTTCGAAACTATTTTCAGGGCTCTGTAATAATCGGAGACTCAATAGCCGAAAATTTCCAGCGTTATAATATATCAGGAGGCATAGGTGATGAGGTAAGTGATAATTTCACATCCCTTGCAGTTGCGGGTTACAGTATCTCAAAAGCCCTTCTCCCGAATGATGGAAAGAATATCCACCCAATGATCCAGGGTCACAGATACAGACTTCCCGAGGCCATCGGAATGATCGGAGCCAAGCATGTTTACAGCTTTTTCGGCTACAAAGATCTTGCGGATCCAAATGCCGCAGATAACTACGAAACACTCCTTAGAGAGATACAGACGGCGAATCCCGGAGTTGATATCAATGTCATCTCCACCACTTATATGACTGCAGCCTACCAGAAGACCGGCTACAACAATGATTCAGTCCGCATGCTCAATGCTGCCATGAAACAGAAATGTGCCGAAAACGGATGGACCTTTATCGACGTTCAGGAAATAATGAGCGACGGAAACGGAAACCTCCCGGACAGCTGGAGCATTGACCAGCAGATACACTATAACTACCAGTACTATATCTACTGGATAAATGAAATGAAACGAGCAGCGCTAACAAAACTGGGACTTTAATTAGTTAGGTAGAGCGGTCGGGCATTAAATGGATGCCCGACCGCTCGTCCGGTTTTAGTTATCGCTTGCGTCAGAGTCAGAAAGAGTGAAGGTAAATCTCTTCTTGATAGCCTCATCAGATGCAAGGTACTCGTCATAGGTCGTCATCTTATCGATGAGGTGACCGTCGATGATCTCGAAAATACGGTTTGCAGTTGTCTCAACTACCTGGTGATCACGGGATGAGAAAATGATAACACCCGGGAAGTTCTTGAGGCCGTCATTGAGAGCTGAGATAGACTCCATGTCCAGGTGATCGGTAGGCTCGTCAAGGATGATAACATTGGAACCGGAGATCATCATCTTACTGAGCATACATCTTACGCGCTCTCCTCCGGAAAGGACATTAACCTTCTTTAAGCCGTCGTCGCCCTTGAAAAGCATTCTTCCAAGGTAGCCGCGGACGAACTGTGTATCCTTGTCAGGGCTGTACTGAGTGAGCCACTCAACGATGGTATCCTCGGACTTGAACTCAGCAGTGTTGTCCTTAGGGAAGTAGGACTGGGTTGTGGTTACACCCCACTTGTAGTCGCCGCTGTCAGGCTCCATCTCACCGGAAAGGATCTGCATAAGAGTTGTCTTTGCAAGCTCGTTGGGACCGACAAGTGCGATCTTATCCGTACGGTTTACGATGAAGGAAATGTTATCAAGAACCTTTACGCCGTTGATGGTCTTTGTAAGATTCTTAACCTCAAGAACGTCATTGCCGATCTCACGGTTTGGCTTAAATACGATGTAAGGATACTGTCTTGAAGATGGCTTAATAGTATCAAGCTCGATCTTCTCGAGGGCACGCTTACGGGAAGTTGCCTGCTTTGACTTTGAAGCATTGGCAGAGAAACGCTGGATGAATTCCTGCAGCTCCTTGATCTTCTCTTCCTTCTTACGGTTAGCTTCCTTCTGCTGGCGGACGATAAGCTGTGAAGATTCGAACCAGAAGTCGTAGTTTCCTGCAAATACTGTGATCTTGCCGTAATCGATATCCGCAATGTTTGTACAAACCTTATTGAGGAAGTAACGGTCGTGGGATACGACGATGACAGTGTTTTCGAAATTGATAAGGAACTCCTCAAGCCACTCGATGGAGTTGAGATCCAGGTGGTTGGTAGGCTCGTCCAGAAGAAGGATGTCAGGGTTTCCGAAAAGGGCCTTGGCAAGGAGAACCTTAACCTTCTCTGAGCCCTTAAGCTCATTCATAAGCTTGTAGTGAAGGTCTGTACCTATTCCCAGACCGTTGAGCATGGTCTCTGCATCAGCCTCGGCGTTCCAGCCGTCCATCTGAGCGAACTCTGCCTCAAGCTCGGCTGCTCTCATACCATCCTCATCTGAGAAATCAGGCTTTGTATAGATGGCATCCTTTTCCTTCATGATGTCATAAAGACGCTGGTTTCCGCGGATAACGGTATCGATAACCGTGCAGTCATCGTACTTGAACTGATCCTGTTCGAGAACGCTTAAACGCTGTCCCGGAGTCATGGTGATCTCACCGCTTGTCGGTTCCAGAACGCCGCTCAGGATCTTGAGAAATGTTGACTTGCCGGCACCATTGGCACCGATGATACCATAGCAGTTTCCCTCGGTGAACTTGATATTAACATCCTCAAACAGTGCCTTCTTGCCTACACGAAAGGTAATGTTGTTTGCTGCAATCATTCGTTTCTCCTTTTCTGATGTATGTTGATATAAGTCCTCAGCATGGCTTCGCCGGTTACCGGACTTATACAATAAAAAAGTGGCTTTGGAGCCACTCTTAAATGTCATTAACTTTAGGCATTATATCCGAGACACCGCATAAAAGCAAGGTATTTAGGGGATATAAATCTGCATAAATCCGTAATAATAAGTAAAATTATTTTGTAGGATGTTTGGTGTATAATCATTCCACAGGTAATGTTGCACTTATATATGTCGAAATATATTTGGAGAAGATTATTCCGTACATAATTTGGCTTGAATCAATGAAAGGGTAATGTATGAAGAATCACTTTATTAAAAAAGCGGCTGCAATAGTGCTTAGTGGCATCATGACTGCCTCCATGAGCATACAGGCATTGGCATTTTATAACACACCGGAGAGTATAAAGGGTATACATTCCTCCCATGTGACCATGATCCAGGATATGGTGGATCTCGGCTGCAAGCAGGTTATCTTCCAGTTCAATGCAAGCTTCCTGAAGGATGAGTTCCAGATGCAGGGGGTTGATGCCCTGATAGATGCATATAATGCTGCGGATCTTACTGTTACTATAGGGGTTATGAATGACTTCCAGCCTAATGATGCTTTACTTCCGGTTGATCTGTCAGTATCAAATCTCTATCAGTTTAATACTATGACTGAGATGGGTAAGCAGAGAACTGAAGAGGTAGCCAATGCTCTGGCCTACAGGTATAAGGATAAGATATCCAACTGGATCATCGGAAATGAGATCAACAACCAGCTTCAGTGGAATTATCTGGGAGTGTCGGATATAAATGAATATGCCAGGGTTTATGCTGAAGCTTTCCGTATTTTCTACAATGCCATAAAAACCGCCAATCCCGACGCAAGAGTTTTTATCCCGTTTGACTATAACTGGACCATGGCCGGAGGCGATATGTACTATGCTTCGAGAGATCTTTTAGGTTATCTCAATACGTATCTCTCTGATACAGACTACGGCATAGCATGGCATCCTTACCCCCAGGATCTTTCAAATCCGGATTTCATGAATACTTCACCACTGGCAACAGATGATGCAGATTCAAAGATCGTTAACATGAAGAATCTCCATGTTCTTACTGATTACATGCAGAATCAGGAAATGCTTAGTCCGGAAGGAAAGGTGAGACATCTGATCCTTTCTGAGCAGGGTTTCAGTTCCATCAGAGGTGAGGAAGCTCAGTGCTGGGCGATCATGCAGGCATGGGAAAAGGCCAAGGAGAATCCTTATGTGGAGGCGTTCCTACTGAGCCGTCTTGTGGATGCACCGGTGGAAGTGGTTCAGGGCTACGCCTTCGGTCTCTGGAACTCAAACGGTGCCAGTGAAACTCCAACAACCAAGAAGCAGGCCTGGTATTACTATCAGGCGTTGAACTAAACAAAAGGCTGAAGCCACCGTTTTCGGTAGCTTCAGCCTTTACTTTTTACAGCAGTCCCTGCTTTACGAGCTTTTCCAGTTCCTTCATTTCTTCGGTGACCCACTTGTCTTTGTGGTAGAAGATCTGTCTGTACATGGTCATGCTGAAATCTGCAGGTTTGATTTCTTTCAGTTCACCGTTGTGGATACCCTCCTGTACGGAGAAGGCCGGAAGGAAGGTGATGCCTTTGTTTTCCTTTACGAGGCGGATGATGACCTCAGTGTTTCCGGTTTCAAAGAAAGGACGGATCTGCATGCGGTCTGCGGCCAGATCCTGTTCGAGAGCATATCTGTAATTGGAGTCCTGCTCTGTCAGGAAGAAAGGAAGCTGCAGAAGGTCATTCATATGAACCTGTCCGGTTTTCTGGTCTTCACCGGGAATTTCAAGATCCGGGCTTGCCACAAAAATGATGGGTTCCGGTTCCTCAAGAATTTTTATCCAGTTGGAGTCATAAACACGTCTGTCGAGGAAATAAACCATATCCACCAGGTTATGCTCCAGCATATCTATGAGCTCCTTAGGTGAACCTGTTTTTATTTCCAAGGTTATCTCCGGGTGATTGTCATAGAAGTATTTCACCACATTGGGAATCTTATATGTAAGAAGAGATTCAAGAGAGCCTATACGGAGTTTATGTTCCTGCATCTGGGGATTTCCCAGGGCTGTATGGACATCATCAACCCGGCGGAGGATTTCATTGGCATACTGGAGAAACTCCCGGCCAGGAGGGGTGAGGACAACGTGTCTTCCCACTCTGTCAAAAAACTTTGTATTGAATTCCTGCTCAAGCTGACGTATCTGAATAGTAACCGCAGCCTGAGTATAACCAAGGGACTCGGCTGCCTTACTGAAACTCTGCATCTCTACGATCTTTACGAATGAATTGAGCTGTCTTATTTCCATAATATCTCCATTCCGCATATTTCTGCCGGAGGCACAAACAGTGATGAAAAGTGTTTTTCAAACTTTCCTCATCAATTTCAATAAAGTATATATAAAAACGGGAGAGCTATCAATCATAAAATAAAAATTATTTATTAAAAATTTAAAAGTTTTAAATTGAATTTTTATTCAATAAAACCTTGTTTCCCACTATTGACGATATAAAAAAGGATGTTAAAATGGTAAAAAATCAAACGAGGGATTTTAAAATTAAGATGAAGATACTGATTAAAAGGTCATTGTAAATAACTATCAAGCACGCAAGGAGGAAATATTTCCTCCTAAGCGTGCTTTTTCTTTGTAATGACAAAGCAGTCAGAGCTCATTCAGTATCCACCGGGGACGGTTCTCGCCGGCGAGAACCGTCCCCGGTG
>JAGAGL010000077.1:0-6472 GCA_017627595.1 Oribacterium sp. | reverse complement strand
CCCGGCGGACAGAAGATCACAAACGCTCTTGAGGCGGTTAAGGATCTGGTTATCGGAACAAAGATTTCTGATTATAAGAACACTCTTAATAAGGTTAGAGCATGGCTTGATGAGAACATAAAGGATGATGTAAGAGGTCTTCAGACCTTCGATCTCCGTACAGGTGTACATGTAGTTACCGCTATCGAGGCACCTCTCCTTGACCTTATGGGCAAGTTCCTTGAGGTTCCGGCAGCATCCCTTATGGGTGACGGAATACAGAGAACCTCAGTAAGATTCCTTTCATATCTTTTCTATGTAGGAGACAGAAAGAAGACAGATCTTCCATATGAGGAAGAGCCTGATTCAGACTGTGACTGGTACAGACTCCGTCATGAGGAGGCCATGGATCCCGAGCATATCGTAGCTCTTGCAAAGGCAACCCATGAGAAGTACGGCTTTGAAGATTTCAAGCTTAAGGGCGGTGTTCTTCAGCCGGATGAGGAAGTTAAGGCTGTAACTGCCATCAAGGAAGCATTCCCGAATGCAAGAGTAGACCTTGACCCTAACGGCTGCTGGAGTCTTGCAGAGGCAGTACGTGTAGCCCCTGCCCTCAAGAAGGTTCTTGCATATATCGAGGATCCCTGCGGAGCCGAGAACGGTTTCTCAGGACGTGAGATCATGGCTGAGTTCAAACAGGAGACAGGAATGCCAACTGCCACAAACATGATCGATACAGACTGGAGACAGATGAGACACTGCATCCAGCTCAAGAGTGTAGACATCCCTCTTGCAGATCCTCACTTCTGGACAATGGAAGGTTCCGTACGTGTAGGTCAGCTTTGCAATGACTTCGGTCTTATGTGGGGCTGCCACTCAAACAACCATTTCGATATCTCACTTGCAATGGTAGCACAGTGCGCAGCTGCAGTACCGGGCAAGCTTAACGGAATCGATACTCACTGGATCTGGCAGGAAGGCAGAGAGCGCCTTACAAAGAACCCTATGCAGATCGTAGGCGGATGCATTAATGATATCGACAAGACTGTAGGTCTCGGCATCGAGGTTGACCGTGAGCAGATCATGAAGGCAAACAAGCTTTACATCGATAACTGTCTCGGCGCACGTGATGATGCTATCGGAATGCAGTATCTGATTCCGGGATGGAAGTTCGATAACAAGCGTCCTTGCATGATAAGATAATAAACCTTTGACAATTTATAATTTATTCCGTTTGACCCGGGGATGCGAAAGGTATCTCCGGGTCATTCTACAATCCACAGGGGACGGTTCTCGCCGGCGAGAACTGTCCCCTGTGGATTTCTGCGTGTTCCTGATTTTTGTTGAAATATTATGACATACGGTATGATTTGCAAAAATTTGCATTAAAATAACTTTGCGTCAAATAATTAACATTAGATTTACTAATATTTATATTAGCTAAACTAAAAGCAAAACTTATGGATAGCGTGCTATGTATAAGATTTACTTAATCTGACATTAGAATTACGAGTTTTACAGAATGTTTCACATCAGTTATTCTAATATTACAACAGATAAGGAAATTCCTTCCGAATTTATTATCGAATTGAATAAGATTTCAAATCTTATGAAAGATAAACTTTCTGCTGAATGGCAGAGCATCCGGGTCACCGGTAAAGAAAGGGGGAACTTAAATGTTCTTTAAAAAATATGGCGACTTCGTTGTCGGCATCTTTTACGCAGTTCTGGGCATCGCTCTTATCATCGGAGCAAAGGCTCTTCCGAAATCCAAGGTCATGGAGATCGGACCGGACTTCATGCCAACCTTAGTAGGAGCAATAATTCTTGTTCTTGCAGGCATACTTCTGGTTGAAACTTTTTCAAGATTCAAGGCTAATGCAGCCGAGCTTGAGGCTTCAGGTTTCAAGGATACATCGGACTATAAGAGAGTTCTCGGAAGCCTTGTATCTGCCATCATCTATGTTAACATTCTTAAGCCTGTGGGCTTCATAGTGAGTACACTGGTATATCTCATCATTCAGATCTACATCCTGGCACCTGATAATAAGAGAACCAAAAAGGATCTCATCCAGTACGCGATCATCGATGTAGTATTCACAGTAGTTGTTTATTTCCTTTTCCGCTACGGTTTCAAGATTGTTCTTCCCGGCGGAATCCTGGCATTTTAATTAAGGAGGGTTCAAAATGAATGCATTAGCACAGTTAGGAGCTGCTTTCCTTGGTGTCTGCCAGCCGATTTCAATAGCATTTATGGTTGCCGGTGTAGCAATCGGTATCGTATTCGGATCCATCCCGGGTCTTTCAGCATCCATGGCGGTTGCCCTGATGCTTCCTCTTACTTTCACAATGGAAGCTTCACTTGGTATGAACGTCCTGGTTGCGGTTTATATCGGAGGTATCTCCGGTGGTCTTATCTCGGCAATACTTCTCAACATGCCGGGTACAGCATCATCCATAGCAACAACTTTTGACGGTTACCCAATGGCTCAGAAGGGCGAGGCCATGAGAGCACTTGGAATCGGAATCGTGTTCTCCTTCCTTGGATCACTTTTCTCATTCTTCATCCTTTCCTTCTTCGCACCTATGCTTGCGGACGTAGCCCTCAAGTTCACACCGGTTGAGAACTTCGGTATCTGCTTCTTCGCACTTACCATGGTTGCGATCCTTTCCTCAGGAAACATGGTAAAGGGTCTCCTGGCAGGCCTCTTCGGACTTGTATTCTGCTTCGTAGGTATGGCACCTATCGACGGAACTCCGAGATTCATATTTGGAAATCAGGATCTCCTGGCAGGTTTCAACCAGCTTACAACACTTATCGGAATTTTCGCCGTAGCAGATATCCTTATATCAGCAGAGGAGATGAATGCCAAGGGCGTTCAGACAATCCCTGTAACAAAGGTTAAGGGCTTCGGCTTCTCAATGAAAGAATTTATTTCATGGCTCCCGGGAGCTTTGAGATCAGCCATCATCGGTACCGGAATCGGTATCCTTCCCGGTATCGGCGGTTCAACCTCAGGTATGCTTTCATACGTAACAGCAAAGAACATGAGTAAGCATCCCGAAACCTTCGGACATGGCGAGCCTGAAGGTATCGTAGCTACAGAGTGTGCCAACAATGCTACCATCGGTGGTGCAATGATCCCTCTCCTGGTTCTTGGTATCCCGGGTGATGGTGTTACCGCTATGATGCTCGGTGGTTTCCTTATTCACGGGCTTTCGGCAGGTCCGCTTCTCTTCGTAAAGAATGCAGACGTTGTATACGGTATCTTCGCTGCATGTATGGTCTGCGACCTTATCATGCTGGTAGTTGAATGGACATGTATCAAGGCATTCGTACAGGTACTTAAGGTTCCAAAGCACATCCTTATGCCTCTAATCCTTGTACTTTGCGCAGTTGGTGCTTATGCAACAAACAACAGAGTATTTGATGTTCAGTCCATCATCGTATTCGGTATCGTCGGATATATTTACCACAAGTTCAAGCTTCCGACCACACCATTCGTTCTTTGTTTCCTGGTAGGTTCAATGACAGAGACTTACCTGAGAAGAGGTATCATGAGCTACAAGAGCTTCGGTGCTTTCTTCACACATCCTATCTTCGATTTCTTCTGGTTTGTAGCCTGCGGCGTACTTATCTGGTCAGTATTTAAAGAGGTAAAAGCAGCACAGCAGAAGAAGGCAGCGGCAAAAGCATAAAAACAAATTCCCGGATCAATGCACAGACTTCGGTTGATCCGGGAATTAAAAAGAACTTTTATACATTCGAATCAACGTAACCTAAGTAAATATCTTCCCTAAAGGAAGAGTAAATAAAGGTGAGGTAACACCCACCTAAACATCAAGGGCAAAGCCCAAAAGGAGAAAAACTATGAAAAAAAGAATCTTATCAGCAGTACTTGCAGGTGGAATGGCATTAAGCCTTGCAGCATGTGGCTCATCACAGCCGGCAGAGACAAAGGCTCAGGAGACAAAGGCCGCTGAAACAACAGCCGCAGCTGTAGCAGCAGAGACAACAGCAGCTTCCGGAGATGCTGCAGCAGCATCATCATCTGACTGGACACCATCAGGCCCTATCTCTCTGGTTCTTCCCGCAGGTGCAGGTGGAGATACAGACCTTTCAGCTCGTATATTCGCACAGTATGCTAAGGAAGCTACAGGCGCTGACTTCGTAGTAGTTAACGCTTCAGGTGCTTCAGGATCTGTAGCAGCTAACCAGGTTCTTTCAGCAGCTAATGACGGTCTTACAGTTCTTTACGGACACAACCTTGTAAACGTTGCTAACGTTGCAGGTATCACAGATTATGATTACACAGCATTTACACTCGGACCAACATTTGCAAAGAATGATGCACAGGGTCTCTATGTAAATCCTGAGAAGTACTCAGATCTCAATGCTTTCCTTGATGCTGCAAAGGCAAATCCGGGCGCACTTAAGGCATGTACAGAGGTTGGTGCTTATACATACTATGAGTTCCTTAAGTTCGAGCAGATCGCAGGTATCGACCTTGATCTCGTAGACGTTGGATCAAACTCAGATAAGGTTACTGCAATGCTTTCAGGCCAGGTTGACATGATGCCGGGTGCATTCGTTAACACAAAGGATTACATCGATGCAGGCCAGTTCCTTTGCGTAGGTATCCCTACAGAGAAGAGATCAGAGCTTATGCCGGATGTTCCTACACTTAAGGAGCAGGGAATCGATTTCGTATATCCTGACTGTGACTATTCATTCTACTTCCCTGCAGGAACAGATGCTTCTGTTATCGCATGGTTCGAGAACACAACAAAGGCTGTAGTTGACAATGAGAAGTGCCAGGAAGATCTCAAGAACATGCAGATCAATCCTTACTATCTCTCAGCTGCTGATTCAGAGGCTAATGACAAGGCTTATCTTGAGACATTCAAGGAGATTGCAGCTTCTGTAGAAGGCTAATATTTAATACTCTGATTATTCTTTAATATTAATCTACTCCTAAGATTCAAATGAGTGGGAGAGGATGCTTTCTCTCCTACTCACTTTTTAAAAGAGTTTCAGATGATGAAAAGAGTATCTTTTTATGATCTGAAATCCTGTTAAAATAAAGCTGATTATTATTACATTCCGATAAAGAATGTAAAACGGCTTTTTATAAGGAGGACGATAAATTGAATACGTCAAAATCAGTAAATGAGTACATTTCGGAGTTGAAAAGCGAAAACAAAAAGGTTCGCTATACAGCATATCTGATGATAGCAGTACTGGTAATGGTACTGGCAGTTTCGGTTTTGAAACAATTTTATATCACACTGGCACTTCTGGTTGCGGCGCTGTTTCTTCAGCTTTTTGTATTTCGCAGGTTTCAGAAGGATTACGTCAGGAATTGTGAAAATGCCAACATTTCACTGACTACCCTTAAGAAGATCAATGCCTCGGAAATAGAGGAAAAGGGTACTTCTGTTGATGAATCCATGGTTAAAAGCGCCCATATATTTCCATTTGTTGAAAAGACCTTTGCGGTTTTTAAAAGTATAAGGGGCAGTAAAGATAATACAGTTATTTCATCTTCTGATATTACTGTTGTTGAAAGAAAAAATGATAAGGGAATAGCAGCAGAAGTGAGTACCGGAAACTGGTCTCACCTGGAGTTTCCAAAAGCCACAGGTATAAAAGCCGTAATCGTGGAAGATGAGCTTATGAGTGAAGCTGCAAGAAAATCATTTTTTGACGTGTCAGGTTACAAAGAGGCTGAGCTTCCCGAAGGATTCCCAAAGCGGTTTCATTTGTACATAACATCGTGTAAATCAGGAGATAATGAAGCGGCCGGGGCGGCATCTGATGGATTTGACGATACGGCTAAATCATCAGGGCTTCCAAATGACAGTTTTTTAAATAAGGTTAAAGCACTTTCTGATTATACACCGGGCAAGATTGGGGTATCTGTATCTGAAAATACTGTAGATGTTTTCATAAAGAACAGATTTCTTGCTGCAGGTTTCTCGTCTAAATATGAACCTGACGAGAAAACGCTGATGCGTGATCCCTACCCTGAGCTCACTCACATTGTAAAGCTGGCTCAATATTTATAACTACTGTTGAGATAAGACCACGTAAGTCGACAGCGGGGTTTTACCATATAAAAAATTAGAAATGATGTACCGGCAGGTACCATAAAAAAGAAGCAGACATTATGCTGCCCTCACATGGAAAAGGAGAAGAAAAATGATTCCAGTAATTTCTAAGATGGAAGTATTCCCTGTTGCAGGTCACGATTGTATGGAGCTTAACCTTTCAGGAGCACATGCACCATACTTCACAAGGAATATTGTTATCCTTACAGATTCAAACGGTGTTGAAGGTGTAGGTGAGGTCCCCGGCGGACAGAAGATCACAAACGCTCTTGAGGCGGTTAAGGATCTGGTTATCGGAACAAAGATTTCTGATTATAAGAACACTCTTAATAAGGTTAGAGCATGGCTTGATGAGAACATAAAGGATGATGTAAGAGGTCTT
>JAGAGL010000076.1:0-5546 GCA_017627595.1 Oribacterium sp. | reverse complement strand
TCCCGGATTCAGATAGATTCCCATCGACGAACTCTCCCAAAAACAAATATGGCAAACTGTCTCTGCTTAAAACATTATAACATATAAAGCTGCATAAAAACACCCGCATTTCTGCGGGTGTACAGCATTTTATATACTTAAATGTTTTACAGTAAAAATACCATGAACGCCTTATTTTACGGGAATTACAGCGATTTAAGGGTCGGGATTTGGTTTACATAATATCCTCTACCATGCATTATCGTGTAGCCTCGCTCTTTCCGCTCCCCCTCATTTGTCGCTATCATGTACTACCATGTACCTGTGTTGGAAAAAGTGGGGTACAAACGGGGTACTGCGACTTCATTTGGGGTACTACTGAGTCCTCGTCGGACTCTTCCTATATTATATCGTTGTTGTTCAGTTCCTTAAATACTTCCTGTCTCTTTTTCTCCGAAACCTCTGCGTAAATGTCCAGCGTAGTCTGAATATCCTTATGTCCCATCACCTGCTGTATCACTTTAACATTGGTTTCATTCTCACAGAGCCTTGTGCAAAATGTGTGCCTCGTTATATGGCAGCTGAATCTCGGTATCATTACCGGATCCCTTCCTTCGCGTTTGGCTTTCACCTCTTCCTGAGCATTATGGTCATCAACGATCCTCTTGATCTCGCGATTTATGCTCGCCGGACTGTGAAGCTTACCAAAGCGGTTACAGAAGATAAATCCCTTCATACCGTCCAGTTCCACCATACACCGATATCCATACTCCTTCTGACACTGTTTCTCCAGAAGAAGTGCCTCCCTTACCTTGTCTAACATTGGCACCGTTCTGATACCTGCTTCGGTTTTCGGGAGTGAGACTCTGAATTCACACTTGTAGTTCTTGTCGCTGCGTGGATAATAGGTAACATTATGGTTAATGCTTATCGTGTTACCATCAAAGTCCAGATCTTTCCATCTCAGACCAATGATTTCACCAATTCTGCCACCCGTTCCAAACATCACAGTAAACAAGGGCTTCCATCTTGAATACTCAGGTTTATCAATCCAGTCCAGGAAGGCTCTTTCCTCTTCCAGCGTCAACGCATGACGCGGTTCCGGTCTGCCCTCAATCTTCTTTTTAAGTTCCGCCATCACTCCATCAGAGGGGTTATTCCTCAGAATATTGTCACGGACGGCCATCTGGAAGGTAGGATGAAGGACCGAATGTACCGAATCTATGGTATTTACGGCTAACCCCTTTTCATGGAGCGCATTATAAAATACCAGGACATCCGAGTATCTTACATCGGCAATCTTCTTTTTCCCAAAACCCTTTCTTACATAGCGGTCGTAGGTATACACATAGTTTGTCATCGTCGTGCTTCGCAGCTCGGATTTGGTAGATATATACCGGTCAAACACGAAATTGATATCCGATTTTGCAATGGCATATACATCGAGTCCGTCCAGCTTATCCTTGGCAACTCTCTTCTCTTTCTCTCTCAGTTCACCAAGATCCTTTGCATATATGCATTTCCTTACCCCAAAAGAGTCGGTATATGCATAGCAATATAACTGCTGCGTATTCTTGAACGATTCTCCCCTGTGCAGCACCCTGCCCTTCTTGTCTTTCCTAACTTTTGCCATAGAATACATCCTTTCCATGCAGTTAGGAAGAGAGATTGAAAGTCCTACGACTTGGAATCCAGCATTTCTGTAACTCCTTTGCGCACTGTCTCTGTTATGGTGAGATTGTTCTTTTCGGCGCACTCCTTCAGCTTATCGAACTCCCGATCGTCAAAACGTACCGTAACCCTATTCTTCTTTGGTTCCTCCGCCTTCGGGCGTCCCATTTTAGCCAAATTGTACACCTCCTTACAACCTAACCATAGTATACTTTTGGGCGGCTCAAAAGTCAAGAAGTTTTTGACCGCTCAAAAGTGGGACTAATCTCTCTATTCCTTATCCACTTGCTTACTGTTCAACAAAGTATTCCAGATACTCATCAACCTTTGCCACCTTTACAAGTGACATCTTGTTGACCTTATGAACCGCTCCGGCGTTATGAGCCAGCTTATTAAATTCTCTCTCACTCATACTGTAAAGAACAGCTCCCTCTTTGTATCTGATATACTTCTTCTCAGGATACTGGCATCTAAGTACCATCATGCTGAATATCTTCCTTGGAACATAAATCACCGTGCCTTCAAATTCGCACCTGACCTGCTCCTCAATCGGCTCATCAGATCTCATATCATCCACGCTCCTTTTCTCTTTTTGGGACACAATAATATCTGCCCATCATTACCTATCTATCCGTCCACAGATAAGCATTGATCGACGGATATAAATGTGCTGCTAAAATATGACACAACAGCACATCTCCTTTTGTCGTCAAAACAAGATGTACTTTTGTCTTATTAAAAAAAATACTTTACACCGGTACCGGGTGTACCGCATTGGTGTTTCACCAGCTTTCTCAGCCCCATCTCCTATCGGGAAGTATCATTATAAAGAGTGCTGTCACAGTCCTAAAGCTCCCCAGCTCTATTTTGACCGGATATCCGACGCTCCTGCGCACGCAAAATGAATCCGCTTTTATCATATATAAGCGAACGCTATCATGGCGTACCCGGTTCACAACTCGGCACTCCCTGTGTTATGCAATCTGACTTCCAGATTCAGTTCATCCAGCTCCTCAAGGAAACTCCCCTCCACAGACATGGACAGCTGCTCGGATACGATATCCGGAGCCATCTCCGATGCAATCCTGTTCGCCAGCTCCATGATCCTGCTCTCGAAAGTGCGGCTTGCATCCGTCTCCCCGTAAATCCTCTCCAGGGAGTCGATCACATAATCCTTATGCTCTTCCTCCATCTTCCATAGCTTCGGCTTATGACCGATAAACCTTGCTTCATGCACATCCTTTACATCAAAGACATATTTCAGCCCTGACCGGTGCACACCCTCCTCATCAATGAGAGCGATGCCCTGCGCGCCTTTGTTGACCCAGCAGTTCATCTTCTCATTCCAAAGCTCCAGCGAAGCACAGGCTGTCGCATCAGGTCTCTGGGCATAGATCAGCATCTGCTCCTTGAACGGGTACTTATACATATGCCCCGCCGTATGCAGAAACTTCTTCCAGTCCTCTTCGCTCGACACGATCGTTTTGGCCGTAAACTCCGCCAGACCTTTGATCTCATGGTAACGTCTTGCCATTACTGCAATTCCTCCTTCCTTTTGTGTGTAAAAAAAAGCAATGACTATAAATCTTTCGACTTAAAGTCATCGCTCAAGCAATAATTGTTGCAGATATTTCGCCGTGAGTTCTCAGTTTTGTATGCTCATGGCTAAATATAAAACATTATTTAAACAAATCATCCAACACTATCACATTGTCAAAGAAATTCCCATATTCGTTATATTTTAATCCTTCTGTTGTAATTAAAGTATTATGTATCGCCATTCTTTTTGGAAGCATTTCTTCAAGCAAATCTCTGCGATTAACCAATTTTTCATGATAGCCCTTATCCACAGAATACTTCTTATTGTAAAACTTCATTTCACACATATTGACAATATTATCTTTTCGCTCAATGATCATGTCAATCTGCGTACCCACCTCGTCATCCGGACGTTTTGACCATGCAGATTGCTTAGAAGAAATACCACTTATACCCAAGGCCTGCTTTATCTGTTCAATGTGATTGAAACAAACATTTTCAAAAGCAAATCCCCTCCAGGAAACAATACTTTGTGACAGATGATTATGCATCCAAAAATAATTATTCAACGAACTCTGACCCTCTACAAATTTTATGTAGAACATGCAGAAAGGGTCAACCAGTTTATAATAAACGTCCCTCTTGCTCATGCCAAAAGGTACATATTTTATAACAAAATCACTTGCTATCAGAGCATTCAACACATCAGTCAACTCTTCAAAATCCATCATACTGCGCCTCCTACTCTGGCAGCCTTCTCACGGCTGTTCTTCTCTGACTTTACCCTCTGCTCCAGCTTACGAAGTCCCTGCATATATGCGGTATATCTCGCACGCTGCGTACCCTTACTTACGCTTTCTGTTTCCACCTTGGGCATATTCTTAATCTCACTCATCTTTGTTATCCTCCTTTTTCGGAAATTCCATGTTGAACTTGTACTGGAAACCATTTACTTCTGTCCCGTCCTTCTTGGTGTAGGAATACTCCTGTACTCCGTCCGGAATAAGGTAAGCACTGTATGTGCCGCCCTTCTTGGATTTGAGCCCGTCTACAAGAATCTTCTTACCTTCAAGCAGGGACTTGATCTGTTCCTCTGAAAGTTCCTTGCCGAAAACCCTTCCGAAGCTCATACCACACTTTTCCGAACAATACGGACCGTACTTACCCTTAAGCACATCTCCGCCGCACTTGGGACATTTTCCCAATGCATCATTTGATCCAAACATATTTCTGTTCTCCTCTCCGACCTTGTTATAGGTCTTAACTAAATCTGTTACCATGTTCCTTATCCCGCTCATAAACTGCTCCGGGTCATATTCGCCTTTTGCCACGAGAGTTAATGCGTTTTCCCAGTCGGCAGTCAGTTTGGGACTCTTGACTACATCCGGCAGGACGGTGATCAGCTTCACACCGTCATCTGTCGGGATCATCTGTTTCTTCTCCCTTTTTACAAAGCCGTCTTTGACCAGCTTTTCGATGATATCCGCACGGGTGGCGGGAGTTCCAAGCCCTTTGCGTTCCACATCATCGCCCATATCCTCTACGCCGGCACGCTCCATTGCCGAAAGCAGGCTGTCTTCCGTGAAATGCTTCGGCGGTTGTGTAAAACCCTCTACCACCTTGCACTCACCAGGTGTGAACATAAATCCTTCCGTCAGAGGCGGCAAAGATTTCAGCTCTTCATCATCTTTTTCCATGCGGATCTTATACTCACTCCGAAGTGCAGCATCGTATTTCTTCCATCCCGGTTCCACTACTGTGGTACCCGTAGCAGTAAAGATATTTCCGGCACATACCAGTTCAGCCTTTACACTCCTGTACTGATATCTTTCAGCTGTAGCCATACACACCCTGGTTGCAATCAGGGAAAGCACCTTGATCTCGCCTTCCGTTAACTGAACATTGTGCATATTCTCGATCTGTACTGTAGGAATGATCGCATGGTGATCAGATACTTTCTTGCTGTTCATCACACGCTTAAAATCCCGTGCCACCGGTCTTTCATCCTGCAGATAAGTAAATGTACTCTGTACCACGGCAAGCACGCTCCTTGCAGTCTCTTCCATATCATCAGAAAGGTATTGCGAATCCGTCCTCGGATATGTACACAATTTCTTTTCATAAAGCGACTGCGTGTACTCCAGTGTTTTCTTTGCCGTAAAGCCGAAGATCCTGTTGGCATCTCTCTGTAAGGTCGTCAGATCATACAGCTTTGGAGCCACAACGGACTTATCTTCCGATACCACTGTTTTAACCGTGACCGTATTATCCCTGCACTCTGCCGCAATCGCATCTGCTTTGGATTTCTCCGTGAACTTTTCAGATGCAGCATCTACCGAAGCTCCGATGATATGTAC
>JAGAGL010000075.1:0-4261 GCA_017627595.1 Oribacterium sp. | reverse complement strand
TCCTGAAATTTCTTTCAAGAAAGTGGTCCCTTAGGGTCCTAATTTTCTAGGCTATTATTTTCTCCAACAACTTATAATCCTTTGTCATTCTTCGTGATTATCGGAAGAATTGTTGTCAATTTGTTGTCATTTCGTCTTAACAGTGCTTCGGAAGCCGCATAATTACTGGCTTTTACTTGCCTGCACTTTTCAAAGTCGGGAACAACAACACATCTCTTATCGCCGCACTGTCAGTGAGAAGCATTACCAAACGATCGATTCCATATCCGATACCTCCGGTAGGCGGCATACCGATCTCCATTGCGTGAAGGAAGTCCTCATCTGTATGGTTTGCTTCCTCATCGCCGGCTTCTGCAAGTGCATCCTGAGCCTTGAAACGCTCTCTCTGATCGATAGGATCGTTGAGCTCGGAGTAAGCATTACACATCTCACGTCCGTAGATGTAAAGCTCGAAACGCTCAACCTTTGAAGGGTCTGACGGCTTCTTCTTTGTAAGAGGTGAGATCTCAACGGGGTGATCCATGATGAATGTAGGCTGGATCATCTTCTCCTCACAGAAGGTCTCGAAGAAGAGGTTCTCGATGTCACCGATCTTGTGATGATCCTCAAACTCGATGTGGTTCTTCTTGGCAAGTTCACGAGCCTCCTCAAGATCCTTAACTGTATCGAAATCGATACCGGTTTCCTCCTTGATAGCCTCTGTCATAGTAAGGCGACGGAAAGGCTTTCCGAGATCGATCTCAGTGCCCTGGTATGTGATGGTGGTTGAGCCGCAAACCTTCTCTGCAAGGTAACGGAACATTGACTCTGTGAGCTCCATCATGCCTTCATAGTCTGTGTATGCCTGGTAAAGCTCCATAAGAGTGAACTCAGGGTTGTGACGGGTATCTACACCCTCGTTACGGAATACACGGCCAATCTCGAATACTCTCTCCAGGCCACCGATGATAAGTCTCTTAAGGTAAAGCTCAAGAGATATACGGAGCTTAACATCTTCATCCAGAGCATTGTAATGTGTCTCGAATGGACGTGCAGCTGCACCGCCGGCATTGGAAACAAGCATGGGAGTCTCAACTTCCATGAAATCACGTCCTGCAAGGAAGTTACGGATCTCACTGATGATCTGAGAACGCTTGATAAATACTCTCTTTGACTCCTCGTTCATAACGAGGTCAACATATCTCTGTCTGTATCTGGTATCTGTATCCTGGATTCCGTGGAACTTCTCAGGAAGCGGATAAAGTGACTTTGAAAGAAGTGTAAGCTTCTCGGCATGAACTGAGGTCTCGCCTGTTTTGGTCTTAAATACATAGCCCTCGATACCGATGATATCGCCGATATCAAGCTTCTTGAATGCCTTGTATTCCTCCTCGCCGATACCATCACGTGATACGTATGACTGGATTCGACCCTGCTTGTCCTGAAGGTGTACGAAGGAAGCCTTACCCATAACACGCTTCAGCATGATACGACCTGCGATAGCTACATGCTGGTTCTCAAGAGCCTCAAAATTTTCTTTGATCTCCTCTGAATGATGTGTCTGATCGAACTTGGTTATCTGAAAAGGATCCTGTCCTGCTGACTGAAGCTCTGCAAGCTTGTCAAGACGTGCCTGTACGATGTGATTGGTGTCCAGAGTCTCCTGATTCTGCTGATTGTTCTGCTGATTCTCTGCCATTCTTTTCTCCTTGAACTTTGATCTATTATGCTAATGAAGACGGCCGGGTCATCTTCACCCTGCCGTCTGTGATATTAAACTTCCGATTCCTCTGTCTGACAGAAGGAATAAAAAGACTTTAAGTATATTTCTTATTCTGCTTCGTGACGGGCAACCTCAAGTACTTTAAACTTGAGAACACCGGCTTCTGTCTCAACCTCAACCTCATCGCCTGCTACGTGATGAAGGAGTGCATGTCCTACAGGAGACTCATTTGAAATCTTTCCTGCAAGGCTGTTGGCCTCTGATGAACCTACGATGAAATATGTTACCTCTTCATCAAACTCTTCATCCAGGAGTACTACGCGGCAGCCAACATTGATCTCGCCTTCAACGGACTCGTCAACTACCTCGACATTTTTAAGAAGAGCCTCAAGCTCACTGATTCTTGCCTCGATATCACGCTGCTCATCCTTAGCTGCATCATACTCGGCATTCTCTGAAAGATCACCCTGCTCTCTTGCTTCCTTGATCTTGGCAGCGATTTCCTGTCTGCGGTTTACCTTGAGATCATGAAGCTCAGCCTCATATTTGTTGAGACCTGCACGTGTGAGTAAATTCTTTTTAACTACCTGCTCTTCTGCCATGTTTTACATAGCTCCTTTCACATATATTGCTGTCGGAGAGACCCGGCAAACTGTTATCATAAAAATTTGTACATATGTCAAATTTGAATGCTTCTTTTACAAATGGTGATTTTATACATTAATGGCTAGTTTGTCAACAATCTCAAAGAGTTTTTCGATACTGCCGGCTGTGTTGATTTCTGCTCTCAGCTTTGATGATTTAGGCTGCCCTTCCGTATACCATGAGATATGCTTACGCATCTCCCTGATGGTGGTGTACTCGCCCTTGATCTCCTTCATAAGTTCAGTGTGCCGGTGGATCATTTCAATGATCTCTGATATGGTTGGCTTCGGCAGAAGTTCACCGGTCTCAAGGTAATGCACAGTCCTTTTTATGAGCCATGGGTTACCCTGTGCACCTCTTGCCAGAGCTACTCCGTCGCAGCCGGTTTCTTCTATCATCCTTTTAGCGTCCTCAGGCTCGAATAAGTCCCCGTTTCCGAATACAGGTATCTTTACGGCCTCCTTGACACGTCTTATAACATCCCAGTCAGCTTTTCCCGCGTACATCTGGGACCTGGTCCTTCCATGTACCGTGACAGCTGAAACACCTGCACTTTCGGCCATTTTTGCGAATTCCACTGCCGTATCATCTTCTTTTGCAAAACCTTTTCTGAATTTGACGGTTATGGGGGTGTGACATTTCTTTACCATCCGGCTTAATATCTCATAAGCCAGATCCGGGTGGTTCATAAGATCGCTCCCTTCATGGTTACTGACGATCTTACCCACAGGACACCCCATGTTCACGTCAATGATTTCGAACCTGTCTTCTATCTGATGGGCAATATCAGACATTATCTCCGGGTCTGATCCGAAAAGCTGTACCGCAACGGGACTTCCGTCTCCACCCCGGATCATGAGCTCCTCGGTGTTTTTGTTCTTATATAATATAGCCTTGGCGCTTACCATCTCAGTCACGGTAAGACCGGCTCCCATTTCATGGCAAATGGTTCTGAAGGGTAGGTCTGTGACGCCGGCCATGGGCGCCATGTAAACATTATTCTTTAATTCTATATTTCCTATATGCATTAGTAGTCTTTCTATCAATTGACAGTCAAAAGGAGAAAATGCCATTTGGATGGCGCTAAAGCGCCGGGCATTTTCGTTTGATTTCTGCTTACGCAGAAACCAGCCTCGCCATTTGTGGTAGGTTTTCGTAGAAAACCTGGCATGTAGCGTCAGCCCTCGCGAAGCGAGTTTAAATGGGCTGACGTTCCCATCGGCTGGGGGTATCAGCTTTCTCCGAAAGCTGATCAATCACCAAATAACGTATGATATGCGTTCTGTTCTGCGTCAGGGTCGTCGGGGTGTACCGGCATATCCCAGGAACCTGTCTTTTTGATGGTGCCCTGCTCTTCCTCGCTGACAATGGTCTGATCCATATCGGTATCATCGCCGTAGAAGCTCTGCATCTCTTCGGCAGTGGCCTGTCTGACCTCTGCGATACCTTCGGGGTTGTTTAAACCTGACTCTCCCTTAAGGTCCTCATCGGTTATCTCAACCTCTTCTCCGCCTCTTTTGGCGTTTCCACGAAGTGTTTGCAGGGCTGTGTAGTAGGCTTCCAGTTTCGAAAACAAGGGTTCATATTTTTCGGCAAGCTCGTCTATTTTCTTTCTTGAGTTATCTTCATCAAAAAGGCTGTCACCGTCTTCATGCATGGATTTAAGCACCAGCTTGTCATCCCTGTTAAACTCCATCAGGAAGATGCCGCCTATCTCTTCTGTATAACCTACTGAAATGATCTTCAGTTCCTTCTTCACATCCTCCGGAAGATTGTTGTAATCCGGATTCAAAAAGAACTTCTGATTATAGGAATTAGCCGCACAAAGGACGATATTGCTGCCTTCAAGGTTTTCTTTATTATTATAATCTGCCATAAAATATCCTTCCGTGTGCCACCGGGGACGGTTCTCGC
>JAGAGL010000074.1:0-26105 GCA_017627595.1 Oribacterium sp. | reverse complement strand
TTCAAAGATTTTTTATAAATATAAAAGATATATGATATAAGTCAATTTGCGTTTTTTCTAGAATAATCACGTATGAAAAACGCAAATCGATTTGCGCTTTGTAAAATCAAAAGACTCTGTTGTGAACACAGACTTTTTTAAGGGTAGGTGAGATTAATGTATTATATAGGAATTGATCTTGGAACCTCAGCAGTAAAGCTCCTTCTCATGAGAGAAGACGGCAAAATTGAGAATGTTGTTTCAAGAGAATATGGACTCTCGTTCCCTCATCCGGGATGGAGTGAGCAGAATCCGGAGGACTGGTACAGGCAGACTCTTGATGGTTTAAAAGAACTGGTTTCTGTAGTAGATGCCAAAGAGGTTGGTGGTATCAGTTTTGGTGGTCAAATGCACGGTCTGGTTACATTGGATGAAGATGACAATGTTATAAGACCTGCGATTCTCTGGAATGACGGCAGATCTGTTGAGGAAGTCAGATATTTAAATGATGAAGTTGGTAAGAAAGTGATCTCCGGTTATACCGGAAACATCGCTTTTGCAGGATTTACTGCACCAAAGATACTCTGGATGAAGAAAAACGAGCCTGAGCTTTTTGCAAAAATAAAAAAGATAATGCTTCCGAAGGATTATCTTGCTTATAAGCTGTCAGGAAGCTTTTGCACAGATTATTCTGATGCTTCAGGAATGCTTCTTTTAGATGTTGAGCATAAATGCTGGTCTGGGGATATGCTCCGTCTATGCGGAATCACAGAGGATATGCTTCCGAAGCTTTATGAGAGCTACGAGGCAGTAGGATATCTTAAATCTGAAATAGCAGGCAGTCTCGGCATGAAGCATGATGTGGTAATTGCAGCAGGTGCAGGTGATAATGCAGCGGCAGCAGTAGGTACAGGAACCGTTGGAAAGAACAAGTGTAACATTTCCCTCGGAACCAGCGGTACCATCTTTATCACATCGGATCGTTTCAGGGTTGATGCAAACAATGCGCTTCATGCATTTGCCCATGCAGATGGAAAATATCACCTCATGGGGTGCATGCTTTCAGCAGCTTCCTGCAATAAATGGTGGATGGACAATATCCTGAAAACCGACAGGTATGCTGAGGAACAGAAAGATATAGTTAAGCTTGGTGAAAACCATGTTTACTTCCTGCCGTATCTTATGGGTGAAAGAAGTCCATGGAATGATCCGATGGCGAGAGGCGCCTTTGTCGGAATGAGCCTTGATACAAAAAGAGAGGATATGGTTCAGGCAGTTCTTGAGGGCGTAGCATTTGCCACAAGAGATATGTATGAAGCTGCAAGGTCAGCGGGTATAAGTCTTGAACATTCCATGATCTGCGGCGGCGGTGCTAAGAGTCCTTTATGGCAGAAGATGATAGCCAATATCCTGAACATCAGCATCGATATCCCGACTTGTGAGGAGGGCCCTGGCATGGGCGGCGCAATGCTTGCGATGGTAGCTGATGGAAAATATGCAACTGTTGAGGATGCGGCAGCAGCCATTGTATCAGTAAAGAGTACCTGCGAACCGGAGCCTGAACTGGTGAAGAAATATGAGGAAAGATACCAGAGCTTCCGTAAGCTCTATCCGGCACTTAAGGATATATATGGGAAACTTTGAACATTATATGTAAGTGTATCTGAATAGTATGATGTACTTTATTTGATACGTCACACGTTTATGACACTGTTTTAAGTGAGTCGAAAAAGTAAAAAAATGTGAGTGACAAAGATCTTGTGATTCACTTCAAATATCAAATTATATTGGTCAGTGCTGCCTAATGGGCAGCGGAATGGAGATAATATGAGTTTTGAAAATGTACCTGAAGTAAAAGTTGGTATCGTGGCTGTAAGCCGTGACTGTTTCCCTGAGAGTCTTTCAGTAGAGCGACGTAAGGCTCTTGTAGCTGCATATGGCAAGAAGTATGACACAAAGGAGATTTATGAGTGCCCTGTTTGTATCGTTGAGAGCGAGATACAGATGGTAGAGGCACTTGAAGACATCAAGAAGGCCGGTTGTAATGCCCTCTGTGTATATCTCGGAAATTTCGGACCTGAAATTTCTGAAACACTTCTTGCAAAGCATTTTGACGGTCCAAAGATCTTCCTTGCAGCAGCTGAGGAAACACAGGATTCCTTACAGGATGGAAGAGGAGATGCATATTGCGGTCTCTTAAATGCAAGCTACAATCTGAGACTCAGAAATGTCAAGGCATTTATCCCTGAAAATCCTGTTGGTGATGCTGAGGATCTTGCGGAGGAAATTCACAAGTTTGTTCCTATCGCAAAGGCCATGATCGGCCTTTCTGAGCTGAAGATCATTTCTTTCGGACCTCGTCCACAGAATTTCCTTGCATGTAACGCTCCTATCAAGCAGCTTTACAATCTTGGTGTTGAAATTGAAGAAAATTCAGAGCTTGATCTCTTTGAAGCCTTTAACAAGCATGCTGATGATGATAGAATCGACAGTGTTGTTAGGGATATGGAAGAGGAGCTCGGCACAGGCAACAAGAAGCCGGAAATCCTTCGTAAGCTTGCTCAGTATGAGCTTACACTTCTTGACTGGATCGATGCACATAAGGGATATCGCAAGTATGTAGCTATTGCAGGAAAATGCTGGCCGGCATTCCAGACACAGTTCGGATTTGTTCCTTGCTATGTTAACAGTCGTCTCACAGGCCGTGGCATTCCTGTAAGCTGTGAGGTTGATATCTATGGAGCTCTTTCAGAGTTTATCGGAACCTGCATAAGTGATGATATCGTAACACTTCTTGATATAAACAATTCCGTGCCTAAGGATATGTACAAGGAATCCATAGAGGGCAAGTTTGACTACAAGCACAGTGATACCTTCATGGGCTTCCACTGCGGCAATACCTGCTCTAAGAAAATGTCTTCCTGTGAGATGAGAAACCAGAAAATCATGGCTCGTTCGCTTCCTGAAGAGGTTACAAATGGTACACTTGAGGGTGACATCGCTCCGGGTGAGATAACATTCTATCGTTTACAGAGTACTTCAGACGGACTTCTCCGTGCATATGTTGCTGAAGGTGAGATACTTCCTGTTGCTACTCGTTCCTTTGGAAGTATTGCAGTATTTGCAATACCTGAGATGGGCAGATTCTATCGCCACGTTCTGATCGAGAAGAACTATCCGCATCACGGTGCAGTTGCTTTTGGACATTACGGAAGTGCACTCTATGATCTGTTCAAGTATATCGGCGTACCTGTAGAGGATCTAAACTACAATCAGCCAGCTTCTCTGCCATATCCTACAGAGAATCCTTTCAAATAAATGATCATTCAATGATTTAAAACATCAAATTAAAGTTATAATAAGTGAGTGGCAGGAGTTCTGCCGTTCATTTATGGTGAGACGTTAAAAACAAATGGAGGAAGTTATGAAATTTTTTATTGATACTGCTAATGTTGAAGAAATAAAGAAAGCAAATGATATGGGTGTAATCTGCGGAGTTACTACCAATCCTTCACTTATCGCAAAGGAAGGACGTGATTTTAATGAAGTAATCCGTGAGATCACCTCTATCGTAGATGGTCCTATCAGTGGTGAGGTTAAGGCAACAACTGAAGATGCTGAGGGCATGATCAGAGAAGGCCGTGAAATCGCCAAGATCCATCCTAACATGGTAGTTAAGATTCCTATGACCGTTGAAGGCTTAAAGGCCACCAATGTTCTCTCTAAGGAAGGAATCAAAACCAATGTAACTTTGATCTTCAATGTTAACCAGGCTATCCTTGCTGCCAATGCCGGAGCTACATATGTATCACCATTCCTCGGCCGTCTTGATGATATAAGTGTGCGTGGTGTTGATCTCATCCGTGAGATAGCACAGGTTTTTGACATCTATGGATATGAAACAGAGATAATTGCAGCATCAATCAGAAATCCGATACATGTAACTGATTGTGCTCTTGCCGGAGCTGATATCGCAACCATTCCTTACAAGGTTATCGAAGCTATGACAAAACATCCGCTTACTGATGCCGGCATCGAAAAATTCAAGAAAGACTATATCGCAGTTTTTGGTGAGTAAAAGCCTTTCTTTTTTTTTGAGAAAATGTGTAGCCAATTTGTTCTATGTGTGTGTATCATAGAGAAATAGTTGCAAACATGCTTTTAAAGGAGATAAGGCTCAATGACATTTAAAAAGGAAGGTATGTAGATGGAAAATATAGAATTACAGAAGATGGCTGTGAATGTCAGAAAAGGCATTGTATCATCGACACATAGTGCAAAGGCAGGTCATCCGGGCGGATCACTTTCTGCGGCAGAGATATTTACATTTCTTTATTTTGAAGAGATGAATATAAATCCGGAGAATCCGAAAGACGAGAACAGAGACAGATTTGTTCTTTCAAAGGGACATACTGCTCCTGGATACTATGCGGCACTTGCAAACAGAGGATATTTTCCGGTTGAAGATCTTCTGACACTTCGTCATACCGGAAGTTATCTGCAGGGACATCCTGATATGAAGCACATTCCGGGAGTAGATATGTCATCAGGCTCTCTGGGACAGGGCGTTTCAGCAGCTGTTGGTATGGCACTTGCAGGTAAGCTTTCAAACAAGGATTACCGCGTGTATGCATTAACAGGAGATGGTGAGATTCAGGAAGGACAGATCTGGGAAGCTGCGATGTTTGCAGGTCACAGAAAACTGGATAACCTGGTTGTAATTGTGGATAACAACAATCTCCAGATCGACGGTGCTGTGAGTGAAGTATGTTCACCTTATCCTATAGATGAGAAGTTCAGAGCCTTCAATTTCCATGTTATCAATGTAGAAAACGGTAATGATTTTGACGAGCTCCGCGCAGCATTTAAAGAAGCCAGAGAGACCAAGGGTATGCCAACAGCTATCATTGCCAAGACATTAAAGGGTAAAGGCGTATCCTATATGGAGAATCAGGTTGGTTGGCATGGTAAAGCTCCTAATGATGAAGAGTACAAGATTGCCATGGAAGAATTGGAGAAAGCAGGTGAAGCGTTATGTCAGAAGTAAAGAGAGTTGCTACCAGAGATGGTTATGGAAATGTTTTGGTTGAGCTTGGTAAGCAGCATGAAAATGTCATTGTATTTGATGCGGATCTTGCAGCAGCCACCAAAACAGGCGTGTTTAAAAAGGAATTTCCTGAGCGTCATATAGATTGCGGTATCGCAGAGTGTAACATGACATCCATGGCAGCAGGTCTTTCGACTTGCGGATATGTACCTTTTATCAGCTCTTTTGCTATGTTTGCAGCAGGACGAGCTTTTGAGCAGGTACGTAATTCCATCGGATATCCAAGGCTCAATGTCAAGATCGGTGCTACTCATGCAGGTATTTCAGTAGGAGAGGACGGAGCCACACACCAGTGTAACGAAGATATCGCTCTCATGCGTGCAATCCCTGGCATGACAATCATCAACCCATCTGATGCTGTTGAGGCAAGAGCCGCTGTTTTTGCAGCATATGAGCATGAAGGCCCTGTATATCTCCGTTTTGGCCGTCTGGCAGTGCCTGTTATCAATGATAAGCCTGATTATAAGTTTGAGATTGGGAAGGGTGTAGAGCTTCGTGACGGAAGTGACTGCACTATCATAGCTACAGGTCTCGAGGTTTCTGAGTCTCTGGATGCGGCAGAGCTGCTTTCAAAAGAAAACATCAGCGTTCAGGTAATAAATATTCATACTATAAAGCCGCTGGATGAGGAACTTGTAATCGCTGCTGCTAAAAAGACAGGAAGGATTTTTACAGTAGAAGAGCATTCTGTAATCGGAGGTCTGGGGTCTGCTGTATCAGAGTTTCTTTCTGAGAAGTACCCTGTAAAGGTAACAAAGATCGGAATGCAGGATGTTTTTGGTGAGTCCGGCCCTGCCAAGGAGCTGCTTCATAAGTACAAGCTTGATGCTGTTGGTATCGCAGAGCAGGTTAAGGAAGCATTGAAATAATATACATTAACAACGAAACATTGACTCTGGTAATATAAGATTTTGAGCGTGATTTTTTCATGCATAGATTGATTGATATAGAGAAGTATCTTGTTTTGTTTCTGGGGAACCGTCCGAAAAGGGGGGGGTTCCTTATTTATTGGAGGGAAAAGTATGAAAAAGGAGAAATTAACACTGCCATCAGGCAGAGAAATTGAAAGAGTTTATATTAAAGGAACTAAAGTAACAGTTAAAGTTTTGAGCCTCGGAGCAACGATTGAAGATATCGTTTATGATGAGGAAAATAGCAGCAAACATCTGGTGCTTGGGTATGAGGATAAATCGTTATATGAAACAAATCCATACTATTTTGGGGCATGTGTGGCACGTGTAGGCAACAGAATAGGCGGTGCAAAGTTTACATTAAATGGAAAGACCTATGAACTTGAGAAAAATGACGGCAATAATAATCTCCACAGCGGTAAGGATTGTTTATGTTTTCGTGACTGGAAGATAAACACAGTCACTGATAACAGTGTTACTTTTGAAATCGACAGTCCTGATGGTGATATGGGATTCCCGGGTGAGATGCATCTTTTGGTAAAATATACTGTCACTGAGGATGATGCCCTGATCATCGATTATGAGGGAAAGAGTGATGTGGATACATTGTTTAATCCGACAAATCATTCTTACTTTAATCTTGGTGACGAGTCAGTTATTCTTTCAGAGATGCTCAAGGTTGATGCTGAATGCTTCACTCCGGGAGGAAAAGAATCTATTCCGGAGGGTGATATCAGTACTGTTGAAGGAACTCCGATGGATTTCCGTTCTTCATGCAAAATAGGATACAGAATTGATGCTGACTTCGATGAACTGAAGTATACCGGTGGTTATGACCATAATTATGTTCTCTCACATAAGGATGTATGTAAGAAGTATTCTCAGGAAAACATGGATGTATACTATGCAGCAGAGCTTCATGACGATACAACCGGACGCAATATGGAGGTCTATACATCACTTCCGGGCCTTCAGGTATATACCGGAAACTTCCTGAAGGGTGATGTGACAGGATTAAAGGGTGAGAAGATACCTCATCGCGGCGGTGTGTGTCTGGAAACCCAGTACTTCCCGAATGCAATAAATGTTCCTGAATTTGCACAGCCTGTTGCAAAGGGCGGAGAGATCACAAGAAGCCGTACAGTTTATAAGTTTTCATAAATCTGTGTTGGTACAGCCTGGGTGAGTTCATCAAAGAGTATGTGAGCCTTCGGTTAAACATGTAAAGAGTGGACTTCCTTTTACGGCGATATGGCGGCAAAACAAAACGACAAAAACAAATCGACGTTTAGAAAAGTCTTGCAAAAGTTATACATATATATTAGAATGTATCAGTATTTTGTGAGCTCGAACGCCCTGAGAGGCTTATCATGAAGCCACAAAGCACGATTATTTAATAAAAATTCGATAAAACAGGATAGTTATTATTCGGTGGTTTCATTATTTTAGGAGGATTTTATGGTATCAGCAGGTGATTTCAGAAACGGTGTCACACTTGAGATCGAGGGCCAGGTTGTTCAGATCATTGAGTTCCAGCACGTTAAGCCGGGTAAGGGAGCAGCTTTCGTAAGAACAAAGCTTAAAAACGTAATCAACGGTGGTGTAACAGAGCGTACATTCCGTCCTACAGAGAAGTTCCCTCCAGCACACATCGACAGACAGGATATGCAGTATCTTTATGATGACGGTGAGATGTACAACTTCATGAATCCTGAGACATTCGAGCAGATCGCTCTTTCACACGATGAGATCGCTGATTCCATGAAGTTCGTTAAGGAGAACGAGACAGTTCGTGTTGATTCATACCAGGGCAAGGTATTTGCAGTAGAGCCACCTCTTAAGGTTACTCTTGAGGTTACACATACAGAACCGGGTGTAAAGGGCAATACAGCTACAGGTGCTACAAAGCCTGCAACTCTTGAGACAGGTGTTGATATCCAGGTTCCTCTTTTTATCAATATCGGAGATAAGGTTATCGTTTCAACACAGACAGGTCAGTACGAGTCTCGCGGCTGATCTTAGTTAAATAAAGATTTACGGAGAAATCTCCGTTTTTGAGAAAGGTTTCCCGAAAGGAAGCCTTTTTCTTATATATCCCCATTTTTTTGTATATTAAAGGAGTTTTACATTGACTACCATACTTAATGTTATCGGAGATGCGGTAAGAACGGGTTTTGCACTTTGCGGTTATGATTCAGAACTTGGAAAGGTTTCTATTTCCAATCGTCCTGATCTTTGCGAGTATCAGTGCAACGGAGCTATGGCCGGCGCCAAGCAGTATCATAAGAAGCCCATTGATATCGCAAATGAAGTTGTAGAAAAGCTTAAGGATATGAAGAGAGATGATATCCTTATGTTCTCAGAAGTTTCAGCGGTTATGCCCGGATTCATAAACATTAACCTGTCACAGGAGCTGGTTAAGAAATACCTTAACGAGATGACCTTCCGTGAGGATCTGGGACTTGATGCCCATGAGGGAAAGAAAATCATCGTAGATTACGGCGGAGCCAATGTTGCAAAGCCACTTCATGTTGGACACCTTCGTTCCGCTGTTATCGGAGAAACCATCAAGAGAATGGCTAAGCAGCAGGGAAATGAGGTCATCGGTGACGTTCACCTCGGTGACTGGGGGCTTCAGATGGGGCTTATCATTGCTGAGCTTGAAGACAGAGGACAGCTTGAGGAAGAGCTTGATATAGCACAGCTTGAGGAGATATATCCTTTCGCTTCCGGTAAAGCAAAGGAAAAGAATGAGGACGGAACACTGGTTAATCCGGAGTTCGCGGAACGCGCTCATACCGCAACTGTAAAGCTTCAGGAGGGTGACCCTAAGTATCGAGAGGTATGGAAGAGGATCATGGAGGTTTCTGTAGCTGATCTCAAGAAGAACTATGGAAACCTTGATGTTCATTTTGATCTCTGGAAGGGAGAAAGCGATGCCCAGCAGTATATTCCGGGACTTATTCAGGACCTTACTGATAAAGGTCTTGCATATGAGTCTCAGGGTGCCCTTGTTGTGGATGTAAATGAACCTGAAGATCCTAAGGAGATTCCTCCATGCATGGTCCGCAAATCCGATGGTGGTGCGCTCTATGCCACATCAGATCTGGGCACTATCATTGAGCGTGAAAAGCTCTATAAGCCGGATGAGTATATTTACGTTGCAGACAGCCGTCAGTCACTTCACTATACACAGTTCTTCAGAGTTGCCCGTAAGGCAGGCTATGTGAGACCGGAAGAGGAGCTTAAGTTTATTGGCTTCGGTACCATGAACGGTAAGGACGGAAAGCCCTTTAAGACACGTGAGGGTGGTGTTCTCCGACTTGAGAAGCTTATAGCAGAAACCAACTCAAAGGTGCTTGAGAGAATAAAGGAATCAAGAGGCGATGAGATAAGCTCCGAGGAAGCTGAGAAGATTGCAACACTTGTTGGTCTTGCTGCTCTTAAGTACGGTGATCTCAGCAATCAGGCTACAAAGGACTATATTTTTGACCTTGACAAATTCACTTCATTTGAAGGAAATACCGGTCCATATATCCTTTATACCATCGTTCGCATAAGCTCAATCATTCGTAAATTCATGCAGGAGCAGGGCATCGGGGATGATATTTCGGTAAAGGATTATATTAAAGCTCACGCCGTGGACTATGAGATCCTTCCTGTAGAGGATAAGAGCGGACACACTTTGGAAACACTTCTCACAAGATATCAGGATGAGATAAACGGTGCATGGAGAGAGCTTGCACCTCATCGTATATGTTCATATATTTATGATGTGTCCAATGCTTTCAACAGCTTTTATCATGACGTTAAGTTCCTGAGCGAGCCTGATGAGAAAAAGAAGCAGGGCTATATGAGCCTCCTGATGCTTACCTGGAAGGTTCTCAACACATGTATAGAAACATTGGGATTTAGCGCACCTGAGAGGATGTAATGTCGAAGTTTTCCATCGGGAAAACTTCGACCGATATGGTCAGGGCGTAGTTCCGGCCCTCCGGGGATCAGGTGAAGGCCTTCCCCGGACCGAACCTGACCTGGCGGAGCGCCGGCTGGTATGCCCATTAAACCATCCATATGAAAGGAAAAACCTATGAAATACTTCATTGCCAGCGACATTCACGGGTCTTCCTACTGGTGCAAGAAAACCTTGGAAGCCTATGAGAAAAGCGGTGCGGAGCGTCTGATAATACTTGGGGACATTCTGTACCACGGACCCCGAAACGATCTTCCGAAGGACTATGCGCCTAAGGAAGTCATAGAAATGCTTAATCCGTTGAAGAACAAAATATGGGCCGTAAAAGGAAACTGTGAAGCTGAAGTGGATCAGATGGTTCTTAAGTTTCCGGTGCTTGCGGACTATGCCATATTGGTTCTGAACGGGCACACAATCTTTGCGACCCACGGACATATTTTTAATGAAGTTAACCTTCCGCCTCTTTCCGACGGGGATGTGCTTCTTCATGGGCATACTCATCTCATCAATGCTGAGAAAATGGAAAAGGACGGAGTCATCTTCTATCATTTAAATCCGGGAAGTACTTCTATTCCAAAGGGTGGAAACCCCAACAGTCATGCTATAATAGATGGAGATGTATTCAGCATATACGATTTTGAAGGAAATATGCTTAAGAGTATAGATCTGTTAAATGACTGACTGTATAAAGAAGAGGTGGACCAATGACCGGCATCCCGACGGTAACATTAATACTCATCTTATTTGTTTTAATATTTTTTATTTTCTATTTTTCGAATTATGTGATTTTCAAAAAGAACAGTAAGCATGCTGCTTCTGATGATTCTGAAACTAAAAACAGAAGCAGCATTTTCTTTAAGCTGTCCAATGCAGTCCTTGGGATTGTCTTTGTTACTCTGGTGTTTTCTTCCGTTATCAGTATTTTTGCCATAAAGAAGGTCCATTCTTCCACGGAACGGCTCAGTGTGGGTTTTGCCCATAGTGCAGCTGACTTAAGTGAGGAAGCAATGATAGCCGACCTGGAGGATCAGGTGGGAGATCAGCTGGGCGAAAAAATGGTCTATGTAAATGAAATCATAAACAGTTATTTGAATGACGCCTACTATCTTGAGTCATTTATAAAGGATATTTATAAACACAGTGAACGCTATAATCCTGTTCAGGTGCCGGATATTTCCATGGATATGGCAGGTGAATTGTCTTTATACAAGCTTCTGGCAGATAAGGATATTGTCTATGAAGGTGAGGTTAAGGATGAGGCTGAATTAATAGCAAATATAGTTAAGATATTCAAACCTCTCAAGGAAGTTAATCCGGAGTATAAAGATCTTTACATAGGTACGGAAACCGGCGTACTTATAAGCTATGATGACTTTGCCGAATTAGCTGCTGATGCAGAAGGCGATGACAGGTATTATGAATTCAGGGATAGAGACTGGTACAGACTGGCGAAAGACAAAGGTGAGATTACGTTTATTTCAAGATACGTTAATACCTTTTTACAAGGCAGTGTTACAACCTGTTCTATACCCTTCTATGATAATAATGGTGATTTTGCGGGCTGTGTAGGTATAGATATACATACTGATGATCTGTATTCCGTACTGGTAAACAGTAATGTTTCCGACAATATGGAGGCATATATCGTTACACCCAAAGGCGGGATACTTGCGTGCAAAAACATGAAGCAGGATGACCCGGAAAAGAAGTTTGCCGGTATTGATGAGCTGATAAGCCATCTGGATGAAAATCCTGAAAAGAAAACGGTAATATATACTGCAGAGGAGCCTGAAGGAACCTGCTATATCGGAGCATCCTATATCAAACATACCAATTGGATATTTGTTGTAAAGGCACCTAAGGAGGCATTTACCAAAGCTGCTGAGGAAATCAGATCTGATATAGGTAACAGTGTTGAGACTGTATCGGAGAATTTTGATAATGCGATCAGGCATGTTATCAATAACTGCCTTGTGATATTTTCGGTACTCCTTCTGCTGACTGCCGTAGTTGTCACGATTCAGTCATTGGATATGATCAGACCTATCAGATGCCTAGAAGAGGATGTTCAAAAATTCTCTGAGGGTGACCTTTCCCATAGAACAGAGATCGATACAAAGGATGAGACAGGTGATCTGGCAAGAGCATTTAACCTCATGGCAGCCTCGATCCAGCAATACATGGAAACCATAAGACTCGCTGCAGTGAAGGAGGAGCGTATAGCTGCAGAGCTTTCCATGGCAAGGGACATCCAGACAAGTCTTTTGCCTAATGATTTTCCTGCTTTTCCTGACAGAAATGATTTTGATATTTATGCAACCATGGATCCGGCAAAGGAAGTCGGCGGAGACTTTTATGACTTCTTTTTGGTTGATGACAGTCATCTTGCGATGGTCATGGCAGATGTCTCGGGTAAAGGTGTTCCGGCCTCCCTGTATATGGCTGTGACAAAGACTCTGATCAAAACTCATACCTATGTTGAAGATTCTCCGGAAAAGGTATTCAGTTATGTTAATAAGGTCCTTTGTGAAAACAACCGGGATGATATGTTCGTAACCGCATGGCTCGGAATCCTTGATCTGAAGACCGGTCTCATAAAGGCCTGCAACGCAGGTCACGAATATCCTGCGATAATGCTTCCGAATGAAAGTTTTTCTCTTATGAAAGATATACATACTATACCTTTGGGCAGTATGGAGGGTATAGAATTTAAGCAGTATGAATTTATGCTTACACAGGGAAGTAAGTTGTTTCTGTACACGGACGGTGTTACCGAAGCCACTGACAAGGAAGAAAAACTGTTTGGAACCGACAGGATGACGGAGGCATTAAACAAAGTCAGAGATAAGGCTCCGGAGGAAATCCTGTCATTTATGAAAAAGAGTATCGGTGAATTTGTGGGAGAAGCACCACAGTTTGATGATTTCACCATGCTTTGTTTTAAGTTTAACGGCGATACAAAGCAGGAGGGTAATGAACCATGAACCATAAAAGTATCAGAACCCGACTGAAAGACCATATCAGGAAAAGAAAACATGTCAATTCTGCCTTTGCAAGAAGACTTACGGGTATGACCCTGTGTGTTTCCATGGCAGCCATTATGCTTTCGGCTATTGTGTGTGTATACGCACTTAGAAGTGTTCATAATGAGGCTGAAAAGGATAGTATTAAGTTCGGCATGGAGGCGGATTCTAAAAGCAGAGCGGCTCTTCGGGATTCCTTTAGTGATAATGTTAAGAACACAGTTTCTGACAGAGCAAAAATTGCCGGCGAAAAATTTTACATCTATATGGAAGATGTGGAATATCTGGCTGTATATGCTGAAGAGATTCTTTCTGAACCGGCTCAATTCACAAGGAGAAATGTTTTGTGGGGAGATAATATACCCTTGGGCTATGATGCAATGTTTCTTACCCTTTGTGATGGCAGCGTGGATTATGATGAAAAAAATCAGGCAAAGGCTGAATATCTTGCAAATATAGAAGATATATGCAGATCCATTGCGGATCGTCATTCCGAGATAACAGCTCTGTATATCGCTACCGATGAAGGCTTAATGCTTTCCTATGATGAGTATGTGTCCTCAACTGAACAGGGGGCTGCAAATACAAAGTATTATGATTATAAAGATACCGAATGGTATCAGCTTGGTAAAGAGAACTCCGGGCCGGTTTTCACCGAACGTTATAAGGATATATTTGGCCACGGGGATGTCATAACCTGTGTAGCACCCTTCTGTTATAAAAATGGTAGATATGCCGGATGCGTTGCTTTGGATATCCGTACAGAGTCGATATTAAGAAACATAGTCAGCAAAGGGATAAATGAAACTGATTTAGCTATCCTGATGGATGACAAAGGAACTGTTCTTGCGGAGACAGGCAGGGTTTATACTGAAGATGAGCCCCGGATGCTGCTTGAATCGGGACAATATCACGGACTTTATGGTTTGAATGAAGTATTAGTGAAAAAAGAGAAAACCGATGCTTTGTTCAGCACGGATCCGGAAACCCGTGAGGAATATCTTCTGGCTTATTCGGATATAGATTATGTCAACCTGAGGCTGGTGCTGCAGAGCCCGTTAAGTTCGGTACTGGGGCCTATAAACAGTATTGAAAGTGAAATAAATCAAAATACCCAATTGATGAACAGGACTATTGAAACCACTATAGAGTCAATGCTGCTCACCTGCTTTCTGCTGTTTTTTATTTTAAGTATTGTTTCAGTGTATGTTGCGGAAAAAGTATCGTATAATCTTAGTGAACCCTTGAAAATCCTGTCCGGGGATATGAAGAAGATAAGTCTGGGAAATCTCGGGCACAGAACCTTGGTGGATACTAATGATGAAATAGGAAGTCTTGCTTTGTCTTTCAACAACATGGCGGAGTCTCTCGATAAATATCAGGCGGATATGAAAGAAGCAGTCTCCAGAGAAGAACATACTGCGATGGAACTGTCTCTGGCTACGGATATACAGGCACATATGCTGCCGGTAAATTTTTCGGAGTTTACAAAAGGACAGAATTTCGATCTCTATGCAACCATGACGCCTGCTAAAGAAGTTGCCGGAGACTTTTATGATTTTTTTAGGATTGACGATGATAATATTGTGCTGGTGATGGCGGATGTTTCCGGAAAAGGCATACCTGCAGCACTCTTTATGATGATGAGTAAGATTCTTATAAAGACCAATGCTTTAACCGACAGAACGCCATCGGAGCTTTTCAGTGTTGTTAACGATCAGCTGTGTGACAACAATAAAGAAGACATGTTTGTTACGGCCTGGCTTGCAAGGATTGATCTTAAAACCGGTAAGGTTACGGCTGTTAATGCGGGACACGAATTTCCGGCTCTTAAGGAACCTAAGAGCAGTTTTGGGCTCATGAAGGATGTTCACGGTCTTCCCCTGGGAGTCTTTGAAGGTTTGAAGTATGAGGAGTATGATTTTTATCTTAAAGAAGGTGCCTCGCTTTTTGCCTACACTGACGGAGTTCCGGAATCTACCGATGCCGATGATCGGCAGTTTGGTACAGACAGGATGCTTGAAGCATTGAACAAAGATCCGGATGCAGTGCCTGTTGAGCTACTCAAAACATTGAAGGACAATATAGACAGATTTGTGGGAGCTTCGGAACAGTTTGATGATATAACCATGATGGGATTCTGCTACAGAGGTAACTGTACAGATAAAGATGAATTACAAGATACTGTAGGATGAGGTGCGATGATTATGAAGGATATAGTTGAGATAAATAGAAAAGAAATCGTAGTAGATGCAGTTCTGGAAGAGCTTGATAATGTTACAGATCATATCAGTGAGTATCTGGCCGAAATGGGCTGCAGCACACCGATGGAAATTAAAATATGTATCGCCTGTGAAGAGATCTTTGTAAATATCGCACATTACGCTTATCAGGATATTGACCCCGGGGTACCCAGGCTTGCCTCTGTTTCCCTGTCACAGGATCCTTCCGGGAATAATGTTCAGATTACCTTCAGGGATAGGGGAATATACTATAATCCTCTTGCAAAGGAAGATCCGGATATAACTTTAGGCGCAAACGAACGTCAGATAGGCGGACTCGGTATATTCATGGTGAAGAAGTCTATGGACAAGGTGCTTTATGAGAGGGACGGGGACGAGAATGTCCTTATGCTTATAAAAAAGGTCAAAGAGTGATGACCCAAAATAGTCAAAGCGAAGATTGATCGGATTTTCAAAGTAATTGAGGGGTTCCCAAACAGATTGATCTGTAACATGATAAAGCCTCAGGGATTTAAAAATCCCTGAGGCTTTATTATTGCAGAGCCACTGAAAGGAAGATGTCAGCTGAAGCTGCCCGGCGGTCCGCATGCGAGTAGGGTGCGATTTCATCTTCCCTACTCGATTTTTGAAAATCCGTTTTAAGGAGTGATCCTGTAATAAGCAACCTCATCTATCTCACGGTTTGTGGCAACGATGATGTCAGCTCCGTCCTTATCCTTGAAATGAAGAGCGTTGGCACAGCCTGTGTTCTTGTCGATGAAATCAACATGGTAATCGCCGGCATCCTCATCCCAGGTGATGGCGATGGTATCCTTGGTTCCCTTTCTCCAGCCGACAACCCAGGTTTGCTTTCCGAGTATCTCACAGGCATAGGTTGCGTGAAGCATCTCGGTGTCTTTTTCGGGACCTGAATACTTCCACTGAGGAACATATCTTCCATGATCGTCAAGATGCCAGATAGTCAGGGAATTTCCGTGGAACGGGCTTATCATCCCAAGCTCAGGTTTTCCGTCTCCGTCGAAATCAACGAGAACAGAATCACTTGAAGGAACATCACAAACCTGGGTTACAGTCCAGTCTGCACCGGGTACTGCCGGAGGATCGAAGAGGAAGGTTCCTTCTTCGCAGCCAACCAGTGCGGCATCATGACCGCCGTGAGTGGTCTTTGCATAGCCGTGGTTCTTAAGCATTCCATCCTTTAAGAGTGTGAGCTTCAACTGATTGTCTTCGTTAAAGGCTGAAAGATTCTTAGGGAGCACTGCTCCGTAGCAGGCGCCCTTGAAACGCCAGTCGTTCTTATATTCATGCCCTGACTTCAGGCAGCATACAATGAGATAATCAACACCTGCCCTGTGGAGTATGCCGAAGCGGTGAACGAAAGGAGCATTACATAAAGTTCTTATCTCAAAGGAACCATCGGCTCTCGGAGTTGCGATAACGATCTTTGCATTCAGAGAATCGTTGGGAGAGTAGAACTTGTGGGTTGCGAGGAACTGTCCGTCGGTTCCCGGAACCTGTGCCATGGTCATAACTCCGCCGGGCTGCTCCCATACGGTTGCAAGCTGAGTTCCGTCCTCGCTGAAAAGATAGCAGGGATCCTGCTTCTCGGCTGCAACAAGGAAACAATGCTGACCCTTGTAATTCAGCTCTGCCATTGAATAACACTTATTGAGATTGGAAATTACCTTTTTTTCTACGTGCATAATCTTTACCTTTCTTATTCAGACTCTGAAACCTTATCAATGATCTTGCTCATGCTCTTGTTGGCAAACTTAATGTCTTCTTTCCAGCTGTCCTGACCGACATACCACATTTCTGTTACGAAACGTCTGATGCCCAGATCCCAGGCCTTCTCTACAACACTCTTGAAATCAACATGACCTGTGAGGAACGGGATCTCTCTGAATTTGCCGGGAACAGTCTCCTTAAGATGCAATGCAAAAAGATGGCCGCGGCCGGTTTCCAGATCATCCAAAACACTGGTGTTATAGCTTACTGCGGCATTGGTCAGATTTCCGGAATCCGGATATACCCCGAGATAGGCATTATCTACCTGAGAAACATACTTCATGGACTTTTCCGTGGTGTTCATAAATTCTGTTTCCATGGTCTCGAAGCCCATGACTATACCTCTTGCAGAAGCCATAAGAGTGGCCTTTTTGAGATTTTCAAGGAAGAGAGCCTTACTTTCCGGAGTACTGTCTTCATAATAAACATCATATCCGGCAAGCTGTATGATCCTTATACCGAGATCGTCGGCAAGGCAAATGGCTTTTTCCATGATTTCCATACTTCTGTCTCTGGTAGCCTTGTCGGCAGAACCGAAGGGGTATTTTCTGTGACCGGATAAGCACATGCTTCTTATAGGAATGCCAACCTCGTACATGGTTTTGATGAGATCCAGACGATCTTCCCTGGTCCATTCAAGCCTGGAGAGCTTGTCATCGGTTTCGTCTATGGATATTTCGACGAAATCATAGCCGCACTCCTTTGCGCATTGCAGCTTCTCCTTCCAGGACAGATTACCCGGCATGGCCTTTTCGTAAAGGCCGATACAGTATGCTTTCATATCGTTCTCCTTTAATTGGATTAACTTATGCAACAAACGCTCATAAAACGAACGTTAAAAACAAACATAACAGTTTCAAAAATAAGGCGTATTGCCTTCTGAATCTGTTATTTTTTGAATTTTGCTGAAGCCAAAGCTATTATAATACAAAAAAATCTACTAATACAAGGTATTGATAACCAATATAATGAAAAATATGCACAAAAAATCGTGTTAAATTTTTAATGTGTTAAAAAATCAGAAAAACGAACATATAAAATTTTCATAAAATACTGATAAAACCGCCATATTACAAGGCTTACAGGCCAAAAAGAAGAGAATTACTGAAAAATAACGAACATAAAAGTAAACAAATAGTTATTGCGTAAATCACATTATTCTGTTAATGTTTCAATAAAGGCGCATTGAGTTATTTAATGAATCTATAAAAAGGAGGAAATCTTTGATGAGCAAGATTTCAGAAATGACACGTGAGAGCTGGATCAACAGCACCTTCCCTGAGTGGGGAACATGGTTGGTCGAGGATATCGAGAATGAGGTTGTTCCCGAGGGTCAGGTTGCCATGTGGTGGCTTGGTTGTACCGGAATCTGGTTCAAGACTCCCGGCGGCGCAAATCTTACCATAGATCTGTGGTGCGGCAACGGAAAGAGAACCCATGGAAACGGCAAGATGGCCGTTGGCCATCAGATGGCAAATATGTGCGGCGGACGTATGATGCAGCCTAACCTGAGAAATGTTCCCTTCGTGATCGATCCGTTTGCTTTCAAGCAGGTTGATGCAGTTCTTGCAACACATTATCATCAGGATCATATGTCAGCTGAGTGGGCAGCACATGTTATCAATTCAGGAATGACAACAACTGATGAAAACGGAAAAGAGATCCCTGTTCCTTTCATCGGACCACAGAAGTCAGTGGATACCTGGGTGAAGTGGGGCGTTCCTGTTGAGAGATGTAAGGTTGTTAAGCCCGGCGATGTGATCAAGATCAAGGACATTGAGATCGTTTGTCTCGACAGCTTTGACAGAACCTGTATCGTAACAACAGATTCAACCGGTGAGGACAGAGAAGAGCTTACAGGAAAGTGTCCTACAGATATGGATGAGAAGGCAGTTAACTACCTTGTTAAGACTCCGGGCGGAAATATTTACCATTCCGGTGATTCACACTTCTCAATCTACTTTGCTAAGCATGGTAAGGATCATGACATTGATGTAGCATTTGGCTCATTCGGAGAGAATCCTATCGGTATGCAGGATAAGATGACATCTGTTGATGTCCTCAGAATGGCTGAGAATCTTCAGTGCAAGGTTGTTATTCCTATCCACTGGGATGTATGGACAAACTTCCAGGCTGACTGCGAAGAGATCAAGCTTCTTTACGACTTCAAGAAGGATCGTAACGAGTACAAGTTCCATCCATTCTTCTGGCAGGTAGGCGGTAAGTATGTATATCCTCAGGATAAGGATAAGATCTACTATCACCACCGCAGAGGATTCGAGGATTGCTTCGAGCATCCACAGAACATTCCATTCAGATCATGTCTGTAAATGAAAGGGGAAAACATATGGGAGTATTAGAAAAAATTGTTGAAACAGGCAACTACAGTTTCATCGATGGAGAGGGCGTAACATGGCAGGAAGCTGTCAGACTGTCAACACTTCCAATGATAAAATCAGGCACTGTATCTGAGGATTATTACAAACAGATTGTTGCATGTATCGAGAAGTATGGACCATATGTGGTTTTCGAGCATAACATTGCGATGCCGCATACTCAGGAAAATGCAACCGGCGCATTAAAAACCGGAATCGGCTTCATGGCATCAAAGAAGCTTATCGATTTTGGAGAAGATGAGGACGGAGAGAAGAAAGAAGCTAATGTTTTCTTTACACTTTCTTCCACAAATCCTGACGAGCATCTGGACAATATTTCACAGCTCACAGAGATTTTCTTAAATGAGCCGCTTATCGATGCACTTGCCAAAGCAACATCACCTGAGGATATTCTTGAAGCAGCAAAAAAGTATCCTTGCGAAGAATAAAGAGGAATTTTTTAAACGGAGGAAATAATAATGTCTATTCTTGTGGAAATTTGGAAATTTTTCACGACCTATATCTTAAGACAGGCTCCTTACATGGTAGGCTTTCTTACACTTATCGGTTACTGCCTTATGGGCAAAAAGTGGTATGAGACACTCAGTGGTACTATCAAAGCAATCGTTGGTTTCCTGATCCTGAACGCTGGTTCCGGCGGATTGACAAGTAACTTCAGACCTATCCTTGCAGGTCTTCGTGAGCGTTTCAACCTTAACGCAGCAGTTATCGATCCTTACTACGGACAGAACGCCGTAGAGGCAGGTGTTGAAGAAGTATTCGGAAAGGGCTTCTCACAGGCTCTGACACTTCTCCTGATCGCGTTCATCGTAAATATCTTACTTGTAAGATTCAACAAGATCACAAAGTGCCGTTCACTCTTCACAACAGGTCACGTTCAGGTACAGCAGGCGGCTACAGCTTACTGGCTCATCCTCTTCGCACTTCCTGCACTCAGAGACAATGATATGACACTCCTTATCGTTATGGCTGTCATTCTTGGTTCTTATTGGGCAGTTGGTTCAAACCTTACAGTTAAGCCTATGCAGGAGCTTACAGATGGTGCAGGCTTTGCTATCGCTCATCAGCAGATGTTCGGTATCCGTCTTGCTTATATCGTTGCTGACAAGTTCTTCGGAACAGACGGTGGAAAGAAGAAGAGAGAGGTTAAGAAGGTTGGCGAGATGGAGATGCCCGGTTTCTTCTCAATCTTTAACGAGAACATGGTATGTACAGCGATCCTTATGACTGTATTCTTCGGAATCATCATGATGGTTATCGGTAAGGATTTCTTCGTTGAGAATGGTTCAATGAAGGTTGACAGCTTTGGTTTCTACATCATCAATACATCACTTCAGTTCGCTGTATATCTTGCAATCCTTCAGCTCGGTGTTCGTACCTTCGTTACAGAGCTCACAGCTTCCTTCCAGGGTATCGCTGATAAGCTTCTTCCTGCATCAGTTCCCGGTGTTGACTGCGCAGTTTGCTACGGATTCGGTGATTCAAACGCTGTTACATTTGGTTTCCTCGCAGGTCTTACAGGTCAGATCGTTGCTATCCTTGCACTTATCGTTATGGGAAGCCCGACCATCATCATCTGCGGATTCGTTCCTGTATTCTTTGATAATGCTACCATCGGACTTGTTGCCAACGAAAAGGGCGGACTTAAGGCTTGTCTCATAATTCCATTCCTTTCAGGTCTCATCCAGGTATTTGGTGCAGCTTTCATCTCAGGATGGGTTGGACTTGCGAACTATGGCGGATATCTCGGAATGTTCGACTGGGATACAGTATGGCCTTGCTTCACAGTTCTTATGCACTATCTTGGATATGTTGGTATCGCTATCGTTGTTGTTATCCTCTTTGCTCTTCCTCAGCTTGAGTATCGTCAGGATCCTGAAGGATACTTCCTTATCACAGAGGACTATGAGGCATACAAGGAGCATATTGCCAAGAAGAATGCTTAAGCCGGTGGTTTAAACATTATCACATGTAACTAATAAAGGAGTGACATACTTTTTTTAAAAGATGTGTCACTCCGGTATTCTCAAAGGAGGCTATAAAATGGCAAAGAAATTAGACAATAAGAAAATTCTTGCATGTTGTGCAAATGGAGCAGGTTCTTCACTTATGATGGAGAATGCTATCAAGAAGGTTCTTACACGTAACGGAATCAAGGTTGCAGAGCTTCGTCATGCACCTATCTCTGAAGGTAAGACAGCTTCCAGAAATTATGATGTTGTGTTCTGTGCAAAGACCTTTGTTAACACTTTTGAAGGTGTTGAGGCAAGCGGAACTGTTCTTATTCCTCTTAAGAATGTTATGTCAGATAAGGAAATTGAGGCAGCACTTGCAGAGAGAGAACTGCTTGATTAATTCTTCATTCAGATAACTAAGTCTTTGGTAACAGCGAAATTCCGTAATATAGAGTTTCGCTGTTATTCCATATAAAAACAGATTGAGAGAGCGGCTATGGACAAAAAAGTATTGTTTCTTGATATAGATGGCACTCTTTTGGACGATCAGAAAAAGATCAGCAATGAAAATAAAAGTGCGATAGATTTGATGCTCCAAAAAGGGCATAAAGTTATCATAAATACCGGCCGTCCTCTGTATGGGGTAACCGGAATCATAAAGGAACTGTCCCTCGAAAGAGAGGGCTGTTACGTTCTGGCTTTTAACGGAGGTCTTCTTTACGAGCCTCTTACTAAAAAGATTCTGTTTAAATCTACTTTATCTCCTGAACTTATAAAAATGGTATCTTCTGAAGCCATAAAAGAGAAGATACATATTCATATGTTTGACGAATGGGATGTACTTTGCGAATCCCATTGGGAAGATGATGACTTGAAATACTATTTAAACCGTCTGCCGGGTTTAAAATACAGGATCATCCCCGATAATGATCTCGACGATGTTTATTCTTATAAGATCAGTGGTGTGGATCAATCATCGAAAGAGAGACTTGTAAAGTTCGGTGATAGGATCAAGTCTGTATCTGAAGGCAGGATTGATGCGTTTTTATCCCATAGTACGCTGCTCGAGATCGTAATATCCGGACAGAATAAAGGAACAGGTATTGATAAGGTTATGGAGGTTCTTGGAATAGATAAGAGTCTTTCCATAGCAGTCGGAGATGAAGAAAACGACATTCCCATGCTGGAACAGGCGGGAATAGGTGTAGCCACCAAAAATGCAATACAAAAACTAAAAGATATGGCCGATATGGTTACAGAAAATGATAACAACGGTTCTGCAGTGGCGGAAGTGATATACAAACTCATACTTAAGGATTGTAATTGATCAGTATTTCCGTATATACTAAGTGTGTTTTCCGAGTCGATGCATCAGTACCATTTGTGTTAAACGACTCTGCCATCTTTACTAAAAAAGCTCTTGGAGATTACTAATGAAGAATACGCGAAAAAGTGTTGAGGAGCGACAACTTAATATCCTGAAAGCTGTTAACCAGCGGGGTGAGATAAAGGTAGAGGATTTGGTGGAACAATATGGTATATCTGCCATGACAGTCAGAAGAGACCTTCAATATCTGGAGGATCGTCAGATGCTTTTCAGGACACATGGAGGAGCCATGTCTCTTGAAAGAAGCAGATATACGAAACTGATCACTCCCGAGATTGCAGTTTATCGTGATAAGATATCACGATATGCTTCAAATCTTCTTGAGGATGGGGATACCATCTTTATAAATGCCAGTAAAACAGCTTTGGGAATACTTAAGTTTGTAAATGACAAGCATATCACCGCAATAACAAATAACGGCTGGATATTTGAAGAACAGTATCCTGATAATGTTTCCATACACATTACCGGCGGACAGGTCAGAGGCAAGGCTATGGTGGGAGATTACGTTATGAGAAATCTTCTGGACATGTCTGTAGACAAAACCTTTGTGGGCTGTGCCGCTGTATATGATAATGGTGAGTTCAGGTATGACATACCCACTGAGATAGGTATAAACGAAGCCATGATAAGCAGGACAAGGGAATCATTTTATATCCTTGCCGATCATACCAAGCTTATGCATGGTTCGGAAAGAAGCAGTCTGTACGGAAGCTTTATATACGAGCAGCCGGTGACATTGATTACGGATGATATGGCAGATCCGGACATCCTTGACAGACTAAGGGGGTTTGGAATGGAGATAGTCGTAGTAAGTTGATTTTTGGAGGCATAATGCAGGATTTCACACAGTATTTTTTATATATACCGGGAATTGTGATATTTCTTCTTGGCTCAGGTCAGGTGAGGAAATGGATCACAAGCAACAGGAACGGTTCTGTAGACGGACTTGTAGTGCGCTGCGAGCATGTAGTAAAAAAAGACAGAAAGAACCGGGAAGCCTTCAACTATTTCAATACTACAGTCGAATATGTTAATCCCAAAACAGGAAACAAAGAAATACATGCCATAAAGACCCCGACAGAATATGCTGTGGGGCAGCAGGTACGCCTGACCAAAACATCGGAATTCGGAAATATCGTAATAAATGATGCAGATGAAAGTACCATATTTCATCCTGTAGCCGTTATGGTGGGAGGCGCGCTGACTATACTGCTGGCTCTTTGGACAAACCAGGGAAACGAGATTTATGCCATGGGGTGTCTGGCTGCTTTATTCATGGGAGCAGGAGCCTGCCTTGTGCATAATTATGTGAATGTTTCCAGTATGGGACTAAAACCATTTGAAGCAGAAATAATCGATACCTATAAGAGGCAGATATCCAAATCTTCAAAGATATTAAGAGGAGATAAATTCATATATTATCCTGTGGTAAAATATGAAATGAACAGAAGCGAAAACATCATGCGCCTGCATGTGGATTCTGAATATGAGAAGACTTTTCCCATAGGAGATAAGATCACCCTGTATTATGATGAAAAAAAACAACAGATCAGGGAAAAGAATGCACAACCAATACAACTTATTATTGGACTTATGCTTTTGATACTGGGTATAGCAGTAGCATTTTCGATATTGACTGCTATATAATATAGAACGAATCCTCGGGGTTCTTTTGAAGTACCGGGATAGTTATTATTAACAAACAGGAGGTTTTCCAATGTTAGAGGAACTTAAGAAAAAAGTCTATGAGGCAAATATACTTCTTCCAAAGTATGGGCTTGTTACCTTCACATGGGGCAACGTAAGCGCAATAGACAGAGAGTCCGGCTTATTTGTAATCAAACCAAGTGGAGTTGATTATGAGACAATGACTCCGGATGATATGGTGGTTATGGATCTTGACGGAAATAAGGTTGAAGGAAAACTCAATCCTTCATCAGATACTCCTACACATTTGGAAATATACAAGGCATTTAAAGACGTAGGCGGAGTTGTTCATACCCATTCCTCATATGCTACAAGCTGGGCTCAGGCCGGACGCAGCATTCCTTGCTACGGTACAACACATGCTGACTACTTCTATGGAGAGATCCCATGCGTAAGATGTCTCACAAAGGATGAGATCGAGTCAGCTTACGAGGAAAATACAGGAAAACTTATCGTATCCGAATTCCAACGTATGGAGAAGGATCCTGTGGCAGTTCCTGCGGTTCTTTGCAAGAATCACGGTGTATTTGCCTGGGGCAAGGACGGCCATGAAGCAGTTCATAACGCAGTTGTTACTGAGGAAGTAGCAAAGATGGCATACAGATGCGAAGTTATCAACAAAGATGTTAAGCCTGCACCTCAGGAGCTTATGGATAAGCATTATTATCGTAAGCACGGTGCTAATGCATATTACGGACAGGGAAAATAAAATGAGAATACTAAGTCCTTCTATTTTGTCTGCGGATTTCAAGAATCTGGGACAGCAGATCGTTGATGTAAAGAAAGCGGGAGCAGAGTATCTTCATGTGGATGTAATGGACGGCGTATTTGTAAAATCTATTTCGCTTGGGATGCCGGTTATCAAAAGTGCCAGAAGTGCAAGCGATATCTTTTTTGATGTACATCTTATGATCGTGGATCCTATCCGATATATCGAGGAGATTGCTGCTTGCGGAGCCGATGGCATCACTTTCCATCTGGAAGCCGCTGAGGATCCCATGGCTGTTATTGACAAAATTCACAGCCTTGGAAAACGTGCAGGAATATCAATTAAACCCGGTACAGATGTATCTACACTGAAACCATATCTCGATAAAGTTGAAATGATCCTTCTCATGACGGTAGAACCCGGTTTCGGCGGCCAGAAACTCATCCCTGAAAGCTTTGACAGAATAAAAGCCGTCAGAAAGATGCTTGAAGACACCGGCTCCGCCGCCGACCTCGAAGTCGACGGCGGCATCAAAAAAGACAACGTCCGGGACATCGTCAAAGCCGGAGCCAATGTCATCGTAGCCGGCTCCGCCATTTACGCTGGTGACGCAGCCGCGAACGTCAAAGAATTTTTATCTCTGATAAATAATGCATAAATAAGTACTTTTAGCCAATACGTGAAGAAAATGCGAATTTTAAGTCCTTCTATCCTGTCTGCGGATTTCAAGAATCTGGGACAGCAGATTGTTGATGTAAAGAATGCGGGTGCAGAGTACCTCCATGTAGATGTCATGGACGGCGTATTTGTTAAGTCCATATCACTTGGAATGCCTGTGATCAAGAGTGCCAGAAGTGCAAGCGATATCTTTTTTGATGTACATCTTATGATCGTGGATCCTATCCGATATATCGAGGAGATTGC
>JAGAGL010000073.1:0-8721 GCA_017627595.1 Oribacterium sp. | reverse complement strand
GCCGACTTTGCGGATGATGAACTTGAAGCCATCATCAAGGCTGCGATGAACTCAAAAGAGTGTAAGGACAAGATCGAGGAGTATCGCAAAGCTGCTGAAGCAGATCAGAATAAGGCAGGAGAGGAAAGCGGGCAGAAGGCAAGGGATAAGCAGACACGGGAATAAAGGGGGATTATGAAAAGATTGATATATGGCACTGATGCAAGGCTTATCGGGGGCGTGCTGAAACCGAAATATGACAGTGAGAAGGCAGGAAGGAGGCGAAAGATATGTCAACACCGAAGAAGAAACCGGATGTTCCGATCAAGGAACGCTTCCTGCTTACCTACTACGAAGCTGCAGCTTATTTTGGCATCGGCATCAATCGCCTCAGAGAACTTTGCAAGGATCCTGCCTGCAGTTTTGTGGTAACAACAGGAGAGAAGAAAACGATGGTGATCCGTTCCAAACTGGAGGAATACATAGCGGAACATCGATATATATGAAATATGAGAGGCTGCCCTGGTTGTGGCGGTCTCATAATATAGGAACATTTGGTGAAAAAGGCAGCGCGTAACACAGGCTGTTCATGTTGAAAAATGTTACATGCCGTGATATTATTGGGAAGTGTTTGAATCTCGGGAAAGGAGATGGATTGGGTAAAGATTTAAAAGGTAAGGACCTGGGAAAGGGACTGACACAGCGGAAGTCAGACAAGAGATATGTGGCCAGCCATACGCGGCGTGACGGAACACGGGCGATGCGTACTTTTGTAGAGTTGAAGGAGGCAAAACAGTGGCTTTCGGATACCGCCCACGATGATATGCATGGAGCGGCTATTATATCTGAAGGGATGACGGTGAATGAGTGGTTTGAGCAATGGCAGGAGCAGAGGGGCAAAATTGTCCGTGCCAATACCATCAGAAACTATCGAGAGAGGTATGCGTCGGACATAAAACCGGTGATCGGTCGTATGCGGATGATGGATGTGAAGCCGATTCACTGCCAGAAGGTCCTGAATGATATGGCAACAGACGGATATGCGGAAGGTACTATAAAACAGACGCTGATGACGATGGTAACCATGTTTTATGCCGCGTATGAAAATGATGTGATCCGGAAATCGCCTGTCACGAAAAGCGGGGTAAAGATGCCGCCGGTCGCGGAGAAAAAGCCGATTGACTTTTTTACTATAGAAGAAGAAAAGCGTTTTATCGAGGTGGCGAAGGATTACTGCTATTATGAACAGTTCCGACTGGTGCTGGAAACAGGTCTTCGCACGGGAGAGCTGATCGGTCTGGAGTGGAAATGTGTTGATCTGGAGAAACGGATGCTGCGGGTTGAAAAAACATTGGAATTCCGTTATAGTACCCAGGAGTGGCGCTGGGGACCGCCGAAGACAAAGCACGGGATCCGTGAAGTGCCGTTGACGAAGACGGCATATGAGATCCTGAAAGGGATCAAAGATCGTGGCGGGGATGCAAAAGATAGTACACCGGAGGAATTCAAAGATCTTGTTTTTATCAACCGGACGGGTTATCCCTCGAAGAACAGTACTTATGACACGGCGCTTCAAAAACGCTGTGAGCAGGCAGGGGTGAAGAAACTATCCATGCACGACCTGCGGCATACGATGGCGACCAGATTTTGTGAGAATAGCACAAACTACAAATTTTTAAGCCGTATGCTGGGGCATTCAAGTATCAAGATCACAGTTGATACTTATGTCCATCAGACCGGCAAAAGTCAGGCGGATGAGACGGAAAAGTTTTCGGAGTACCTAAGCGGGCTGTTTTTATAAAAGGTAACAGTTTATAACGAAAAGTAATCGCAAATTGTTACGCGATTGTTACGTAACAGTTTGTTACGAGGCTGAAAAGCCTGAAAATAAAGGAAAGAGGTATACATTTATGAAACTAGGAATCGTCGCATTCGACGTATTTCCACATATCTTCATAAATCTCCATAAAAGCCTCTAAAGCTTGATAAATCAAGGGTTCCGGCAATTCGGCTCCTCTCTGAAAATCCATGAGAATTATTACATCTGAATATCAAAATGGCGTAAAAATGGCGTAAATAGAAAAGGGCCTAATACAGCATAAAGATACATAGTCTTATGTTGAGATATATACGCACTGATCCTAACGAGGACATTTGATCTGCATAGCAGAGAATGTCCTCTTTTTGTTGCAAAAAAATGATCCGAAGAAAGGAGCTTTATGAAATTTAGCAAGATCAGGGTTCAGGATGAACCGGCAAGGCTTGAGTGGTGGAGGAGGAAACTCCTGACGGACAAGGACATTGTGATCCTTTCCATGTCTGAAACCATGGAGAACAAGGGAACTAAAAGATATTGCCATATCTTCGCGGATGTAGCGCGGGTTGAGGATATGGATACGAATAATCAAAAGCCTTAACAGGCACCAATACACCGATAGGAGGAAAAATATGTGTAAAGTAATCGCAGTAGGAAACCAGAAAGGCGGGGTGGGTAAAAGTACCACAACCGGGAATTTAGGCATAGGACTGGCCATGCAGGGTAAGAAAGTGTTGCTGATTGATGCAGACAGTCAGGGATCACTGACAGCCAGCCTGGGATATGAGCAGCCTGATGAAATGGAAGAAACTCTGGCAAACGTACTGGAGATGATCAATGATCGCCAGACAGTTCCGGAAGGATACGGCATCCTGCATCATGATGAGGGGGTTGATCTTCTGCCGAGTAATATTGAATTGTCCGGCGTGGAGTTCTTCTTGGAAAAGGCTTTGAGCAGGGAAACACTCTTAAGGCGCTATGTGAATCAGATCAAGGACAATTATGATTATATTCTTATCGACTGCATGCCAAGTCTCTCTCTGATTACGATGAATGCATTTACATGTGCCGACACTGTACTTATACCGGTACAGGCGGCATATCTGCCGTATAAGGGTCTGGAACAGCTCTTCCTTACCCTGCAGAATGTCAGGGATGCCCTTAATCCGGATATCACAGTGGAAGGAATACTTCTGACTATGGTGGATATAAGGACAACTTATGCAAGAGATATCTGTGAAATGCTGCGAAATACTTATAAACACAGCAGGATCTTCAATACCCAGATACCTTTTTCTGTTAGAGCTGCGGAAATGTCTGCGGAAGGCATCAGCATCTTCAAACATGATCCGAAGGGCAAAGTGGCTAAGGCATACCTTGAACTCACGAAGGAGGTGCTGGCGAATGAATAAGAGCGCTTCCAAGATAAAGATGAACAGCCGGTTTGATGAAATGTTTGCATCTGCTGCTCCGACGAAAGCAAATAAAAGACAGATCGACCTTACTGAACTTCATCCCTTTAAGAATCATCCCTTTCATGTAGTAGATGATGAGCGGATGATGCAACTTGTTGAAAGTATCAAAGATCAAGGAATCATTGTTCCCGGTCTTGCACGTCCAAGAGAGGATGGAGGATATGAGCTGATATCCGGACATCGCAGGAAAAGAGCAGCTGAACTTGCCGGCCTTGTGGAAATGCCGGTGGAGATCCGGGAAATGTCGGATGATGAAGCTATTATCGCCATGGTGGATGCGAACCTTCAGAGAGAAGAGACCCTGCCAAGCGAAAAGGCTTTTGCTTATAAGATGAAGCTGGATGCACTCAGCCATCAAGGAAAGCGTATGGCTTCAACTTTGTGCCAAGTTGGCGAGAAGTTATCGGAGGAGGATGATTCAACTTGTTGCCAAGTTGGCGACAAGTTAAAAAGTGCCGCAATGATCGGTAAGGATGCGGGGGAAAGCATGCGCCAGATTCACCGATATATCCGTCTCACGGAGCTTAAAGACGAACTTCTCCGTATGGTGGATGATAAAAGGCTTAAATTTAATCCTGCGGTTGAAATATCATACTTAACCACCGAGGAGCAGGAGCTGCTTTATGATGAAATGCAGAAATTGAATACAGCACCGTCTCTCACGCAGGCGAAGAATCTGAAAAAGCTGAGTCAGGACGGAATGTGTACACGGGAAGCTATACATGCAATTTTGTTCGTTGAGCAGGTACCGGAGCGGACGGTAACGATTAAACACAATCGCCTCAGCCAGTATTTTTCATCCGAGTATACAAACGAACAGATAGAAAAAATAATCTTCAGTCTGCTTGACGACTGGAAGAGCAGTCATTAGGAGGTGCCCTATGAAAGGAATATTTCGTCCCTTCTTCGGAAATAAATCAGAAAAGTACAAGTTTCTTCGGGTGCCGATTGCGTTATTTGAGGATCCCAAGTTCGCTGATCTTTCGTTGGAGGCTATTGTGTTATATGCTTTCCTGCTTAACCGGATGGATCTGTCTAAGAGTAATGGGTGGATTGCCAGGGATAAGCGGGTATTCATCATATTTACCATAAAGGAGATACGTAAATGGCTTCGTTGTGGTAAGGATAAAGCTATGAAGACCATGCGGGAACTGGATACGGATAGTGGAATCGGGCTTGTGGATCGAATGAGCAGGGAAGCTGGTAAAAGCGACATCATCTTCGTAAATGACTTTAATGAATATGTAGAGACCGGTGAGTCTGATGGCGCAGACAGGACAATCCCGGTAGTAAATCCTATCATGGAGGATGCTGTTTTCGGAGATGAGTACGGTGACGAGTATTCCGGACAGACAGTTGGCAAGAATGAAGCGGTCGGTTTTTCAGACCGGTCATGTGAGGGACATCCAAATGACATGCCGTTAAATAATGGGTTTACGGATCATGACAATTTTTCACAGGTCGGAAAATCAGACCAGCCGGTCGGGAAATCAGACCCATGGGTCGGAAAAACAGACTACCCCGTCGGAAAATCAGACCCACCGGTCGGAAATCACGACCCAAGATATACTGACTCAAAAAATACTGAAACAGAGTATACTGAGTCAGATCATATCTTATCCGCCCATAGTAGCGGAGTTATCCACATTTTGCCGCCAAAGCCTAAAGACAGGAATGATGAGATGATTGAGAATCGCAGAATCTATGAGGAAATCATCAAAGAACAGATTGGCTATGATTATATTTTTACAGAGAATTCGTACAAGTTTGAAAAAGATACGATAGACGGCATCATAGATATTATGGTTGATATTGTGACATTTGAGAGAAAGACGGTGCGTGTTAACAGCATAGATATGCCTTATCAGGTAGTTAAGTCCAAGTTTCTAAAGATAGATGCAGAAACTTTCAGGTACGCTCTGGATAAGCTTAAGGAATCCGGTATCGGGAGAAGCGTGGGAAATGAGAAAAACTATATCATAACAGTTCTTTATAATGCTTCCGACACGATAGATTTTCATTTCAGAGCTATGGTGAATCATGATATGTATGGTGACGGTTTGGCGGAAAGGGGGATCAAGATACAGTAGAAGCAGCAATATAATAATATTATCAACTAAGCGGCTGTGAAAGTTAGATTTCACAGCCGTTTGTTACGGGAGGAAAGATGAAAAAAACATATGATGATTACTATGCTCAGGTCAGAAAGGTATCGGGTGACCGTAAGATTGTATATTTTTGGATAAACAATCTGTTGAAAGAGGATTTTGTAAAGCTTGAAAACGGGAATTATTGCCTGGCAGGAGATGGCGAGTACAATGGATTAAGGGTAAGCTATTTTATCGAGTTCAAACAGAATATCTATTGCAATCCCCGATCAGTGCATACTAATCTCCCGATAGAGTTTAGGGGCCATGATTCAGTGAAGGGAATATGTCTTCACGCAAAAAAGAATTCTATTCCATGCAAATATATAAACCGATCAGGTGAAATACGGATGAAAGTCAGTTGGGAAGGGAGCTGCAAGAGTCTTTCTTTCAAGAATGAGAAGGAACGAAACATTGAAAAGCATCAAAGAAAAATGAAATCCTGACTATTTGTGCAAATATCGGTAAAAACATAAAAAATACCGATATTTACATTGACAATCTGAAGTAAAAAAGGTATATTTGTGTAGAAGTAGGTAAAAAACAAATTATTACCGAGGTTTACACAAATGCTGATGACATATAAAGAAGCCGTTGACAGGAGCGGAAGTGCATATAAGCTTGCGAAAGCTGTTGAAGAGCAGGCACTGTATAAGCAGGAAGACGGCATATATTCCACAAATAAATACGAATCGGAGCTTGGGATAATCATGACAAAGTATCCTAAAGCTGTACTGACCGGAGAATATGCATTTTATTGTCATGGTCTGACAAATGTGATCCCGGAGAAGTATGATCTTGCAACCAGAAATAAGGCTGCAAAGATCCGTGATGCAAGAATCCGGCAGATTTATATGCGAGATGATCTTTTTTCGAAGGGAGTTAGCGAAAAGACTATTGATGGTGCCACAGTCAGGATATACGACAGGGAAAGAATGCTGATTGAGCTGCTGCGGAATAAAAATACCATGCCCTATGATCTGTATAAGGAGATTATCATGAATTACAGAGAGATAATAAATGATCTGGAAATATGGCGTATTCAGGAATATGCGTCTGTCTTTCCTAAAAGTAAAATGATATCAAAAGCACTGGATGAGGAGGTTATGTGAGATGAATCTGCGTGAGATGATGGACGCGTATTCGGAGGAAGGGTTGACAAGGGCACTTGCTGCTTCGCGAGTATGTCAGGATATAGTGTTAAAGGCAATATCTGAGGGACCACTTAACCGAAATGTCACCATAAAAGGTGGAGTGGTGATGCGGAGCCTTACTCAAAACAACCGTAGGGCAACGCAGGATATAGACCTTGATTTCATCCATTATTCATTGGATGATTCCGCAATAAGAACCTTTGTGCAGAAACTAAACTGCATAGATGGAATTACGATCGAAATGAAAGATGAGATAAAGGTTCTTAAACATCAGGATTATCATGGGAAGAGCATTGAAGTTGTCATTCGCGATGATTCCGGCAATACTGTGAACAGCAAGATAGACATTGGAGTACATAAGCATCTGGAGATCGATCAGGAAGAGTATTGCTTTGATGTATGTATGGATGACGAGGGTGCAACGCTTTTAAAGAATACTGTAGAGCAGTCTTTTGTAGAGAAGCTTCGTTCCCTGCTAAAGTTTGGAAGCAATAGCCGCAGATATAAGGATATCTATGATATGTTCTATCTTAAGGACATTATTTCCAGGGATAAGGTGCTTGAGATAATGGATTTGCTGATTTTTAAGGATGATGGGATGTTTGAGAATACAGTGTCAGATATTGTGAAACGTGTTACGGCAACATTTAAGGATGAACAGTATTTGAAAAGGGTATCGGAATCCAGACAGAGATGGATGGATAATGACATACATGAGATAGCGGATGGGATTGTTGCTTATCTTGATAGCTTAAAGTAAAAAGAATGTACATACGGCGATATGGCAGTTATGAGAGAAATCTTATAGCTGCCTTTTTATTTTAACTTTTGGACGAGATGCCCGAAAGTGGAGAGGAGATTTATGGAATCAACGAGAGATATCAGGAGAATGATCGAAAAGGAGATCAAAAAGGGAAGTGCTCCGCTGACCTTTGATCATATAGAGTATCCGAAAGATGCGCTGCAGGGGATCACATCGGAATCGAAGCTGAAAGAGGTGCTGGTATATCTGTTTCGGACAGCTGAGTTTGAGAACCTGGCAAATGATATGACACGGAATAATGTTTATACCGAACATCATCTTATTAAGGGGGATAGTTTTCACAGGCGGAATAATGTAATGGAGCGAAATGCCAACTATATGAACATAATCTTCTATGCCAAACGATGTGAACCGGTATATGAGCGAAAGGTCTTTGTGGAAACAGTACCCTGTTACTTCTCATTTCCGCAGGATCAGATCGAGAAGTACCGATTTATCCATGAAGGAACTGAAACCTATGCCTTTCCGCTTTCCGGCAGGCATATCATCAATGGATTGTATCTGCTCTCAATCATGCACAGAAAGGCTTTGGCAGGTGAGATGGCACCGGAGTTCATAGAGCTTTCCGAGCATCGTAAGATATTTCACCTGACAGAGATTCGTAAGGTAGTCTTCCAGTGTTTGCTGCTTGATGATATGCATCCAAAGGATGGTCTGTTTGAAGCAAAGCTCAATACAATATACCTTTTGGAATGATTATTATTGACAGGTTTTTCTTGTTCCTGTATCCTTAACCTCGAAAAGTTAAACAGACGCCTGTTGCCACCGGGTAGCAGGGGACACGTCATTTCTTTATCGTTAGGTCTTAGAAGATAAAGAAGTGGCGTATTTTTTTTTGAGGAGGTATAAGAAATGCAGTGGATCATGTTGATTTTGGCGGGAGTATTTGAAGTAACCTGGGCCTGTGCAATGAAGTATTCCAACGGATTTACCGTACTTCTTCCGTCGGTTATAACCGTGGTAGGGTACATAGCAAGTGCGGTGTTCCTTGCTCTGGCTCTTAAGCATCTGCCACTTGGTACAGCTTATGCCATGTGGACCGGTTTTGGAATCATAGGGACTTCCGTATTAGGTATATTCCTGTTTAATGAAAAACTGTCAGTTCCGCAGATCATATGTGTAGCTCTGATCGTGATCGGAATAGCAGGGCTTAAGCTTTTATCAAAAGAATAACAATAAAATATAAATACTACAGCGATAGCGCAGTTTTGAGAGAAATCTTGGGACTGCGCTTTTTTTGTTTATGAACTTCTGGACACGATGTCCAAAAGTGGAGAGGAGAGATTTTCATGATGATGACAGAAGGCGAAATCTGTTACAGATATCG
>JAGAGL010000072.1:0-21810 GCA_017627595.1 Oribacterium sp. | reverse complement strand
TGACATATTACAAATGTCTCGTATTCTACACCATGCCCAAGTATCAGGGATATTAAACGGTATCTCGTCTTCAATACATTTCACAGTCCCATCCGGGAACTTCTCATAATGTAAATTATGTTTAAAGCAAATAAAGGCCTAATGATGAGATTTCTATATAATACGATAAGAACTTCTTTTTACATTTTCAAAGAAGTGTATATACAATATAATTATTAGCAAAGGGCAATGAATAAAGAAATATGATTGTAACAGTAGATACAAGAATTGAGGAAATATTACGATGGCTAAGCATAAAAAGATTCTAAATATAACAATGCTTGATGGTGATGCGGATGGCGGCTTGGAGTGTTGCCTTAAACCCGGCGATGCATATCTGTATAGGGTATCACGTGAAAAATTATCTGATTATAAAAGCGTAACGCGGCTTAGTAAGGCAGGCGTATATTTTCTCATTGGAAAGGACGAAGATAAAGAAGTTGTTTACGTAGGGCAGGCTAATGAGAGATTAAATGGCGAGGGAGTTTTGCTGAGAGTTTCTGAGCATGATAAGCCTAAGGAGAATTATTGGACGGAAGCGATAATGATAGTTCATAAGGCAAATTCACTCGGAGCCACAGAGTTAAACTACTTGGAAAATCGCTTCTGCAATTTGGCGAATGAAACCGGAAAGGGAGCAAAAAATAAAAAGAACCCGACAATTGGTAATTACTCTGAGGAAACAGAAGTTATCATGGAGCCGTTTATTGATGAAGTTCTGGAAATTCTGAAATTGCTGGGATACAAGACATTTACAAAGGAAGAGGTTGGAGAGGCCAATAGTAATGAGGGATTACAACTTTTCATTCGGAGAGATAGCGGTATTCCCGGTAGAAAAATAGACGCTAAATGTTTATTTAAAGATGGAATATACATTCTTCTTAAGGGGAGTCTTGTTGCTAAAGTCCCAACAGATAGCTGCTCAAAGTCAATTAAGGATAGGCGTGAAAAGCTAGCTGCATTTATAGATAAAAACGGCATTGTTACTGAAAACTTGGTATTTGAAGCTCCTTCAGGGATTTCGGGATTTGTAGTATTTGGGGCTTCAAATGGGAAAATTGATTTAAAAACAGTCGATGGTAGAGAACTCAAAGAATTCTTATAAGACATAATTAAGGTTTATCAAAAACAGGAGGAAGTTATGAAAACAAATAAAATGATGGCCGTAGTTTTAGCGACAGCAATGTCTGCAATGTCTTTTTTATGTCAGGATGCGGTAACGAGAATGTAATTCCTGAAGCCACAACCACGAATAATTCAGACAAGGTTTTATGATTATTATAAAGCAAATGAAATATCCATGAGGACAATTTACGGAGGAGTTGAATGTTTTATAAGATTGAAGAAACATTGAAAGAAATCAAAAAGGAAGATTTGAAAACTGCGGATAAGCAATATGTCGCAGTGTTATCCTCCGAAGAATGGAAACAGGATTTGGATATGTTTGAAATGGGTATAGATATAGGCCCTGATCTCTCTGAGATATTCACTACAAAAGCTGAAGTGAACTATGATTCTCTTACAGGTTCATTTTCAATTCCAAACAGAAATGATCTTTCGGGAGATGACAGCAAGTTTGCCTTCGTACTTGACGAAAAAGGAATAGTGTTTATCGATGACAGCGGTAAGGCAGAAGAACTGATAACCAATATCCTGCGTGTGAAAAAGTGGAAGCTTCCGAGTCTTGAAAGATTTATATATGATTTTCTGGATCAGATAGTGATAGATGATTTAAGGCTCATGGAAAAATACGAGTGTGAGCTGGATTCCATGGAAAAGACTATCATGGACGGTAAGGACTCGTTTCCATCAGTCAGACTGAATGATATCAGAAACGATATACGAAACCTTCGTATCCATTATGAACAGCTCCTGGATCTAGGTCAGGAACTTGAAGAGAATGAAAACAATTTCTTTAAGCAAAAAAACCTGAGATACTTCAGGCTGTTTTTAAATCGTGTGTCAAGACTTCATGACTATTCGGCTTCGTTACGGGATTATACTATGCAGCTGAGAGACCAGTACAAGGCACATCTGGATATCAAACAAAACAGCATCATGACGATACTGACGGTTGTTACAACGATCTTTATGCCGCTTACTCTTATAGTGGGATGGTATGGCATGAATTTTCGATACATGCCTGAACTTGAATGGAGGTGGGGATATCCTTTAATAATTGTTGTAAGCATTCTGATTGCCGTGGGTTGTTTACTGTTCTTTAAAAAGAAAAAGTGGTTGTAGTTAAACAGGATGGTGCTCCGGAGCTTTATCAATACATGATGAAAACCATCTATTATTGAAGCAGGATCATCTTTGGGAATTTACAAGGAACTAAGTATATTTGTATGAGAAACTGGAGGTGAGTTATGATCAATGCTGTCGGCAGGGATATACCTGACGAGATACTCAAAAAGTACGGAAAAGAGCCGTTTAGAGGAATTCATTACAGAGACAATAAGCCATTTAAAAAGGCTGAAGTTACGGCTCATGGCATGGTTGATCCAATGAGAAACAAGATGGTGTCATCCATAAGGGAAGCGATGGAAAAATGCAACGCCCATGATGGCATGGTTTTCTCATTTCATCATCATTTCCGGGATGGGGATCATATAGTCAATATGGTGATGCAGACTGCCTTTGAAATGGGACTTAAGGATCTGACAGTCTGTGCCAGTTCCCTTGGCGCTGCCCATAGTGTGGTTGCGGATCTAATCGAAAAAGGCATCGTCACAGGCATACAGACTTCCGGAATCAGGGACCGTATAGGAGAGGCCGTATCATATGGAAAGCTTAAGACGCCTGCCATTATCCGTTCTCACGGTGGACGCGTGAGAGCTATTGAGGAAGGTGATGTACATATAGACATCGCATTTATCGGGGCTCCTACAGCGGATGAATACGGTAATTTGAGAGCAGTAGGCGGAAAGAGTGATTGCGGTGTTCTGTCATACTCTATGGTGGATGCAAAATATGCTGACTATACTGTGGCAATTACAGATACCCTTGTACCGTTCCCCAATTATCCGCCATCTATCCCAATGACTGATGTGGACTATGTCTGCGTGGTGGATGAGATAGGAAATCCTGCAAAAATAGCCAGCAATGTAATCCGAATGACTCAGGATGTAAGAGAACTTAAAATGGCGGAAGACTGTGCAAAGGTCATGGCAGCAACACCGTTTTTTAAAGATGGTTTTTCTTTCCAGACCGGAGGAGGCGGAGCTTCTCTTGCGGTTACACGATTCCTGGAGCCACTGATGGAGGAGAGAAACATTAAAATGTCTTTTGCCATCGGCGGTATAACGAAGCCCATGTGTGACCTTCTGGAAAAGGGTTATATCAGAACTGTTGTCGATGCCCAGTGCTTTGATAAAACAGCTATAGAATCGGTAAAAAATGATCCGAGGCATTATGAGATTTCAACCTCAGAGTACGCCAATCCTCTCAACAAGGGCGCCTTTGTCAACAAACTGGATTTTGTGATCCTTGGAGCCCTGGAGATAGATACCGATTTTAATGTTAATGTCACAACAGGTTCAGATGGTGTGCTGCGAGGGGCACCGGGAGGACATCCGGATACTGCAGCCGGAAGCAGATGTTCAATCATTGTTGCGCCTCTTATAAGAGGACGCATACCCACAGTAGTTGAAAGGGTTGTCAATGTCACCACCCCGGGTGAAGCCGTTGATGTTCTGGTTACGGATTATGGTGTAGCCATCAATCCCAAAAGGAAGGATCTTATAGAATGTCTTTCTGCGTCAGGGCTTCATATCGTGACTATTCAGGAATTGCTTTCGACTGCATTAAACATCGTCGGGAAACCTGAACCTATTCATTTTGAGGATGATATAGTAGGAATAATTGAAAGCCGGGATGGGACAATAATGGATGTGGTCAGACGCATAAAACCTCAAACAGAGATACATGAGATCATAGGATGACAAAAGATCAACTAAGCCAACGGGGACGGTTCTCGCCGGCGAGAACCGTCCCCGTTGGCTTCATTTGTTGAGATGAAAATACCGGAGATAGCTTATATGTAAGTAAAAGCCTCACCCTGTTTCTTCTTGATCCGAAGAAACGGGGTGAGGCTTTAAGTGTTTCAAAGAATATGAAACGATTCGTGATTAATAATTAAGTGTTTCAGAAGAATATGAAACGATTCGCGGTTAATAATTTTGAGAGAATGTATTAACTCTATCTGATAGAGTGTAGTTTATGCTCCTGCCTTAAATACTTTGCCGCTGCTTATCCAGCTTCTAATGTCTGAAACTCCGAGAAGCTTCTCATAGCTGTTTCCTGATGAAATAACAAGTGTAGGAGCCTGCTTGATTCCAAACTTTTCTACCAGCCCGGGGTTTTCCATGGCATCCATAATCTCATAATGTACGCCTGCTTCATCGAGAAGAGATCCTGCGATCTTGCAATTAGGACAGGTTGGGGTTTTGAAAAGCATTATGGTATTTTCAGCTGCAGGTGATGAACTTATATCAGTGACATTTTCTGATTTATTAGCATTAGCAGCAGCTTCAGCCTTTGGCTTCATCTTAAGTCCTTCATGTGTAAGCTTTGAGCCTGCGACATTATAAACCTTACGGTCCTTGTACTCCTGAGCTTTTCCGTCATTCCAGTTGGCTATAGGACGATAGTATCCGGTGATGCGGCTGTAAACCTCTGTCTTTGCACCGCAGTGAGGACATACTGTCTGTTCGCCTGTAAGGTAACCGTGCTCCTTGCAGACTGAATATGTCGGTGACATGGTGTAGTAAGGAAGTTTGTAGTTCTCTGCAATCTTTCTTACAAGGCTGGCAGCTGCCTTCCAGTCGGGAAGTTTTTCACCAAGGAATGCGTGGAACACGGTTCCTGAGGTGTAAAGAGTCTGAAGCTCATCCTGGATATCAAGTGCTGAGAAAATGTCCTCGGTGTATCCAACAGGAAGGTGTGATGAGTTGGTGTAGTAAGGAGTTCCGTTCATGTTTGCTGTGATGATCTCGGGATAAAGCTCCTTGTCATGCTTTGCAAAACGATAGGTAGTGGACTCCGCCGGAGTTGCTTCCAGGTTGTAGAGCTCACCGTCATACTGAACCTGATACTCTGACAGGCGGTTTCTCATGTGGTTGAGAACTTCCTGTGAAAACTTCTGTGTGCGTTCATCCGTCATATCTGCACCGATCCAGTTTGCGTTGAGGCCGACTTCGTTCATACCGATAAGACCTATGGTAGAGAAGTGGTTTGCAAATGTGCCGAGATATCTCCTGGTGTATGGATACAGACCCTGCTCCAGAAGCTTCGTGATGACCTGTCTCTTGGTGTGGAGGGATCTTGCTGCGATATCCATAAGGTGATCGAGTCTCTTATAGAAGTCTTCTTCGTCAGAGGCAAGATATGCAATACGCGGCATATTTATAGTTACAACGCCTATAGAGCCTGTTGACTCTCCGGAACCAAAGAAACCGCCGCTCTTTTTACGAAGCTCTCTCAGATCCAAGCGGAGTCTGCAGCACATTGAACGGACATCTGAAGGCTCCATATCAGAGTTTATGTAGTTTGAAAAATAAGGTGTTCCGTATTTGGCAGTCATTTCAAACAGAAGCTTGTTGTTCTCTGTCTCAGACCAGTCAAAATCACGTGTGATGGAATATGTCGGGATAGGATACTGGAAACCGCGTCCATTGGCATCGCCCTCGATCATGATCTCGATGAAGGCCTTGTTTACCATATCCATTTCCTTCTGGCAATCACCATAGGTGAAATCAAGTTCTTTTCCGCCCACTATGGCGTTTAGGTTTCTGAGATCGGAAGGAACTGTCCAGTCCAGAGTGATATTTGTGAAAGGAGCCTGTGTTCCCCAGCGGCTTGGAGTATTTACGCCATATACAAAGGACTGTATGCACTGCTTAACTTCCTTCTGGGAAAGATTATCTACCTTTACAAAAGGAGCCAGATAAGTATCGAAGGATGAAAAGGCCTGTGCGCCTGCCCATTCGTTCTGCATGATTCCAAGGAAGTTGACCATCTGATTGCAGAGAGTAGAAAGATGGTTTGCGGGTGAAGATGTGATCTTGCCGGGAATACCGCCGAGTCCTTCCATTATAAGCTGTTTCAGTGACCATCCTGCACAGTAGCCGGTCAGCATGGAGAGATCGTGGATATGAATGGCAGCGCTTCTGTGAGCCTTGGCAATTTCGTCATCATATACTTCTGAAAGCCAGTAATTGGCCGTGATGGCACCTGAATTTGAAAGAATGAGACCGCCGACAGAATAGGTGACAGTTGAATTTTCTTTTACTCGCCAGTCATTGATCTTTAAATAGTCATCCACGATATCTTTATAGTTAAGGAGGGTGGAATTGACATTACGAACCTTCTCACGCTGCTTACGATAAAGGATATAAGCCTTGGCAACATCGGAGTATCCGGACTCTGAAAGAACCTTCTCGACACTGTCCTGGATCTCTTCCACGGTGATCTTTCCATCCTTGACCTTGGTCTCGAAATCTGAAGCTACTCTAAGCGATATAAGGTCAATAACGCTTGAATGATATTCCTTCTCTAAAGCTTCAAATGCCTTTGTGATGGCTGCTGATATTTTGGAAATATTGAACTCGACTATAGCACCATCTCTTTTAACTACCTGATACATAGGATCCATCCCCCTGTGTTTTTTGTGATAATGTAACGATAACACAAAGGGGTTGCGAATTCAATATGTAGACACATATTGTAAGTAAAACGCAAGATATTGTGGTTGAAGACATTTCGAACAGATGGAAAAAGGCATAAAAAAGCGGATATGATACGCAAAAATGTGTATCATATCCGGTCGTCTTTAGTATCCGAATGCGAGTGCTCCGCCGTCAAGTGCATAGTCCTGTCCTGTGATATATTTTCCGTGGGGGCCGATCAGGAAAGCTGCCATTGCACCTAAGTCTTTGGTGTCACCGAAATCATGTACAGGGATGCGGTTCAGGATCTGTTGTCTGCGTTTGTCATCCATAACCTCATCCAGCATCTTGGAGTGGAACCAGCCGGGAGCAATGGAGTTTACACAGATGTTATCGTTTGCCCATTCTATGGCAAGACCTCTTGTTAGTCCACAAACTGCAGCTTTACTTGTACAGTAGGGGACAACCAGTGAGAATCCAAGATGTGCACTCATGCTGGAGATATTGATGATCCTGCCTTTGAAAGGACTTTTTTTCAGATAAGGATAACAGAGCTGTGACATGGTGAAGACGCATTTAACATTAGTATCCAGAACACGATCAAATTCTTCTTCCGGTACTTCCTGAGCAGCACACTTATAAGTGGTCCCTGCGTTGTTGACGAGGAAGTCAAGATGTCCTTCGTGTTTATCTGCAAGTTCTGAAATGATCTTTGTCATGGCGGCTTTATCGTTAATGTCACCTTTGATATGTATGGTGCCGGCCACACTATCAGGGAAACCATCCTTAACTTTGCCGGTTCTGGAAATTATGTAGACCGTCGCACCCTGAAAAGCCAGCATATTTGCAATGTCAAGACCGATGCCGCTGGAACCTCCTGTTACGATTCCGGCATATCCTGTAAGTTCACCCATGTTTTAATTACCTCCTGATTTGCGAATGATGTATTTTAATATGGCGGCATGTTTTGGATTATTATGCTGTGCCACAAACAAAAGACAAGGTTACTTTAATAATTAAAATTCTCTATGTTATAATGACTGCATATTTCTTGATCTGAAAAAGATTTATATGAAACTTATCCTAATGGAAAGGAAGTACATATAATGAATGCCACAATCCGAGATGTTGCAGAAGCAGCAGGAGTCAGCATTAGTTCGGTTCACATTGCACTTAGTGGTAAAAAAGGTGTCAGTGAATCTACAAGAGCTCTCATAAAAGAGGTAGCAGAGAGGCTGGGCTATCAGCCAAACGAAAATGCTGCGTCTTTGAAACGTAAAAGACAGAAGATCCTGATAGTCCTGCCGGGGGTGCAGGGAGATAACAGTTTTTTCTATCCGCCCATGTGGCAGGGAATCCATGACTATGTATCAGCACATATTGCAAATGCTGAATTCATTGAAATTCCATATCATTCACACCGACACGATGAAATAGCGCAAAAGGTACATGAGATGCTGCACACCGGTGAAATCGATGGTTATCTCTCGGCGGGACATCTGGAAGTTGTTTCTGAAAGTGATTGGGAGTTTATCGATAGTAGAAGAATACCCGTGGTGTTTCTGAATTCATACCGTGAAAACACTGATTACCTTTGCTGCGTTGAGTGTAATTACGAAGTCATCGGCAGAACCATGGCGGAACTGATCACTTCCAGGATCATGTCCTATGGTAGTATCTTCCTTTTGGCCGGTAATCCCAAATTCCATTCACATTCTCAGATTGTCCGCGGATTTGATGCATACCTGAATGAGAATAACATCAAAAATCTGGTGTATAAAGATTTCTCGTGGAGTATTGAAAATGCAAATTATCTCCATATCCTCAGAGAAGTTATGCGCCCCGACATCGCTGCTTGTGCATCGGTATTTTCTCAGGGAACCTACCTTTTGGGACAGGCCCTTGAAGAATCAGGTAAGGTTGATATTTTTTCTGTGGGTTCTGACCTTTCTGAAGATACTCAGGAGCGTGTCAGAAAGGGTGTTTTTAATAACGTTATCCAGAAAAATCCTTATGCTCAGGGTTATTACGGTATTCGCGTCCTGACAGACTATCTTGTCAATGGTAAGGAGCCTGAATCCAAAATAGTCTATGTTGGTGCTGACGTGGTATTTAAGAGCAACCTTCCGATGTATGAAAAGAGTAATGTCGGTGCGATGATCTTCTATTAATGATCTTTCGGATTATACTTCCTGGCAGATATAGTTGTGGCAGGCGCTCTTAATGAGATCCCAGTCAAGCTCTGCTCCGACACCCGGTTTGTCCGAAACGTGGATGATACCGTTCTCATCTATGGGGAGATCGCCCTTCATAGGGAGACGGTAATTGTCTTCCGGTACAAAGTATTCAAAATATTTGCAGTTCTTAATAGCACAGCTTACATGAAGATTGGCCATATCCATATAGTTCATTGTTGTAGTATGTATCTCGACATTGAGGCCGAATGCTTCTGCAAGATGTGCTATTTTTAATGTGCCTGTTACGCCGTCTTTCCAGGAAACGTCTGCACGAACAATATCGGCAGCGTGCTGGTTGATGACCTGTGCGACGCCCCAATGACAGCCTCTGGTTGTTTCTGTTGCTGCTATAGGAATATCCAGTGTCTTACACAATTCTGTGTACTTATATAATTCAAAATCACGGAATGGTTCTTCGAACCATTCAAAATTCAGACGTTCCAGTTGTCTGCCGACGCGAACGGCTTCGTCAATGGTGTAATCACCAACAGGATCGGTCATGAGAGCGAAATCCGGACCGACAGCATCGCGGACAGCCTGATGAACAGCCATATCGAACTCTACAGGTCCTGCAGGGTGCATTTTGTAGCCCTTCAGACCTTTACTCTTATAAAGAAGCGCTTCGTCAACATAATCCTGAATTGTAGGAAGGAAGTTAGAGCTGGCATATGCCGGAAGAGAATCTCTGTAAGCGCCAATGTACTTATAAAGAGGAAGATTCGCTTCCTTGGCACAGATATCCCAAAGTGCTACATCTACAGGTCCGGGAAGGAATACCGGGAAGAATGCTTCGTGTCTGTCTATCACCCAAAGCTCCTGGAAGATTGCCTCCCTGTCGTGGGGATCTCTTCCTAATACAACCGGTGCAACAGTTTCATTTAAATAAGACTCGGAAACAGCTCCTGATCTGGCAGCCATGCAGGTGGCGATTCCTTCGATGCCGGTATCTGTCGTAAGCTTGATGACAAGAACGTCCCAGCCCATTTTTGCGCCTCCCTGACGCTTTTCATCAAATAGGCATTTGCCTCGTTCTACCCACCAGCTTTCAAATTTTTTGATAATCATAGGTCTCCTCCATATTTCAAGGAATATCAATATAATCGCACTACTAAAACGTTTTGCTTAAGTATATCAGAATAAATAAAAAACACTATTAAACGAACAAAATTAATAGTGTTTTCTTCCAAATCACCAAAAAAGATGACTGGTGTTGAGTGAAAATGCACAAATAATTTTACTAAAACAACTAAAATGTGAGTAATTATTGACACTTCGTTAATGCGGTGATAGTTTAGATGCAGGAATAAACAAAAACGTTTTATCTGATATACAACAAGTTTTAACGTGTTTGTTCAATAATGTATTTTTGGTCCAAAGACAGGATTACAAAAATAGTCGTGATCATTTTAAGGAGGATTATGAAATGAAGAAAAATGTATTGTCTGGAGTTTTGGCAGGCCTGATGGTCATGTCTCTTGCAGGATGTGGTTCCGGATCTCAGCCGGCAGCAACCACAGCGGCACAGCCTGCAGAAACAGCAGCTCCTGCAGCATCAGCAGAAGCAAAGCCTGCAGAGGCAGCACCTGCAGCATCAGCAGAAGCAGCACCTGCAGCTGATTCCCTTGTACTTCAGTGGTCAGAGGTAAACGGCGATGAGTACGGTGCAACAGTAGGTGCAAAAGCATTCGCAGAAAAGATAAATGAAGTTTCCAACGGTCAGATCACTATCGACCTTTACACAAATGGAACACTTGGAGATGAGAAGACTTCCATGCAGGGAATACAGATGGGAACACTTGATATTTTCCGCGGTAATGCATCTTCACTTTCCAACTATGGTGCTCCAACAATTGCTCTTACAGGTCTTCCTTATCTTTTCAAGGATATGGAGCAGTTCCATGATATGGCAGTTTCTGATCTCGGTCAGCAGATGCTTGATTCTGTAGATACAGATGATTGTGGTTATGTAGCTCTTGGCTGGTTGGTTGAAGGCCCAAGATCAATGTTCATCACAGAGGATACATATAAGAAGCTTGGATCACCGAGTGAATTTACTCTTGATATGATGAATGGACTTAAGATCCGTGTTCCTGAGACAGACCTCATGGTAAACACTATGAATGCTCTTAAGTCTTCTGCAACTCCTATAGCATATTCTGAACTTTATACATCTCTTCAGTCAGGTGTAGTAGACGGTGCAGAGAATGGTGTTACATCCTATCTGTCAAACTCATTTAATGAAGTTGCTCCTTACTTCATCACAGATGCTCACACATTTGGATGCGGCGTTATCCTTATGAATAAGGATAAGTGGAATTCTTTGACAGATGAGCAGAAGGGTTGGATGAATGAGGCAGCAGAAGCAGCTTCAGCAGCTTGCTATGAGTACAATCAGAAGCAGGAACAGGCAGCATTTGATTCATTTGCTGACAAGGGTGTTACAAAGATTGATGTTGCAGATCTCGATAAGTGGCAGGAGGCTTGCCAGAGTGTATATGCCACATACTCAGAGGCTGAGCAGGAGATCATCAAGAAGTTAGCAAGCGGTCAGTACTGATAAGGTATGAGTGTCATATGTCATCTTCGGTGTGCATTTGCACATTAGTGGGAAACATAATTCGTGGCACGCCCGTATGAAGTACGTAAATATGCATTTTGCGCGAGGGAGGGCTGTGAGGAATCGCGACCTTCCCTTTTCTTTAAGAACAAAGTTGTTGGTCTATGACCGGAGGCGTTTTCATGAAAGATTTCGTTCGATTATGGGAAAAAGTTGACGCTTTTGTCTTTAAATTTCTCAAGTATCTCTGCGCCGCTATGCTCGGCGCACTTATCTGTATTGTTTTTTATATATTCCTTGGAAGATACGTATTGCATAACTCACCTATGTGGGGCGAGCCGCTTTCTCTTTTCCTTTTAACCTGGATGAGTATCCTTGGATCTGCTCTGGTTGTACGTTCCAATGAGCACCTGAAAGTAACCATGTTCGATGAAAAGATGTCAAAAAAGGCTCTTATTGCAACTGATATTCTTGGTGAAATCTGTATTCTGATATTTGCCATATTTATGATCGTGTATGGAATGCAGCTTATGAAACAGTCAAGAACCAATACAATGGCCGGCATCAATATCAGATATGCATATATGTATCTTTCACTTCCTGTTACGGGAGTGTTTTACATATTCGCACTGATTTCTCAATGGGTAAGGAGGTTTGATCAGAAATGAGCACAACAGCAATAGCAACATTTCTGCTTATAGCGATTTTTATAGTTCTGATTTTTCTTCGCGTTCCTATCGTATATGCTATCGGAATTGCTTCTCTTGTAGACTTTTTCTACTTAGGAATCAATCCGATGCAGATGGCACTTAAGTTTGTATCAAATTTGAATTCATATACACTGCTGGCTGTCCCGTTTTTTATCACTATGGGTGAACTTATGAGTGCAGGTGGTGTAACAGACAGACTGATAGATTTTTCCAAGGAACTGGTTGGCTGGGTGAGAGGCGGAGCCGCAATGGTTAACGTTGTATCTTCATTTTTCTTTGGAGGAATCTCAGGTTCTTCATCCGCTGACTGTGCATCTTTAGGACCCATCGAGATAAAGATGATGGAAGAGCAGGGTTATGACAGACCATTCTCAACAGCACTTACAATGGCTTCTTCCGTAGAGGGAATTTTGGTTCCTCCATCTCAGAACATGGTCATTTACACACTTGCGGCAGCAGGTGTAACAACTGTTTCCATAGGACAGCTTTTCCTTGCAGGTTATGTGCCCGGTGCGGTTCTTTCTGCAGTTCTGATGATTTATTCATGGTATTACTCAAAGAAAAATAATATTCCTGTAACCGGAAGATTTTCTCCCAAGGCTTGCGCAAAATCCTTTATCCGTGCTATCTGGGGACTTGCAGCAGTTCTGATTGTTGTAGTCGGTGTCGTAGCAGGTATTTTTACTACAACAGAATCTGCGGCAGTAGCTGTTGTATGGTCTATGGCAGTTGGACTCTTTATTTATAAAGGATTCAAGTTTAGAGATATTCCACGCATCTTCAATAATGTAACTATGATGCTTGGTAAGGTCCTGATCCTTATAGGTGTATCCGGAGCGTTTACGTATCTTCTTACATATCTGAAGATTCCAACAATGGTTACAAACGCGCTGTTCTCATTTACAACAAATAAGATCATGATACTTGTTCTTCTGAATATTTTGATGCTCATCCTTGGATGTCTGATCGAGATGGCCTGTCTGATTCTAATGCTTACACCGGTCATTCTTCCTATTTGGATTTCTCTTGGACTGTCACCTATTCATCTTGGTGTTGTTATGGTTCTGAATCTCGGTATCGGGCTTCTGACACCTCCGGTAGGATCAACATTATTCATTGGTTCTGCGATTTCAGGTATCAGTCTGGAGAGGCTGTCGAAGGCAATGATTCCCTTCTATCTGGTAATGGGTATCGCACTTCTTATCCTCACATATTTCCCGCAGTCCTTTATGTGGCTGCCAATGATGGCATATTAATGGAGGCATAATATGGCTAAGCTTTGGAATAACGATGAAGAAATGTTCACACTAATGAAGGAAAAACTTTATACACCCGTTGTGGGAGATATATTGGATCAGATGGGTTACAAGCATCAGTTTTTACCTGCAAACATTCGTCCCTTGGAGGCTCTTGTACCGACTGACGCATATATAGACAGAACACAGCCGGATAACAGACTTAAGGTTGCAGGATACGCATGTACAATTCTTGAAAATGATGTGTTCGAAGCTCCGAAGAAGCCGTTTGGACTTCTTACAGAGGCATTGGACCAGCTTAAACCAAATGAAGTATATGTGGCAACAGGTGCGCATAATTCCGCACTGTGGGGCGAACTTCTCACTGCAACGGCTAAAACAAGAGGGGCAGCAGGTGCGGTACTGGACGGATACACAAGAGATACACCTCAGGTTCTGTCGCAGAACTTCCCCGTATTTGCAACTCAATGCTGGGCCCAGGATAGTTCTGTTCGTACTTATGTATGTGATATGAGATGTACGATTGAGATTGGTCAGGTTACGATCCATGACGGAGATCTGGTTTTTGGCGATATTGATGGAGTTCTGATCATCCCTAAGGAAATAAAGGATGAGGTTCTGGAAAAGGCTTTGGAAAAAGCTATGGGTGAAAAGAAGGTAAGAAAAGCCATCGAGGGCGGCATGTCAGCGACAGAAGCGTTTAAAGTATTCGGTATCCTTTGATGGATCCGTTTTCCTTCAGCATATGGGTCGTAAAGACAATTGAGCATGGTGAGTAGAATGAATGAAAAAGTTTTTCAGGTAAACCTGCAGGATAATGTTGCGGTAGCTCTTACAGCTCTTGAGGCGGGTAGTACCGTTCCTTTAATAGGTGATACTGAACAGAAAGAGATAACAGCCGTAACTGATATCCCGGTAGGACATAAAATTGCTCTTCGTGACATAAGCGATGGAGAAGACATCGTAAAGTATGGAGTGGTGATCGGTCACGCCATAAAGAATATCCCTAAGGGATCATGGGTGCATCTTGAAGAGATGGCATCGAACTACGATGAGCGTTCAAGCCATCTGGATGCTGTTACAGGTGCTCCGAAGGATATGAGTTACAAATAACCGAAAGGCATGGTACAGAGCTGTGAAACTGGAAGAATTAACCTTTAGAGGATATCAAAGAAAAAACGGAAGACCCGGTATTCGGAACAGGGTATTGGTTATCTACACAGTAAAATGTTCGGAATTTGTAGCAAGACAGATTGTTGAAAGGACAAATTCCCGGGATGTGGAACTTGTTGGATTTGATGGATGTACTGATAATCAGTATGCCATCAATATGTTGATCAGTATGATCCGTCATCCTAATGTTGGCGCAGTCCTCGCTGTCGGATTAGGCTGCGAATACATTCAGCCTGAATGGCTTGCGGATATCGCTACACAGGAAGGAAAATTATCTTCCTGGATGTTTATCCAAAAAGAAGGTGGAACAAGGTTATCAATACAAAAAGGTGAATCCTGGGCTTCCTGGGCAATTCGTGAACTCAGGAGCACTCCTACAGTGCCTATGACCTGGAAGGATCTCGTTATCGGTGCCGAGTGCGGAGGCTCTGATTATACATCAGGGCTTGCCGGTAATGCTGTTGTCGGTCGATTTTTTGACAAACTGACAAATCTTGGGGGAACGGCAATTTTTGAAGAGATTGTTGAAGCCGTTGGACTTAAGGATGTACTTGTGAAACGCGGAGCTACAGAAAAGGCAAAAGAAGAGATTGCATATACCTATGATAAAGCACTGGAGTACTGTAAGTCGGTAAATCAATATTCGGTAAGTCCCGGCAACTTTGCGGGTGGGCTTTCAACCATCGAAGAGAAGTCCATGGGTGCTATTGTAAAAAGTGGTTCAGGTAAGATTCAGGGTGTGTTGAAAGTAGCACAACGCCCGGAAAAGGAAGGATTATGGCTTCTGGATTCAACACCGGATCCTTACTGGATGCAGTTTGGTATCACCAATCCGAATGACAATGAAGGCCTGATGGATCTTATAAGCTGCGGTGCACATATGGTTTTTCTTGTTACGGGTCGGGGCAGTGTTGTCGGAAGTGCAGTTGGTCCCTGTGTGAAGATAACAGGTAACCATGAGACTTTCGAGCGTATGTCTGAAGACATGGAGTTTGATGCCAGTCCTATTCTGGAAGGCACAAAGAGTATGGCAGAAATGGCAGATGATCTTGCAAGATATGTTGCTGAAATTGCTGACGGAAAAGAAACTAAGTCTGAAGCATTGGGACATAAAGAATTCTTTATTCCCTATAAATATCAGGAGAATACTGTTGCCATCCACAGAAAATGTGAGGAAGGCTAACGGAAAAGAGGGGTGATAAAAATGGCTGCATTTACAGAAGAGGAAATAAATGGATTTCACATGAACGAATGGTACGATCTTGACGGTGAAGTTGCCATCGTAACCGGTGGCGGTACAGGATTAGGTCTTGCTATTACAAGATGTCTTGTATCTGCCGGTGCAAAGGTTGCTGTGGTCAGCAGAAAGTATGAAAAGGCATTGGAAGAGTTTGGTGATAATGTTAGATTTTACGAGCATGATATTTCCAATACAGAATATGCTCCGGAGCTTGTTGAAAAAATAGTGAAGGATTTTGGCAAGGTAACGATACTTGTGAACAATGCCGGAAATCACTGTAAAAAGTTTATATGGGATATGACTGTTGATGACTACAAGAGTGTTCTTGATGTGCAGCTTGTAGGTTCTTTCGCAATGACAAAGGCAGTTGTTCCTTATCTGAAGGAACAAAAGCACGGACGTATCATATTTCAGGCTTCAATGACTTCTTATATCGGACAGCCTCAGGTATGCGGATATGCCACGGCCAAAGCAGGGTTTCTTGGAATGATCCATGTTTTGACAGCAGAACTTGCAGAGTTTGGTATAACTGTAAATGCGGTTGCACCGGGATGGATTGACACCCCCATGTTCCATAAGGCGGTTGATACTGATCCTCAGCGTCTTGCAAAAATTATGGGCAGAATACCGGCTAAGACGGTTGGAGATCCAATGGATATAGGAATGGCATGTGCCTTCCTGTGTTCCAAGGCAGCACGTTACATTACCGGTTCCTGCATCCCGGTAGATGGTGGCGCATTGATTGGTTTTTGATTTCTATGAGAGAGGCATTAAAAATGAAATTAAACAATAAGTTTTCAGAAGAACTATTTCTGACAAATGAAACAGGAAGAGAACTTTATCACAAATATGCTGAGCCCATGCCTATCATTGACTATCATTGCCATATTTCTCCAAAGGCAATGTATGAGAATCATGAATTTGAAGATCTTGGTGAGATGTGGCTTGAAGGGGATCATTATAAATGGCGTGCAATGAGAACTTTCGGTATCGAGGAGAAATACATCACAGGAACAGAAACAGATTTTCACGAGAAGTTTCTTGTATTCGCCAAGGTGTTGCCCAAGATGGTCGGAAATCCGATTTTTATATGGTGTGCTCTTGAGCTGAAAAGGTATTTTGACATTGATGAACCTCTGACAGAGGAGAACGCCGAGGAAATATATCAGAAGACAAAAAAGATGATACATGAGAAGCACATGACGAGACAGTGGTGCATGGAGCATTCAAATGTAAAGCTGGTATCTACAACGGAAGATCCTGTTGATGATCTGGAGTGGCATAAAAAACTGAATGAGCAGAAGACAGCCACAAGAGTCATTACTGCGTTTCGTCCTGATAAGGCGATGTTTATCGAATTGCCTACATTTGACTCGTATTTAAAGCAACTATCGGAGGCGGCAGGAATTGAGATCACATCTTTTAAAACCATGCTTGATGCCCTTGATAGACGACTTCAGTATTTCAAAGAAGTTACAGGCACAACCGTATCCGATGATGGTATCCCTCACTTTACATTTGCTGATTACACTCAGGAGGAAATAGATACTATTTTTGAGAAAGCTCGAAAGAATGAAACTTTGACAGCCGGAGAAGTGGATCAGTATCAGAGTGCATTCCTTATAGAGATGGGCAAGCTTTACAACAAAGAAGGATATATCATGCAATTGCATATCGGCACATATCTGGATGCCAATACTACCGGAGTTCAGAATGTGGGACAGTCTACAGGTTATGACTGCTGTGATGATCAGGCCGGTGTAACTTCTGTTGGTGAGATTCTTAACAGACTGACAATTGCGGGTGAACTTCCAAAAACTATTTTATATCCTCTTGACGGAACAAAAATAGAAACCTGGGCTATACTTGCAGCCGGATTCTGTGATAACGGAACAAAGTCAAAGGTGCAGCTTGGTGCGCCCTGGTGGTTCAATGATCAGCAGTTTGGCATTGAGCGACAGTTTAAGGCATGTGCAAACCTGTATCCGGTCTCATTGTCAGTAGGTATGTTAACAGATTCCAGATCCTTCATTTCTTATCCCAGACACGAACTTTACAGAAGAGTCTTCTGTAACTACCTCGGGGAATTATGCGAAAGAGGTGAATATTTTGGTTCAGAGGAAAATCTGAAAGAAATCATAGAGGATGTCTGTATTCGCAATACAAACGAGTTCTTTGGATTTGGGGTTGAAGTATGATAAGCAGTATCAAAATTGATGAAACCGGTGCGGAACTTTTATATGAAGAAATGACCGGTAAGCCCAAAGGTTCTGTCGTGATATGTCCAGGAGGAGCTTACCTATGGTTAAGTCCACGGGAAGGATGGCCTGTTGCAAGAGAGTTTGAGAAGGCCGGATATCAGTGTTACATTTTGAATTATTCTGTAGGAATGGAGAATGCTCCGCTTGGAAAAACACCTCTTAAGCAGTTGGCTTTAGCTGTTTCCAAGGTAAGAGAGATTGCAAAAGATAAGGGAAATAACACATTTACGGCAGTCTGTGGTTTTTCTGCCGGTGGACATCTTGCGGCATCGTTGGGGGTCCATTGGAATGACCAGACTTTGGGTCTTGGTCTTACTGCAGAAACAATAAGGCCGGATGCGATGATCCTTTCATATGCAGTTACGGAATTACATGATTTTGATGGACATGAGCTTGTCAAATGCCTGTGTGGCGATGATGAAGAAATGTTCGAATACCTTGAAGTGGCAAAATACATTACCGGTGACACCCCTCCTTCATTTCTTTGGCACACAGTAACAGACGAAGAGGTATCTGTTCAGGCGTCAATGAATTTTATGAATGGACTTATAAGGAATGGAGTATTTGCAGAGCTCCACTTATATCCACAAGGAGTTCATGGCTTGAGCCTGGCAACACCTGCTGTGGAGGATCCTCAAAAAAACAGGATTGCTGATCCACACGTTGCAAGTTGGAGCGACCAGTGCAAACAGTGGCTGGATATTGTTAATCGTTTATGGACGGAGAATCACGGGACGAAACAGAATTTATAAAAATTAAAATAATAAACCCGAAGAAATCGATCATATGATTTCTTCGGGTTTATTCTACTATCAGGTTGTGCATATCATGGTTTGGATGCTTTACGAAAGATATCATAGCCTTTGATGATGCATAAATTGATATAGCTCTAATTGAATGTTTCGGAATCTGAGTTGTTACAGTGCCTTAACAACAGCTTCCTTTACAACACTCATATCTTCGGTTGGCTCAAAACGTGCGATGACTTTTCCTTCGCGGTCGATGAGGAATTTTGTGAAATTCCATTTGATGTATGCCTTATCGCCAAACTTCTTGTTATTGAGATCGGCGAACTTGCTTAATGCAGCATTCTTAAGTCCTTTGCCAAAACCTTCAAAAGGTTTTTCATTAGCAAGGAAAGCATACAGCGGATCTGCATCATCACCATTTACATCGATTTTTTTGAACTGAGGAAATTCAGTGCCATAATTCAGAGTGCAGAACTCATGGATCTCATCATCGCTTCCCGGAGCCTGATCTGCAAACTGATTGCAAGGGAAATCGAGAATTTCAAACCCCTTTTCTTTCAATTCCGAATACATCTCCTCAAGAGGCTTGTAATGAGGTGTAAATCCGCAGCCGGTTGCTGTATTTACGATCAGAAGTACCTTGCCCTGATAATCGGACAGGTTTACATCATTGCCCTGTCTGTTCTTAACTGTGAAATCATAAACTGTATTCATATGTTTATCCTCCTTGTTTGAAAAGCAATTATATGTGCTAAATAAAACGATAATTTGATCTGCCTCATGTTTAATGATGAAGTAAACAATCTGTACTGCTATTGATTAAGTACAATTAGATAGTACACAATACAACGGCTTGCGTCAATATCTTTTTTTGATGGACCGTAAACTATTTTTTCCCGGGATAATATCCAGGGAAAAAATAGACCACCAAACACGCCTCAAAAAAAATATTTTATTCCGGATAAATTGTCCGTGAAACATTAATGATGTAAAATATTCTTTATCACAAGTTTTGTTTTCGGGACAATTTAATAAGGAGGCAATATGGCCGGATCAAAGGTATATTTTACGGATTTCAGGACGACTGTTGGAACGTCATTGACTGTCAAGATGCAGAAGCTTATTAGCAAGGCTGGTATAGGCAGCATCGATATGGACGGGAAGTTTGCAGCCATCAAAATGCACTTTGGTGAACTTGGAAACCTTTCATATTTAAGGCCCAATTATGCCAAGGCTGTCGCTGATGTGGTTAAGGAGCAGGGAGGGATCCCGTTTCTGACGGATTGCAATACTTTGTATCCGGGCTCACGTAAGAATGCTCTTGAACACCTGGATTGTGCCAATATCAATGGCTTCAATACCATCACCACAGGATGTCAGATAATCATAGGAGATGGTCTCAGAGGAACGGATGATATAGAGGTTCCTGTGCCAAATGGTGAGTACTGTAAGGAGGCTTATATCGGCAGAGCTGTTATGGATGCCGATATCTTTATTTCCCTTACACACTTTAAGGGACATGAGTCTACCGGCTTCGGAGGTGCGATCAAAAATATAGGAATGGGCTGCGGAAGCCGTGCGGGTAAGATGCAGCAGCATAACAGCGGACATCCGACGGTTCATGAGGATATGTGCCGCGGCTGCGGCCGGTGTGCAAAGGAATGCGGCTCAAATGCAATTTACTATGAGAATAAAAAAGCTCATATTGATCAGAATCTGTGCAAGGGCTGCGGTCGGTGTATAGGTGCCTGCGGATTTGATGCGATTGAAAACCTGAACGCTGATGCTAATGAGATACTTGGGCGCAAGATGGCTGAGTACTGTGCCGCAGTGTGCACCGGAAGACCCTGTTTCCATATCAGTCTGGTCCGTGACATTTCGCCAAATTGTGACTGTCATGGTGAAAATGATGCTCCGATACTTCCGGATGTGGGCTTCTTTGCTTCCTTTGATCCGGTTGCCCTTGACCAGGCATGCGTGGATGCTTGTCTCAGATCGACCCCTATGCCCAACAGTCAGCTTTCCGACAATTTAAATAAACCCGGTTGGCATCACCATCACGACCATTTCTTTGATTCCAATCCGAATGTCAGATGGAAAGAGACATTGGAGCATGCGGAAAAGATCGGACTTGGAACCCGTGAGTATGAATTGATAACGATGTAAAATATAAAGAAGTTGATTAGATCTGTATCTGTATGTCAAAAGGGCTGAGAACAAGCATTTACAGAGAAGGAGAGAGTATGAAAAGTGATTCAATAAAGAAAATGGTTCTGACAGCAATGTTTCTGGCATTAGGTATGATACTTCCTTTCTTTACGGGACAGATACCTCAGATAGGAAGTATGTTATTGCCGATGCATATACCGGCATTCTTATGTGCGCTTATCGTCGGAGAAAAGTGGGGGACACCCATGGCTTTTATCCTGCCGATTTTAAGGTCGATGATTTTTGGTATGCCACCGATGTATCCGACTGCCATAGGTATGGCCTTTGAACTTGCAACCTATGCTTTTGTGGCAGGTTATCTTTACAGTCGTTCCAAGTGGAAGTGCACGGAGGCTTTATACAAGTGCCTCCTTATAGCAATGGTTGCGGGCAGAGTTGTATGGGGTATTGTCCAGACAGTACTTCTGGGACTTAAGGGTAATGCTTTTACGTTCCAGGCATTCATGGCAGGAGCATTGCTTAAAGCCATACCGGGTATTGCTCTTCAGCTTATATTGATTCCTGCAGTAATGATCGCATTAGACCGCACAAAACTTGTTTCGTTTGATAACAGCAAAAAGGAAAATGTATATCGACAGGATTAAATCGGCTTTTAAAGAGAAAGATAATCCGAAAAAACGTCATAACAATATGCCGTTGTAAATGGCAGAAGAAGAGCCACCGGGGACGGTTCTCGCAGGCGAGAACCGTC